>JBIOTT010000108.1:0-41416 GCA_044866195.1 Gemmatimonadales bacterium
GGGTCGCTCCCCCCGACGCCTAGTGTCCATCGTTTACGGCGTGGACTACCAGGGTATCTAATCCTGTTTGCTCCCCACGCTGTCGCGCCTCAGCGTCAGCAACGGCCCAGCAGACCGCCTTCGCCACCGATGTTCTTCCCGATCTCTACGCATTCCACCGCTACACCGGGAATTCCATCTGCCTCTACCGTGCTCAAGCCTGACAGTCTAGGAGGCAGCCCTGCAGTTAAGCCACAGGATTTCACCCCCTACTTATCGGGCCGCCTACGCGCCCTTTACGCCCAGTGATTCCGGACAACGCTCGCACCCTCTGTATTACCGCGGCTGCTGGCACAGAGTTAGCCGGTGCTTCCTTTGGAGGTACCGTCAGAGCTTCGTCCCTCCCGACAGTGGTTTACAACCCGAAGGCCGTCATCCCACACGCGGCGTCGCTGCGTCAGGCTTTCGCCCATTGCGCAAGATTCCCCACTGCTGCCTCCCGTAGGAGTCTGGGCCGTGTTCCAGTCCCAATGTGGCTGGCCATCCTCTCAGACCAGCTACCCGTCGTCGCCTTGGTGAGCCGTTACCCCACCAACTAGCTGATAGGCCGCGAGATTCTCTTTCGGCGCATTGCTGCTTTCCTCCCCAGGGGATGCCCCCCGAAGAGCGTACGCGGTATTACCCGGCCGTTGGGCCGGCTATCCCCCACCGAAAGACAAATTTCTCACGTGTTACGCACCCGTTCGCCACTGAACCGGAGTTGCCCCCGGTCCCGTTCGACTTGCATGTGTTAGGCACGCCGCCAGCGTTCGTCCTGAGCCAGGATCAAACTCTCCAATGATGAACAGTCTGATACAGCTCTAGTCCGAACGACCTGGTTCTGTCGTCCGAATCACGTGTTGACAGAGTTTCGTACCCTTCCCGATCGGCCTCTGCGTCCGACCGGATCTGAGGGTCCGCACCCCATAACACCTCTGCTCACGTCACTTGTCAAAGAGCGTGGGCCGGCCACATTGGCCGACAGCCCATAACAATAACTGGCTCCGCAACCTGGGTCAAGTGCGAAGGTGCTGTTTTCACCCCAACTTGCCACGGTTTTTACGCGGGACCGACAATGTACCGAAGGAGCCGCCAGAGTCAACCCCTGCCCACCGCCTCGGCCTCTTCGGTGATTGCGCCCCCGCGGCTCACCACCCTACACTCGCAGGTCCCACGAACCCTCGGTCCCTCGGCCCTGAGCGTGACGCATGCGGCCGACGTTGCCGAGCTCGTCAACCCCGCCCGCGCAGCCCGCGAGGAGGACCGTATGTCGATCGATAACCTGCAGGACCTCATGGTCGAAGAGCTCCGCGACGTGTACCACGCGGAGAATCAGTTGATGAAGACGCTTCCAAAGCTGGCCAAGGCCGCCTCGACCCCAGCCCTCAAGGAGGCCTTCCAAAAGCACCTCGCGCAGACGGAAAAGCAGGTCGAGCGCATCGACCAGATTTTCGAGCAACTGGGGGGAAACCCCAAAGGCAAGCGCTGCAAAGGCATGGAGGGGATCCTCAAGGAGGGCGAGGATCTCCTCGATGAAGAGGGCCCCGGCGCGGTGATTGACGCCGGCCTGATTGCCGCCGCCCAGCGAGTCGAGCACTACGAGATCGCGGCTTACGGCTGTATTCGGAGCTACGCCTCCCTCCTGGGCCTGAGCGATGTCGCCCAGCTGGTGGAGCAGTCGCTGGAGGAGGAAGAGGCGGCCGATCGGCTGCTCTCGGAGCTGGCCGAGACCGAGATCAACACGCTGGCGTTGGAGGGAACCGGCGGCGAGAATCGCGGTCGCACCGCCTGATCGTCGCTCAAGAGTGCGCCCGGGAGGACTCGAACCTCCGACCCTCTGCTTAGAAGGCAGATGCTCTATCCAGCTGAGCTACGGGCGCGTGGAGGACTGACAACAACTTAGGCACGTCGGGCGGCGTGGGGAACGTCCGCGGCCTGGCCGTGGTCCGAGCGGGCTACGCGTCGGCGGCGCCGAGGAACGAGGCTGTCGGTGCGCGGGCCAAAAGTCCTTCGCGGCTATATTGGCCGCATGGTTGAGCTCACCACTCACAAGCCCGCCGCCGAGTGCCTCATGACCGGCCCGCACGACGTTGCCGTCTGCGGTCTGGTCGCCGCACGCCGCCGTCGCTCGGCTGAGATGAACGAGGCTATCGAGCGCCAACTCAAGGATGAACAGGAGCGCGCTGCTCGGCGGGGTAAGCCCTAACCGGTCGGGGGTGGCGGACCAGCGGCGATTTTTTGTTGGTCAGGCTGGTTCCCCCGAAGCCGATGCATCAGTCGCTCGAAGGGCCCTCCGAGCAAGAGCACCACCAGCGTGAGGCCGGTTCCAACCAGCACCGGAGCCCACTGGGCCGCTCCGCACGCAACCCCCAGCGTGGCCACCACCCAGATCGAGGCCGCTGTGGTGAGGCCTCGAACGCCGCCGTCTCCGCCGCGGTGCAGGATTACCCCGGCCCCGAGGAAACCAATCCCGGTGATGATGCCCTGAATCACTCGGCTCACAGCGCCCGGGTCGGGCTCGCCCTCGAGCAGTGACGCTGCAACCGCCATAGCCACGGCCGAGCCCAAGCCGACCAGCGCATGAGTACGCACCCCGGCCGGCTTGCCCCGCAGGTCGCGGTTCAGACCAATGGCGCCGCCGACCAGCGTTGCGGCAGCCAAGCGAAGCAGAGCGTCGGCGAGGGTCATGAGGCAACCAGTTCGCAGAATCCCAATGTCAGGTACGGGCTCGGGTTCAGGCAAGCATTCAAGAGAACTCTCACACGCAGCCGCGATCGGCCAGCGGCAGGCTTTACCGACGCGCCAGAGCGCATTCTGGTGCCGCTCGCGCAGTGTCCCTTCCGGTCACAAACCGCGTCGAAGGGTCGGGTGAGCACGCTCACGGTCCCGCCCGCGCACTCGGCTCGATATAGCCGAGGGTTGAGCGCTCTCCATTACCACTCGGAGGCCCGTGGCTGTGGCGTCCTATACGGTTCTCGTGGTCGACAAGGCTGATCTGGTGCGCCGGACCACGAAGCGCATCCTGGCTAAGAAGGGTTGTCGGGTACTCGAAGCGGCCGACGCGCCGTCGGCACTCGCCGTGCTGGCCACGCACCAGGCGGACGTGGATCTGGTCCTTATTGGCACAGTGGGCCACTAGCGCAGCTTCGAGGGCTTCGAGGGCGGCCGGGACTCGCGATATAGCGGTACGGCACGCAAAAACAAATCGGGCCGGACTCGAGAGCCCGACCCGACTCGAAGTGCCCCTTCACCCTGTACGAGCCGCCGGCGGAGGCGGAAATCACCTTACGGGCCGACGACGTGTGGAGTATGCGAACCCCTGCTCCTCTCTGCTGCGGCCTGCCTCACGCCAGCCCGGTGTCGCGCTAGGCTTTGCCCTGGCGGAGGCCGGTCGCCAGATCCAGATTTCGGCACCCTCCTTGACCCCATGATCTCACCGCTGCCGGATGGCGCGGATACTCGTAATCGACGACGACGACCTGCCTCGCCGTGCGGTCGTCCGTATGCTCACGACCGCCGGGCACGAGGTGCGCGAGGCCAATGGCGGAGCCGCGGGCCTCGGCGTCTGGCACGATTGGGGTGCTGATATCGTCCTGACGGACGTTGCCATGCCGGACATGACCGGGTTCGAGCTGATCCGCAGCCTGCGGGCCGAGGGCGCAACGGTGCCGATCGTCGCCATGTCGGGCAGCCTGGTCGTCAGCGACCTCGAGTTGGTCCGCCACGCCAAGTCGCTGGGGGCGGTCCACCTGTTGGGCAAGCCCTTCTCATGGGATCAGCTGATGGCCGCCATTGCCTCGGCCCTTGCGGGGCCGTAGCGGTCGGGCGAAGAAGAACGGGCCCACCCGCCGACCCGCGCAGGGCTTTTCGTTTCGGCCAATCGGGGCGCCGGGATTCGAACCCGGGACCTCCTGCTCCCAAAGCAGGCGCGCTACCGGACTGCGCCACACCCCGCATGCACGCTTGCGCTGGACCCGTGTGACACAGCGGAACCGTGCGGGCAGAAAGATAGCTGGAGCTAACCGCCGGCGAGCCGGTCGGCGAGGGCTCGAAAGGCTCGCCCCCGATGGCTCACCGCGTCCTTCTCGACCTCATCGGCTTCGCCGAAGGTCTTCCCCAGATCGTCCGAGAGAAACAGCGGATCGTAACCGAACCCGCCGCTACCGCGCGGCGCGTCGAGGATCGTTCCGCTGCAACTGCCCTCGAACAACTCCGGGATCGCATCGGGCGCAGCCAGATAGGCGAGCACGCAGCGATAGCGCGCTCGGCGCCGCGCGGGCGGAGCGCCTAGCAGCCGGCGGAGCAACTCGGCGTTGTTAGCCTGGTCGAGCTCCTCCCCGCTGGCTGTGACCGCCGCCCAGCGTTTCGACCGCACGCCCGGGAGTCCTCCCAGTGCCAAGACTTCGAGGCCGGAGTCGTCGGCCACGGTGGCCAGGCCGGTGCGCCGGGCGAAATACTCGGCCTTGGCGCGGGCGTTGGCTTCGAAGCTGTCGGCCAGCTCCAGGCGCTCCTCCGCCGGGTTGGGGGGGACTCCAGCGTCGTCCGGGAATAGCGCGTCGAGCCCTCCCGCGGCCAGCAGACGGCGCGCTTCCCGCTGCTTCCCCGGACTGCGGGTAGCGACCAGCAGCCTCACCAGCCGAGGGTCCGCCGCTGTGCGGCGAACAGCTCGGTGCAAGCCCGCTCGGCAAGGTCCAGCAGGATGCCGAGTTCGGCCCGGCTGAACGTCCCGTGCTCTCCGGTCCCCTGCACCTCGACGAATTGGGCCGGCTCGAGCATGACGACATTCGCGTCGACCCCGGCGTCGCGATCTTCCAGATACGCCAGGTCGACCCGGAGCTCGCGTTCGACGATCCCGACTGAGATGGCCGAGACCAGGCGGCCGAACGGTGATGCGATCTTGGTCTTTTCGGCGAGCCACCCGCAGGCGTCGGCCAGGGCTACGCACCCGCCGGTGATGCTGGCCGTCCGGGTGCCGCCGTCAGCCTGGAGCACGTCGCAATCCACCCGGATGGTGAATTCGCCGAACGCCATGGTGGCCATCGACGCCCGCAGCGAGCGCCCGATCAACCGCTGGATCTCCTGGGTTCGGCCGCCCGGCCCGGTTCGCTCGCGCGGCGTCCGCTCGAGCGTGGCGCGGGGCAGCATGGCGTACTCCGCCGTTACCCAGCCCTCCCCGCTGCCCTTCTTGAACCCCGGCACACCCGGCTCGACCGTCGCCGTGCAGTGTACCAGCGTCCCGCCCATGCGAATGAGGCAGGAGCCCTCGGCATACGGGTTGGCGGCCCGTTCGAGCACCAGGGGACGCAGCTGATCAGCAGAACGACCGTCAGGACGCGGCACGGCTCTCAGATCGGCTCTTCGGCTTTCGGCTTGAGCTCGAAGCCGCGCTTGAAGAGCGGCAGACTCACGCTGTCGCGGTATTGGGTCTCGATCGTGATCGTACGCGAGCGGCCGCCACGGCTGATCTTGAACTTCATCGCGATACCATCGTCGAAGACCTCCTGAACCTTGGCCTGGAGGCGACGCTGGATCACGTCGTCGGCAAGGTTGGGCGCCAGCCGGGCGTTGACCTTCATCTCGTCGAGGATCTGGTAGTAGCGCCAATAGACTTCGCCGATGTGGATGCCGTAGTAGAGCGCGGCGACGAAGACGAGCAGCGAGACCAGGCAACCGAGGGTGCTGCCACCCCTGCGACTACCGCGGGAGGAGCTCACCATTGGGATTGCGCTCCTTCGACGATGTTTGTCACCAGCTGGTCGTAAGCCTTGCGGCGACCGTCCTGCTCCTGGCCGGGACTGTAATCCCCCTGCAGGGAAAGGCCCGAGCGCTGCCACAACGTCTTTCCGCTCCGTTGATTGACGATCTCCACCGTGACGGTGATCTGGACCAGGCGCCGGGTGACGTCGACCTGATTTGTCTGGGTTCCCTGATACGCAACCGGGAGGTCTGGCTCATAGCGCTGGATCGATCCGCGCACGATGGCGTCAGCCGAGGCCTCGCCGGCCTGGCGGAGGCCAAGGCGTCCCTGCACGGCATCCCGCACCGCGTTTTGTACTTCCTGGGTCAGGGTCGGTTCGGGAGTCAGATTGTCGAATGGTAGCACCGCGACCGTCCTGATGCCGGGCGGCAGCCCGCCGCCCGCGAAGCCGTACAGACAACCGGTGAGAAGGAGGGCGCTAATGCCGCTGAGCAGGCTGCCAGGTATCCGGCGCAAAGCGGGCGCTCCGAGCGCTCGAGAGAAAGGTCAGGTCGAGCCTGGCGGGCACCGACGGCACGGTGAGCCGGGCGCTCGCCGGGAAGCCGTCGGGGGCCAGCCGGGTTTCGGCGCGGCCGACGACTTTGCCCGCCTGCCGCACCTCGGCGATGAGCTTGCCGGGGGTTCCGCTGCTACGCACGTATTCGACGGTGTCGGAGCCCTGGGCGTACTGCCACATGGTCGTGCCGTCCTCGCTGAGTCCGCGCAGCACTGCGCTTGAATCGGGAAACCGAGCCACGCCCAGCAAGGCCCACATCAGCGGATAGTTCGGGACCAGCTTCTTGATCACGTCTTCCGGTCGGACCCAGATAGCCGAGTCACCCACCACCGCCGCCGCAGCCGGATTGCTGCCAAACGGCCCGGCGATATCGAACCGCAACGAGTCGGGCGGGGCGATGCGCGCGCTGCCCCGCCCGCCGGCGCTGGAGCGCTCGTCCCGAAAGAGCCACTTGAAGCGCAGGAGACGCGAATCGGGCGGGACGGTGGCTTGGACCCAGGTCGCTACCTGTTGGGGGGACACCGGCGCTGCCGCTACCGGCAGGAGCGGTCCCGGCGCCGGGTGACACCCGCCAACGACGCCGAGACCAGCCGCGGCGCCGAGCCGCAGGAGTAAGCTGCGCCTTCTCATCTAGAGCCTTTCGCACACCGGGCAGTGCTCGCGGAGTCGGGTGAGTGCGAAGGTACCCGGGGAGGCCCCGAAGTCAAAGCCGCACCGGGTCCGGCACCACGACCAGCCGGCGGGCCAGGCCATCGGGCAGCCGGCACAGCACCATCCGAGCGTCGAGCGGATGGAGTGCGACCGTCGCCGTGGCGAGCAGCCGTTCGTCTTCGGCATGCTCGACCGCATAGCCAAACACCACCCGCCGAGAGGCCACCTCGCGCACCCAGCAACGAATCCGAACAGGATCATCATAACGGGCGGACTGGCGGTAGCGGATGCCGACCTCCCCGACGACCAGGTGCAATCCGGAGGCCTCGAGCTCGCGATAGCTCAGACCGGTGCGTCGCAGATACTCGCAACGCGCAATGTCGAGCCACACCAGATAGCGGGCGTGGTACACCACGCCCATCTGATCGATCTCCGAGTAGTTTACCCGCACGAGCACCTCGCACACGCCGTGCGGCACAGGTTGCCCGCTCATCTCGACCTCGGCATGTTTCCGCCCGTGCTGGGAGACACCCTCGTCGTCGTCTCGGACGCCCACCTTGGATACGCCCCGCCAGCGGTCGAAGCTGCGCTGCTCGAATTTCTCGACGTGGTTCCCTCGCTGGGCGACGCCCTGCTCCTGAACGGCGACGTATTCGAGTTCTGGTTTGGCTACCGGACGGTAGTCCCGCGCCACGCCTTCCAGACCGCCGCCGCGCTGGCCGCACTCGGACGCCGCCTGCCGATCTTCATGGTAGGGGGCAATCACGACCGCTGGGGGATCGAGTTCTGGAATCGGGAGCTGGGCATTCAGTACGCATCCCAGCGGCTCGAGTTCGCGGCGGGCGGCCGGCGTGGCGTCGCCATCCACGGCGACGGCCTGAGAAGCCCCCGGCGGCTCACCCGCCTGCTCCAGCGACTGGTGGCGAGCCGAGCCGCCTCAGCCCTTTATCGATCCCTGCACCCGGAGATCGGGTTCCCCCTGGTGCACCGCCTCTCCGCCAGGTTTGGCGAACATGGCCTTCAGGGTCCATCGGTCGATGCCGCTGCGGCTGAACAACGCGCGTGGGCTGAGCGGCAGCTCGCCGCGCACTCCGACATCGACCTGCTGGTGCTGGGGCACACCCATCGGGCGGCGCTGGTCGAAGTCCGCCCCGGCCGCCACTACCTCAACCCCGGCGCCTGGTTCGATGGGTACCGCTATGCGGTCGTCAGCCGTGATGGAGCCGAGCTGCGGCAGTTCACCCCATCGGCACGACCTCCGCTCCAGCCAACCGATCACCGATGAACCGGATGCCGACCTGGCGAAACCGGGCTTCGTCGTCGCTCACCGCGAACCGGTGCGCGGCCGGCCTGCCGTCCTGAGCGGCAAGGCCCTGGGTGTCCAGCACGCGGGCCAGCTCGCTCGCGGTCTCCTGGGCGCTATCGATCAGCCGGACCCCCGATCCCATGACTCGCTGAAGCAGCGGTTTGAGGAGCGGGTAGTGGGTGCACCCGAGAACCAGGGTATCGACCGCCGCCTGACGAAGCGGCGCGAGATACTCGGCAGCCACGAGCTCCGCCGCTGGATGATCGAACCAGCCCTCCTCCACCAGTGGGACGAAGAGCGGACAGGCCTGCTGGACCACGCGCGCCGCAGGCGAGATACCATGAATGGCCCTGGCGTAAGCGTTGCTCGCGATGGTTCCCACCGTGCCGATCACACCGATCGGGCCTCCAGCCGACACTCTGAGAGCCGCAACGGCTCCGGGGTCGATCACCCCCACGACCGGCACCGGCGAGGCAGCGCGAAGCGCCTCGAGCGCGTGGGCCGTGCTGGTATTACACGCGATCACCACCGCCTTGACTCCCTGCGCGAGCAGCCAGCGCAGAATCTCCAGACTGTAGCGACGTACGGTGTCCGGCGACTTGGGACCGTAGGGCACCCGGGCGGTGTCGCCGAAGTAGATGGTCGACTCGGCGGGAAGCCGCTCGTAGATCGCCCTGGCGACCGTGAGCCCGCCGATGCCCGAATCGAAGACCCCGATCGGCGCGCGGCTGCGAGCGGACTCGGTCATGGCAGGCGCACCGGAAGCTTCATCGAAGCGCCGACGCCGTGGGGGACCCGCTGGAGCTCGAGCTCGCCCGGAAAATCGGAGAGGTTGGCGGAGATGAACGCTTCGAGCCCGGCGAGCAGATGGTTGACCGCGAGGAGCACCAGCCAATCCTCCCGTGCCTGGGACTTGTCATTGATGGCCACGGAATCGGCGCCGGTTCGCCGGAGGTAGCGGAGCTCCGAGTTCGCTTTCAATGCCAGGCCCAGAGTGACGCCCTCGGTCAACACGAAGAAGCCGGCGGTGAGCTTTCGCCCGAGCCGAACCTGGCCCCACCCAGGGATGAGCAGCGAGCGCCACAGGGCGGCGGCCGGCTTGGAAACGGGGCGGCCGAGCGAGTCCGTGGCCGTGGCCGGCGGGGTGGTGTCGGCCACAGCAGAGTCGGGGCGAACCAGCACCGAATCCTGGGCAGCGACTCGACCTGGGGCCGCCAGCAGAGCCGCCAGGGCGAGGGTGGCGGGAGCGTGTGGGAATCGAACCCACCGGAGCCACCGTAGGCGTCTCCATCGCGGTTTTGAAGACCGGCCCGTCCACCAGGACAGATCCGCCCCCAGGTGGGAAGGTAAGAGGTGAGAGGTGAGAGGTGAGAGGGATGCCGCGCGTACCGTGTCCCTCTTACCGCTCACCTCTCACCTCTTACTGCGATTGCCTCGATCTCCACTCTGACGCCTTTGGGCAGGCCGGCCACGGCGACGGTCGAACGCGCCGGGCGATGGTCGCCGAAGGCTTTGGCATAGACCTCGTTCATGGCGGCGAAGTCGGCCATGTCGGTAAGGAAGACGGTGGTCTTCACCACCCGGTCGAGGCCGCTTCCGGCTGCTTCCAAAATGGCCGCGAGATTCTGCATCACTCGCTCGGTCTGCTGGGCCGCGCCGCCCGGCACCACCTCACCGGTTGCCGGGTCGAGGGCAACCTGCCCGGCCGTGAACACAAATCCGTTCACCATGGTGCCCTGGCTGTACGGCCCGATCGCCTTGGGGGCGCCGCCGGTGGACACGAACTTCATCAGAAGAGTCCCTCGATGGTGCCGTCCGGGTGGACCCGGATGGCCTCCGCTGCGGGCGTCTTGGACAGGCCCGGCATGGTCATGATGTCGCCGGCCAGCGCAACCACGAATCCGGCGCCGGCTGACACGTACGCGTCGCGGACGGTGAGCCGGTAGCCGCTCGGGCGACCGAGCTTGGTGGCGTCGTCCGAAAGCGAATATTGGGTCTTGGCCATGCACACCGGCGTATTGCCGTAGCCGATCCCCTCGATCTGCTCGATCGCCTTGCTGGCCGTGGCGGTGAAGTCCGCTCCGTCGGCGCCGTAGATCTGCTGGGCGATGACCTCGATCTTCTGCTTGATCGGTAGAGCCGTGTCGTAGAGCGGCCGGAAGTCGGCTTTGCCCTCGGCCAGCACGTTCAGGACCTCCTGGGCAACCGCTTCCCCGCCTGCCCCGCCGCTGGCCCACACGTCGCTCAGCGCCGCCCGGGCGCCCCACGAGCCGCAAGCCGCAAGCACGGTGTCGATCTCTTCCGGGGTATCCGAGACGAAGCGATTGAGGGCGACCACGGGCGGGACGCAGAACTTCAGCACGTTCTTCACATGCGCTTCGAGGTTCACCAGACCCCGCTCGAGCGCCGCGACGTCGGGCTTGCCGAGATTCTCCTTCTTCACTCCGCCATGCATCTTGAGCGCGCGTACCGTAGCAACCACGACGGCGACCTCAGGATTGAGCCCGCCGTACCGGCACTTGATGTCGAAGAACTTCTCCCCGCCCAGGTCCGCCCCGAAGCCAGCCTCGGTTAGGCAGAGATCGGCGAGCGAAAGGCCGAGTCGCGTCGCCACGATCGAGTTGCAGCCGTGCGCGATGTTCCCGAACGGGCCGCCGTGAATCAACACCGGACCGCCCTCCAGGGTCTGCACCAGGTTGGGAAGGATGGCGTCTTTGAGGAGCAGCGTCATGGCGCCCGCCGCCTTGAGCTCGGCCGCAGTGACCGGCTTTCGCTCCCGGGTGTAGCCCACGATGATCCGACCGATGCGCTTCTCGAGATCCTGGAGATCGGTCGCGAGGCAGAGGATCGCCATGATCTCGCTTCCGGGCACGATGACGAACCGGTCCTCCCGCACCGGCCCGGCATTGATCCCGCCCAGGCTGATCACAATCGAGCGCAGCGCCCGATCGTTCATGTCGATGGTGCGAGGCCAGGTGATGCGGCGGGGATCGATGCCGAGCGCATTGCCGTGGTGCAGGTGGTTATCCAGCATCGCGGAGAGGAGGTTATGGGCCGACGTGATGGCGTGGAAGTCGCCGGTGAAGTGGAGGTTGATCTCGTCCATCGGCACGACCTGAGAGTAGCCCCCGCCTGCGGCGCCGCCCTTCACCCCGAACACGGGACCCAGTGACGGCTCGCGAATGCACACGATGACCTTCTTGCCAAGCCGGCGGAGCGCCTGGGCCACCCCGATCGTCACCGTGGACTTCCCCTCACCCGCCGGAGTCGGATTGATCCCGGTGACCAGGACCAGCCGCCCGGAGGGCCGGCGCTTCGCGATCGCCTCGGGCGCGATTTTGGCTTTGGTATGCCCGTACGGCAACAGGTCCGCCGGTGCGAGACCGACCTCAGCGGCGACCTCCGCGATGGGGCGGAGCCTGGCGGCCTGGGCAATGGCAATGTCGGAAGGGACAGTGGTCACAGGGGCTCCGGGTTAGACGCTATCGGCCATGCGCTATCCGCTATCCGCTATCGGCTATCCGCTGGCGGTGCCAGGCGCGCTCCGAAAACCCGCACCGCATTGGCGCCAGTGACGGCGATGGTGGTCTCCAGATCGAGGCCTCGCACTTGACCCAGCCGCTCGGCCACGCGACGCACGTACGCGGGCTCATTCCGGGATCCACGGTACGGAACGGGCGCGAGGTACGGACCGTCGGTTTCGATCAGTATCCGATCCAGCGGAGTCTCCCGTATCGCATCGTCCAGCACCCAATTCCGGAAGGTCACCATTCCGCTGAAGGAGACATAGTGGCCCAGAGCCACCCCCGCCCGCAAGAGCCCGAGTCCGCTGCTGAACGAGTGCAGGATCGCGCTGGCGCCAGGGTGATTCCGCAGGACCGCGGCCACGTCATCGTCCGCCTCGCGGGCGTGGATGACCGCGGGCTTGCCGGCCGCGGAGGCGATGCCGAGCTGCTCGTCGAAGGCGGCCTGCTGGAGCGGACGGGGAGAGTGGTCGTAGTGGTAGTCCAGTCCCATCTCACCGGCAGCGACAACGGCGGGGTCCTGTAGCATGCGTCGGAGCCACTCGGCGTAAGATGGGTTCCAGGCGGAGGCTTCGTGGGGGTGGAGACCTGCAGTGGCCGCGAGCCGGGGCTCCGCGGCGGCGAGACCGACGGCGCGCTCCGCCGCGGCGCGCGACTCTCCGATCACCACCACGCCGGCAACGCCGGCCGCCCACGCCCGCTCGAGCACCGCCTCGCGGTCGGGATCGTAGGCGGGGTCGCAGAGATGGCAGTGGGAATCAAAGAGCATGAACGCTATCCGCCATTCCGCTATCTGCTGTCCGCTAGCCGCTGTCCGCTGCTTGCCGCTGGTTGATCCGGACGCACGAAGGCCGGAGAGCCCACGGCGGATAGCAGATAGCGGACAGCGAATAGCGCGCGTACCGTGCGCTACTGCGCACGCTACGCGCGGGCCTTTCGCCCGACGGCTGCGGGCGCCGGGGCGCCGGGCTTCGGACTCGGCGCCTTGGCACCCCGCACATCAGGGCCGGGCCAGCGCTGCTCGATCGCCATGAGGACCGGCGAGGCGATATAGATGGAGGAGAACGTCCCGGTAAACACCCCGAAGAACATCACGAGGGCGAAGGGGCGGATCACTTCACCGCCGAAGATCGTCAGCGCGGTCAGGGTGGCGAGAGTGGTGCCGTGGGTCAGCACACTGCGAGGCAGCGTCTCGTTGACCGAGCGGTTCAGGATCTGGGCGAACGTCTCCTTCTTGTGCTTGCGCAGATTCTCGCGTACCCGGTCGAAGATGATGATGGTGTCGTTCAGGGAATACCCGACCATCGACAGCACCGCACCCACTATTACCAGGCTCACCTCGAGGCGCATCACCCCGATGAACGCGATGGTGGCGATGATATCGTGGGCCGTCGCCGCGACCGCCGCCAGGCCGAAGCGCCACTCGAAGCGATAGGCCAGATAGGCCAGCACCGCGAAGAAGGAGAGGAAGATCGCGAGAAAGGCCTTCTGCCTCAGCTCGCCGCCGACCTTGGGCCCCACCGCCTCGGTCCGCTGAATGCTGTAGTTGCCCTGCCCCACCGCGCTGTCGAGCGCCTTGCCCACCTCGCCGGCAGTGGCCTGAGTATCGTTGGCGTCGGTGCCTGCCTTCGCAACCCGAGCCCGAATCACGTACTCGTTGGCCGAGCCGAACTGCTGGATCTCCGCGCCGTGGACTCCCCTCCGGTCCAGCGCGGTCCGGACGGCCGCGACGTCCACCGGCTGCTTGCTGTTGATCTGCAGCAGCGTTCCGCCGGTGAACTCGATGCTGTAGTTGAGGCCGGCGACGAGGAGGAACAGCAGCCCCGGGAGGATGATGGCGGCGGTCAGCGCATACGCGTACTTGCGGACGCCGATGAAATCGTAGTTGGCGTTGGCGAAAAAGCGGGTCATCGTCAGATGCTCAGAGTGGACATGGCCGGGCGGCGGTCCAGCCAGATGAGATAGAAGGTGCGGGTGACGAAGACCGCCGTGACCATGGAGGCGACGATGCCCATGATCAGGGTCACGGCGAAGCCCTTCACCGGCCCGGTGCCGAACTGGAAGAGAAAGAGCGCCGTGAGCACCGTGCTCACGTTGGAATCGACGATGGCGTTCATGGCATGCTTGAATCCCTCGTCGACGCTCAGCCTGATGGTTTTCCCGAGCACGAGCTCTTCGCGGATCCGCTCGAAGATCAGCACGTTCGCATCCACGGCAATGCCGATCGAGAGCACCAACCCGGCGAGCCCGGGCAGGGTGAGCGTGGCGTCGACGGCAGCCAGGCCTCCGAAGGTGAACAGGATGTAGAGGCCCAGCGCCAGGACAGCGAGCACGCCGCTCAGGCGGTAGTATCCCACCATGATGAGGATCACGAGCGCGGTGCCGACGATCCCGGCGGTGATTCCCTTCCGGATCGAGTCTGCGCCCAGGCTGGCGCCGACCTGCCGTTCCTCCACGATCTTGAGCGGAATGGGTAGCGCGCCGGCCTTGAGGGTGAGCGCGAGGTCCTGAGCCTCCTGCAGTCCCTTACCGCCGAGCGTGATCTGACCGTTCCGGCCAATCCGGCTCTGGATCACCGGCGGCCGTCCCTGCACTCGGCCGTCGAGGATGATGGCCATGTAATCGCCGACGTGCTTGCCGGTCTCCTCGCCGAACTTGCGGCCGCCCGCGCGATCGAGCTCGAACGTCACGATGGGGCCATTGGTGAGGGGATCGAGCTGGGCCTGGGCGTTCTCCAGATTGCTGCCCGTGACGATGCTCTTCTCCTCGAGGGCGTAGAGATAGCGATACGATTGGACCCCCACGCTGGTGGGAGCGGCGGCCCAACGCAGCGTGACCCCCCGGGGCAGCAGACGCCGCACGGCCGGCACGTTGAGCAGGCTGTCGACCCGCGGGAACGCGGTCTCGGCAACCAGGAACTCGCCGGGAACCTGGCTGCCCGCGACCGCCGACGCCGGCTGAATCAGCGACTCGAGCACCCCACCGGGCACAGCGCTGGTGTCGACCTGCTTCTGGGCGCTGTCGGTCGCAGCTTTCTTGGTGGTGTCGGCGGCCTTCTTGGCCGTATCGGTGCCGAGCAGCTGCTCGACTGCGGAGGGCCGCTTCGGGCCGGCCGTATCGACGCCTCTGATACCCAGCGCGCGGAGGGTCCGGTCCATAGCGGGCAGCGCCTTCTCCAGCGCCCGGCTCTTGTCGGTGATCTTGAACTCGAGGAAGGCGCTGCGCTGCACGATCGACTTGGCCCGCGCCGGCTCGGTGATGCCCGCGAGCTCCACCACGATCCGGTTGTCTCCCACCTTCTGGATGAGCGGCTCGGTGACTCCGAACTCGTCGATCCGCTTCCGGAGCACCGTGAGCGCGAGCTCCAGGTCCCGCTTGGGATCGGCCGAGACCTGGCGGGACTGGTCCAGCTCGAGGGCGAGGTGCATGCCGCCCTGCAGGTCCAGCCCGTACTTGAGGGGGACCCGCTTCTCCTGCTTGTCGTGCATGATCCCGTCTTCACCGCGAGCCCGCACCGTGATGGTCCGGGGAACGAGGGCGAAGATGCAGCCCGCTACCAGCAGGGCAATGACAATGAGCCGATTCCGGATCGAAGCGAGCATCGTGGGTTCCGTGGCTTACGCGTGACTGGCGCGCTCTGAATCCAACCCCGCGCGCTCGCCGCCGAGAATGGCTTGCGCCCGGGCGCGGTCGCGCGCCAACTGATCCTGCAACTCGAGAGTGGAACCGAAGCGGCGCACGTCGCGAAGCCGTTCGACCCACTCGAGCCGCACCCATTCGCCGTAGAGGTCGCCCTCGAAGCCGAAGAGGTGCGCCTCGATCGAGCGCCGCCCGTCGCCGAACGTGGGTTTGGCGCCCTGATTCATCATCCCGCCCACCCGGCCGCCCCGCCACTCGACCCAGACCGCATATACGCCGTCGGGGGGCAACAGCTTTTCGGCGGGGGTATCGCCCAGATTGATGGTCGGCACGCCCAGGAGGCGACCCCGCCGCTCTCCTTCTACCACCCGGCCCGTCATCCGGTAGGGCCGCCCGAGCAGCCGGGCTGCCGTGCGGAGATCGCCGCCGGCGACGGCCCGCCGGATCCGCCCGCTCGAGATCGGCTCGCCCTCGAGATCCACGGGCGGCACCACGTCCACGGCGAAGCCGAGCTGAGCTCCCAGGCGGCGCAGGGTCTCGACGTCTCCGCTCCGCCCCCGGCCGAAGCCGTGGTCGTAGCCGAACACCAGCTCCCGCATCTGACACCGGGCCAGCAGCACGTTCCGGACGAACTCCTCAGGTGAGAGCTCGGCCAGCTGGTGGTCGAAGCGCAGGAAGTACGCGTAGTCGACCGGCAGCTGGGCCAGCATCTCGCGCCGCTCGACCCCGCTGGTGAGCAGCGGCGGCGCGGCCTGCGGATTCACCACGGCGAGCGGATGGGGCTCGAAGGTCACGAGCGCGCTGGCTCGGCCGCCGGCCCGGGCCCGGCGGGCGACTTCCGCCAGCACTGCCTGGTGCCCCAGGTGCACGCCGTCGAACGAACCCACGGTGAGCACCGCACCGTTGGGAAAGGCGGGCAGCCGGACAGCCGGACGGGCGGACGGGGCGTCGCTCACGGGTCCTCCAAGACGACGACCGGCTTGAGCCATGCGCCGTCCGTCCGGGCGACCCCGACGACGTCACCGGAAGCAAGTAGCGCGACGTGCTCCCTGCTGTCCGCCTGTCCGCCTGCCCGCCCGTCCGCCTGCGCCACCGCCCTCCCGTGCCGCACGGCGGCTCGCCCCGAGTCGTCCAGTTCGACCGCCGGCAGGTGCGACAGGACTCGGGTGAGCGGCACCAGCGGCGTCGCGGGGTCGAGCCGGTCGAGGGGAAGGGCGTCCTCCACCCGCAGCGGCCCGACTGCCTCGCGGCGAAGGGCGCTGAGATGTCCGCCCACCCCGAGCCGCTCGCCGAGGTCCCGCGCGATCGCCCGCACGTAAGTGCCGGCACTGACGGTCGCTCGGAAGGTCGCCTCGGGCGGGCGCCATTCGATCAGCTCGATCCGATGCACGGTCACCGGCACCTCCGCCAGCTCCACGGCTGCTCCCCGTCGGGCCAGACGGTAACTGCGTTGCCCTGCCACTCGCTTGGCCGAATAGGCAGGCGGTCGCTGCGACCCAGGGCCGCGCAGCCCGGCCAGGGCGGCGCGCACCGCGGCTTCGTCCACCGCCCTCAGGTCGGCCTCGGAGCCGAGCGGCGAGCCGGTCCGGTCGTCGGTGGTGGTGCTGAGACCGAGCCGAGCGATGGCGAGATAGGTCTTTTCCGATGCCTCGACGAACCGTGCCAGCCGAGTGGCCCGGCCGACCAGCACGACCAGCAACCCGGTCGCGAATGGGTCGAGCGTGCCGGTATGCCCGACCGCGCGGGTGCCGAGCACCCGGCGCACCCGGGCCACCACGTCGTGGGACGTGAGGCCCTCGGGCTTGTCGAGCAGCAGTGCGCCAATCAGTCCGCTGGTCCCCGCTTGAGCTCTCCCAGCAGCGCGTCGATGCGGGCCGCGTTCTCGAGCCCCCGGTCGAGCTCGAAATGGAGCTCCGGCACAGTTCGGGTGCTGAGAGTCCGCGCGGCCTTGGTCCGGAGAAAGCCGGCAGCGCTGCGCAAGCCCTCGAGCGCCCGCTGGCGCTCGGCCTCGTCGCCGGCGATCGCGACCAGCACGCGCGCGTGGCCCAGATCGCCGGTGACTCGCACCTCGATGACGGTAACCAGCCCGACCCGCGGATCCCGTACTTCACCCCGCGCCAGCGCGTCCGTGATCGCCTGCCGCACGGTCTCCGCGACCTGGTCGGGCCGGCGGGAGGGGGTGCGCCGCGATTTCATCGATACTCCATCACGGTGTCAACGATGCGGGCGCCATCCGCATCCTCAACCATGCGATCCGCCGCGCGCAACGTTTCCTCGACCACATCGCGCGCGCTGCCGACGGCAGCGCAGGCGATCTCCGCGCGCTGCCACAGGTCCTGGTGATTCGTTTCGGCCACCGAAACGTTGAGGGTGCGGCGCAGCGCGGCCGTGAGTGGCTTGAGCACGGAGCGCTTGTCTTTGAGCGACTGGCAACCCTCGAGATGCAGTTCCCAGGTTCGGACACCAAGGATCATGATAGAAGCTAACGGCTAGCAGCTGCCTCAGGCTGTAACGTCCGCTTCACTTCTTCCATCCGGAACGACTCGATCCGGTCGCCGACCTTGAGGTCGTTGAAGTTCTCGACGCCGATGCCGCACTCGAGTCCCTCGCGGACTTCCCGCACGTCGTCCTTGAATCGCTTGAGACTGGAGACATTGCCGGTGTAGACCAGGGTGCCGTCGCGAATCACCCGCGCCTTGGCGGTGCGCTGGATCGTCCCGCTCCGCACCGTGCAGCCCGCAATGGTGCCGACCTTGCTGACCTTGAACAGCTGCAACACCTCGGCCTCGCCCAGAACCGTCTCCTTTTCTTCCGGCTTGAGCAGCCCTTCGAGGGCGCTCCGTACGTCCTCCACCGCCTCGTAGATGATGCGGTAGGTCCGCACGTCCACCTGCTCCCGCTCCGCTGCCGCTCGGGCATTGGAGTCGGGCCGCACATGGAAGCCGAGGACGATCGCTCCCGACGCCTTGGCTAGCAGCACGTCGCTCTCGGTGATGGCGCCGACACCGCGGTGGACCACATCCACCCGGACTTCACCAGTGGACAGCTGGGCCAGCGCGTCGGCCAGGGCTTCGGCCGGACCGCCCTGGTCGGCCTTGATGATGATGCGGAGGTTGGTGACCTCGCCTTCCTTGAGCGCGCGGCTGATGTCCTCCAGCGTGCCGCCACGCTGGCTGCGCCGGTTCTGCGCTTCGCGCTCGAGGCGCTGCCGCTTCTGCGCGATCTCCCGGGCTTCGACGGCGTCGGTGACCACGGCGAACGAGTCACCTGCCGAAGGCACGCCCTCGAACCCGAGAATCTGCACCGGAATCGAGGGGCCGGCTTCCTTCACCGTCTTGCCGCGCTCATCGTAGAGCGCGCGAACCCGGCCCGAGAACTTGCCGCAGATGAAGTTGTCGCCCACGCGGAGCGTGCCCCGCTGCACCAGCACTGTGGCGAGCGGCCCCTTACCCGGATCGAGCGTGGCCTCGAGCACGGCCCCATGGGCCGGGGCACCCGGGTTGGCCTTGAGGTCGAGCAGCTCGGCCTGAAGCAGAATCTGCTCCAGCAGATGCTCGATCCCGGTGCCCTTCTTGGCGGAGATCGGAGCCGAGAGCACGTTGCCGCCGAACTCCTCGAGCACGACGTTGTGCTGCAGCAGGTCTCGCTTGACCTTGTCGATATTGGCCGAGGGCAGGTCGATCTTGTTGATCGCGACGATCATCGGCACGCCCGCGTTCCTGGCGTGGCTGATCGCCTCGACGGTTTGCGGCATGACCTGGTCGTCGGCCGCGACCACCAGGACTACGATATCGGTGACCTGGGCACCGCGGGCACGCATGGCGGTGAACGCCTGGTGACCCGGCGTGTCAAGGAAGGTGATGGCCTTCCCGTCGGCCAGGGTTACGTGATACGCGCCGATGTGCTGGGTAATCCCGCCGGCCTCCCCGGCCACGACGTTGGTCTTGCGGACGTGGTCGAGCAACGAGGTCTTACCGTGGTCGACGTGGCCCATGATGGTGACCACCGGGGGCCGGCCCGCCAGCTCTTCTGGCTGATCGGGTTCCTCGACGGTCGTCTCCGCAGCGTACTCTTCCTCCCGCACCGCCTGGAAACCGAACTCGGAGGCGATCAGCTCGATCTGATCGAAGTCGAGCCGCTGGTTGACCGTGACCATCATGCCCAGCTCCTTGAAGGCAAACTGGACGATCTGAGTCGCGGGGACCTTCATCGCCTCGGCAAGCTCCGACACCGAGATGTACTCGTTCACCCGGATGCGGGTCTTTTCCTTCTCCCGCTCCTCCGCCAGACGGCCGGCGACCTGGTCGCGATAGGAGGGCTCGTCGGACCGGCGGCCGCCTTTCCGGACAGCGGTCCCACCCTTGATGTTTTGCAGCGTGCGGAGGATGTTGGCCTGCACGGCTTCCTGGTCTACCATCGAGCGCTTGCCCTTCTTGCCCTTCTTCCGCCCACCGCCCTTTTCCGCATCGGGCCCGAACTGCCGAGCCGGCGCGCCGCCGCGATCCGCGGGGGGACGGGCCGCAGGCGCTGACGGACCGCTGCTGCTGAACACCGGCTTGGGACGCGCCGGATAGTTGCCGGCGCCGCGGCCCACGCCGCCCGCAGGCGCGGGGCGTTGAATGCGGGGCGGAATGAACGGGGCACGAGTCGGAGCCGGGGCGCTCTCGGCGGGGGGCGCCGCCGACGGCTCTGCCACGGCTGCGCCGGTCTCTTCATCCGACTCGGCCGGCGCGGGGGGCAGGTCGCGGAACAAGGCGCGAGCCCGCTCCTCGAGGGATTGGGTGGGCTGCGGCTCGGGCTCGTGCACGAGGGGCCGCTCGAGCTCCAGCGCCGCCAGCTCGGCCTCTCGCTCGGCCTGCTGCTGGGCCTCGACCTGGGCCACTTCCGCCGCCGTCCGGCGGCGCTTGGCCGGACGTGCTTCTGCCCCAACCGGGACGGGCTCCACCACCGCCTTTGCCGCGGCCTTACGCCGGCCCTTCTTGGGCGCGGCCTCCTCCGCCTGCTTCCGCTTTTCCCGCTCCCAGCGGACCCGCACGGCGGACACCTGGTCATTCTCCAGGGTGGAGAGATGGCTTCGCACGAAGATGTTCATCTCCTTCAGCAGCCCGAGGAGCTGCTCCGGGGGAATCCCAAACTCCGCCGCCAGATCGTGTACTCTCGTCTTTACCACTCAATCCTCCGTCACATCGCGCTCGGGCGCCGCCCGCAGGATCCCTTCCGCCAGCCCGCGGTCGCGGACACCCACCACCATCACCGGCGGGCGGCCCAGCCGCGCGCCGATCGCCGCCGCATCGGGGCCCGCCACGAGGGGGACCTGCCGGCCGGCGGCCAGCTTCACCACTTTGTCGACGGCCCGCCGGCTCGCATCAGCCGCGAGCACCACACAGCGGACCGTTCCGCCCTGCATTTCTTTCCGCACCGCATCGACCCCCACCACCACCAACCGGCCCCGCATCCCCAGTCCGAGCAGGCCGAGCAGCCGGCTCATGGCCGGGGCCGGGCCTCCTCCGCGCTGTCCTCGTCCGTCAGCTCCGCCAGAAACGCGAGCAGCTGATCGGTGGTTTCCGGCGTCATGCCTGGAATCTTGGAGATATCCTCCCGATCCAGGTCAAGGACGTCGCTCAGCATCCGGTAGCCGGCGCCATTCAGCAGCGCGATGAGCTCGGGCGAAAGCCCCTTGAGCTCGGTGAGCGGCACGTGGGAGACCACTTCTTCTTCCGGCGGCAGCGGTGCGAACAGCGGTCCCTCGCCGCCCCGCTCGAGCCACTCGCGGCTGGAGTAGAGATCGATCTTCCAGCCGGTGAGCTCGGAGGCCAGGCGCACGTTCTGGCCGTTGCGCCCGATCGCCAGGGACAGCTGATCTTCATCGACCACCGCCTGAATGGTCTTGCTGTCCGGATCGGAGAAGACCTTGGCCACCCGCGCCGGCGCCAGCGCGAGCCGGGCGAACCGCTCCGGATCGGGCGACCAGGGAACGATGTCGATCCGCTCGCCGCCCAACTCGTTCACCACCGCCTGGACTCGCGAGCCCTTGAGCCCGACGCAGGCGCCCACCGGATCGATGGCATCGTCGCGCGAGATCACGGCGACCTTGGTGCGGCTCCCCACCTCGCGCGCGATGGCGCGGATCTCGACGATCTGCTGCTGGATCTCGGGGACTTCCAGCTTGAACAGCGCCTTGACGAAGAGCGGATCCCCGCGGGAGAGAATGAGTCGCGGCCCCTTGGGCGTTTCCTCCAGCCGCTTGAGCACCGCCCGGACAGTGTCGCCCTGGTGGAAGTGCTCCCGGTGGTTCTGCTCCCGATAGGGGATGATCGCCTCGGCCTCACGGAACTTGTTGAGCATGATCACCAGCTTGCCGCGCTCGATCTGCTGAACCTCCCCCGAGAGGAGCTCGCCCACCTTGTTGGCGAACTCGTCGCGGATCCGGGCGCGCTCGCCCTCGCGTACCCGCTGGATGATCCGCTGCTTGGCGGCCTGGACGGCAAGACGGCCGAACTCCGCGAACGGGACTTCCTCTTCCAGCATGTCGCCCACCTGGAAGTCCGGGTCTTCGTAGCGCGCCTCCTCGAGCGGGATCTGCCAACTCGGGTCCTCGACCGTCTCGACCACCTGCCGCAACCGGGTGATCCGAATGGTGCCCTGCAGCTCGTCGACGCTGAGCTCGAACTTGACGTTGGGCCCGAACTTCCGAACCAGCGCGGCCTGAATGCCGTCGCGGAGCAGCTCCAGGAGATCGGATCGCTCCAGCTGCTTCGTTGCCGTCAGCTCGCGGAACGCGGCCAACATTTCGGGGGAACTCGCCATGCCTTCACTCCGGTAAATGGGCGCCGGTGCGCCCGTGCAATCCGGCCTCTACTGCTGCCGCATCGGCCCTGGCTCTTTGCCACCCCTGCCGCGCTGACGCAGCTCTGCGTCCCAGTCAACCGCGAGGTGCGCTTCGCGGACCTGGCCCAGCGCCAGGGTCCGCTCGGCCCCGTCTGGCAAACGAACCACCACGTGGTCGTCATCGGGCACCGACAGGATCTCGACCGTGGCCCGCCCCACGATTCCGTCGGCGCGGACCCGGGCCCGCTGTCCCACGAAGCGCCGCCAATGCTCCGGCCGGCGGAGCGGCCGCTCGATGCCGGGAGACGAGACCTCCAGCACGTATCGCGGACCGACCAGCCCCCGGGATTCGAGGAGGCGCTCGAGGGAACGGCTGATCGCCGCGCAGTCCTCCGCCGTCACCCCGTACCCGGGACGGCTGTCCGGACGATCGACCCGTAACTGGAGAATAGGGCGCTCCAGGGTCCCGGTGCGCCGAAGGTCGGCCAGATCGAACCCAAGGCGTTCGACGTGCTCGCGGATAAGGTCCAGAAACGCGGCGTCGAGAACCATCGGCTCGCGGAAAAAAAATGTGGGGGAACTCCCCCACATCGTCACAACGGCCCTGTGAAGGCCCGTCCGGGACAGCACCGCAAAACTAGCGCGGTACCGCGCAAGCGTCAACGCCAACAGAAGGGTCAACCGAGCGGTTCAGGGGGCGGGATATCCGAGGTACGCCACCATGCGTCCGTCGGCTCCGCGGGACGCCCGGTGGCTGAAGAAGGCGTCGCTGTCCTGTGCCGTGCACCAGGTGCTGACGGTGACCTCGCGAAGGCCCATTTGCTGCGCTTCGTCGG
This sequence comes from Gemmatimonadales bacterium, assembly GCA_044866195.1. Taxonomy (GTDB): domain Bacteria; phylum Gemmatimonadota; class Gemmatimonadetes; order Gemmatimonadales; family GWC2-71-9; genus DASQPE01. The sequence continues at coordinate 23,057 of JBIOTT010000108.1, forward strand.
CCAACCGGGCGCGGAGATCGAGGCGCCAGGGGCCGGCTCCGCTGTGAGCCATGCCGCACCCGTCCATGACTTCAGAGCCAACTTCATAGCAGCTGCCGCAAATGCCTACGCCACAGTGCATTACAATGTCAGCAGCACGGATGTGACACTCCCCGGTGAGTCGCTCGATGCCCCGCCGCAGTATCCCCGCCGTCGTGCCGCGCCACCCGGCGTGGAGCAGACCCACGACCCGCCGGGCCGGGGCGACCAGGTAGATCGGGATGCAGTCGGCGACGGTAACGAGCAGCATGGTACCGGCGTCGCTCGTGAGGTGCCCGTCCAGGCCGTCGAGGATGGTCCAGCCCTGCGCGCCGGCGTGCCAGGCCACCTCGGCCCCATGCACCTGGTGCGCCATGACGAACGCCCCGAAGCCGGGCTCTGCGTTGCGGAAGGTGCGCCAGCGCCCCATTACCTCCTCGACCGGCTGCCGGGTCCAGAGGCCGAGATCGAACCCGCCGGCGGAGGAGCCCCGCACGGTGATCCCCGCGACCACGCCGAAGCGCTCACGCCATCCGGGAATCTCGTAGCGGGGGACGGGGCCGGGGAGCGGGGTTTCGGTGAGCGGGACGGACGGGGGCAGTCGGGAGCAGTCGGGAGCAGTCGGGAGGGGCAATGTCTCCCGCCCGCTCCCGTCCGCTCCCGTCCGCTCCCGCCGCTCGTCAGTCATCCAGTCGCTCGATGTCCGCGCCGAGGCCCCGGAGCCGCTCGTCGATCCGCTCGTAACCACGCTCGATCTGGCCAACGTTGTGGATCGTGCTCGCGCCGTCCGCCGCCAGGGCCGCCAGCAGCATCGCCATGCCGGCCCGAATGTCGGGTGATTCCACCGTGCCGCCCTTGAGCCGCGCGGGCCCCGAGATCACCGCCCGGTGGGGATCGCAGAGAACGATCTGTGCGCCCATACTGATGAGTTTGTCCACGAAGAAGAGTCGTGACTCAAACATCTTCTCGAACACCAGCAGCATCCCGGCGCACTGGGTGGCTGCGACGATGGTGGTGGACATGAGATCGGCCGGAAACGCGGGCCAGGGACCATCCTCGAGCTTGGGGACGTGTCCGCCCAGATCCGGCCGCACCCGCCGCTCCTGTCCCGCGTCCACGATGAGCCGGGCGCCGTCCACCCGAGGGCGAATGCCCAGCCGGTCGAATCCGAGGAGGGTGCTGCGGAGATCCTCGGAGCGAACGCCATCGATGGTCACCTCGCCGTTGGTGACCGCAGCCAGGCCGACGAAGCTGCCGATCTCGATATGGTCGGGCCCGATGGTGTATGCCGCGCCGCGGAGGGGACGAGCCCCCTCGACCACGTACACGTTGGTGCCGATCCCGTCGATGGAGGCGCCCAAGGCCACCAGAAACCGGGCGAGGTCCTGGACATGGGGCTCGCTGGCGGCGTTGCGGAGCGTGGTGCGACCGCGTGCCGCGACCGCCGCCATGAGCGCGTTCTCCGTCCCGGTGACGCTGGGCTCGTCGAGGAAGATGTCGCCGCCGCGCAGCGCCTTGGCCTCGAGCTCGTAGCGATCGCCCACCGTGACTGAGGCGCCCAGCTGCTCCAGCGCCAGAAAATGGGTGTCGACCCGCCGGCGCCCTATGACGTCGCCCCCGGGGGGCGGCAGCGTGACCTGCCCGAACCGCGCGAGCAGGGGGCCGGCGAGAAGGATGGACGCCCGGATCCGGGCGCAGAGCTGCACGTCGAGCGGTTTGAGCCGCGCGCCCGCCGTGTCCAACCGAACCGCGTTGGGCCCGGTCCACTCCGCGGTTGCTCCGAGATCAGCGAGCAGCGCGAGCATGGTTTCGACATCGCGAATGCGGGGGACGTTGTCCAGCTCGACGACGCCTTCGGCCAGCAGCGTCGCGGCGAGGATCGGCAGCGCGGCGTACTTGTTGCCCGCCGGGCGGACCGTCCCTCGCAGAGGGCGCCCGCCGCGAACCCGAAAACGTAAAGGCATGGCCAAAGCTGGGCCCGCCCCTGGGAGGCGTCAAGCGGATCGGCGCATTAGCTTTACCAGTCCATGACTGGTGGGGGACGCCCGGCATATGCGGCTGATGCTCGCGCTATGGCAGACCAACGCGGGACCGACCTGGGTGGCCCCCACGGTCGCGATCTCGCTGGTGCTAGTCGCTCTCGCGTTCATTGCGATCGCGGTGACGACGGTGATCGTCCTGCTGCGGTTGGCCGAGCCGCTGCACCAGCTCGGCAAGGTGGTCCACAACCTCCAGGAAGACGTCTCCGGGGCAATCAAGGGTGTGCGCCACCTCACGGAGCAGAGCCAGGACCTGCTCGCGCTGGTGCGCCAGGAAGCCGGCGCGTTCGCTCATACCGGCCGCCGGCTCCGGCGGCAGGTCGTCAAAGGCGCCGATCGAATTCAGACCCGGTTGGCCGATCTGGAGACGCTGTACGACATCGTCCACGAAGAGGTGGAGGACACCGCCCTGGACGTTGCCGCGGTGCTCCGATCGGTACGCCGCGGCAACGGCGTGCTTGGTCGCATCCGGCGGCTACTCGTGCCAGGGCGGCGATGAGCCGGCAGCGGCTGCTCGCCGCGTTTGTGCTGGTCGGGCTCGTCGTGCTGATTGTTCCAGCCGACGCACACGCCTGGACCCCCGGGACGCACATCTACCTGGCGGAGTCGGTGCTCGCCAACCTGCGCCTGCTCCCGCCTGCCATCGCCGATCTGCTGCGGGCCTTCCCCTTCGACTTTCTCTATGGCAACATCGCCGCCGACTCATCCATCGCCAAGAAGTACGCCCCGGTCGGCCGCCACTGTCACTTCTGGCACGTCGGCCAGGAGATTCTGGACCTGGCGCCGAGCGACGGGCTGCGGGCTTTTGGGCTGGGATATCTCGCTCATCTGGCCGCCGATACGATAGCGCACAACTACTTCGTGCCGCGCCAGCTGATGGCCACGAGCAGCACCGCGTCCTTCGGGCATTCGTATTGGGAAACCCGGGTGGAGGTCCACTTGGGTGACGCCTACGCCAAAGCGGCCAAGGACGTGATTCTGCTGGACCACGGCCAGGCCGACCGCCACCTCGATCAGATCATCTCTCCCACCATCTTCAGCGTCCGCACCAACCGCCGTCTGTTCCGGGGAATGGTGCGTCTGACTGAGACCGACAGTTGGCAGCGGGCGGCGCAGGCTGCCCGCCAGGTAAGTCGGTGGAACCTACGCGACGACGATGTCGAGCAGCACCTTGGGCTCGCGTTCGACTACGTAGTCGAGGTGCTGGCTGATCAACAGCCCCGCGCGCGGCACCTGGATCCTTCGGGCGAAGTCCCGCTCGCCACCGCCAAGCGTCGGCGCCGGGAAGCGCTGCGCGACGCGGGCCGGCGGAACCGGGCGTTGCTGCACCAGCTGGCCGAGGACGCGTTTGGCCTGCCAGGTCAGAAGCTGGTGTACTGGCCGGCGCTCCAGCAGAAGCTTCCCTGGCGCCAGCCTGCCAGCGCGGCGCCGATTCTGCACCTGCGCGCTGCCTCGGACGGGTGAGCCTAGCCGGCGGGGTTTCGGCGCTTCGGCTCACCCTGCTCCCGCTGCTCGTCATCCCGGCGCTCCAAGCCCAGTCCGCTCCGACCCTCGACATCACCACTCGTCCGGCCCGGCTGACGCGCGGCACGGTGGGACTGATCCTGGTCCGCGCCGCTCACGGCGCACCCAAGCTGGCCGCGCTGGCCGGCCGGGCGGAGGGCGAGCCCCTCCATTTTCGCCCTGCCGCCGGCGGCGGGTTCGCCGCGTTCATCGGCACCGATATCGAGGGATCGGACTCGGTCGTGATTACGCTGCTGCCGGTGCGCCCCGGCGGCGAGAGGGACAGCCTCGACCTGGCGGTGCCCGTTGTCGGTGGGAGCTACCGTCGCGAGCAGCTCCGGGTCGAGACAAGGTATGCGACGCCCGACTCGGCGGCCCAGCGCCGGATCGGCGAGGAGATCGACGAGGCCCGTGCCATCGCCCGCGAGTCGCATGCGACGCCGAGAAAGTGGGCCCGGTCGTTCCGCCCGCCCCGGCCCGGCCGAGTGACAAGTCCGTTTGGCACTGAGCGGATCCTGAACGGCGAGATCCAGAGCCGCCATCTCGGAACCGATTTCGCCGGCAAGGTGGGCGCCCCGGTGCGCGCGGCCAACGCGGGCATCGTTGCGCTGGTGGCTGACTTCTATCTCGCCGGCACGGTCGTGTACCTGGATCATGGGGAGGGCATCGTCACCGGCTACTTCCATCTCAGCAAAGCGACGGTGGCAGCGGGCGATGCCGTAGCGCGGGGACAGCTGATCGGGAGGGTGGGTCGGAGCGGCCGCGTCACCGGCCCGCACCTGCACTGGGTCGCTAGGTACGGGAGGATCTCTGTCGATCCAATGAGTCTCCTACGACTGAAAAGCGTGAACGGTAAACAGTGAACGGGGAACTCCGTTGCTCACCGGAGCCCCCGTTCACCGTTCACCGTTCACCGTTTACGCTTTTAGGCGTTTGACCAGGACCGGTTGAACACCCTTGGGATCCGCCTTCCCCTGGCTGCGCTTCATCACCTGGCCAACGAAGAAGCCCATGAGCTTGGCCTCGCCGGCGCGGTAGCGCTCCACTTCTTTGGGGTGGGCGCTCAACACCTCGTCCACGATGTGGCCGAGCACGTCGGCGTCGCTGACCTGCAGGAGCCCGAGCCGCTCGGCGACCACCCGAGCCGATCCGTTGCTCGCCAGCTCGGGGTAGATCCGCTTGGCCGCCTGGTTGCTCACCACATTCTGCGCCACCAGCTGGATGAGCTCGGCCAGCCGTCCGGGCGGCACCGCAAAACGGCCGGTCGTGTTGTAGCCGGTCAGGGCGTCGCCCCTGATCCAGTTGGCGGCAGCGTGGGGATCGGCGCCGGCGTCGACCACCGCCTCGAAGTAGTCGGCGATGGCCCGCTCGCGCGCCAGCTCGGCGGCGGCTCCGACTGCAATCCCGTACTGCACCGCCAGCCGCTCCCGTTTGGCGTCCGGGAGCTCAGGCAGCGCGGCCCGTTGCTCGTCGATCCAGACCTTCGAGAGCACCAGTGGGGGCAGGTCTGGATCGGGGAAATAGCGATAGTCGTGGCTCTCCTCTTTCGAGCGGAGCAGCCGGACCTGGCCGGTGGCGGCGTTGAACAGGAGGGTGGACTGCGTGAGTTGCTGCCCGCTCTCAGCCAGCGCGATCTGGCGGTCCCGCTCCGCCAGGAGCGCCCGCTCGACGTTGGCGAAGCTGTTGAGGTTCTTGACCTCGCACTTGGTTCCCAGGACCGTGTCTCCCGGCCGGCGGATCGAGAGGTTGGCGTCCACCCGGAGGCTTCCCTTCTCCATGTTGCAGTCGCTCACCTCGGCGTACACCAGGATCTGCTTGAGCGTGGTGAGGTAGGCTCGCGCCTCCGCCGGCGACCGGAGGTCGGGCTCGCTTACGATCTCCGCCAGCGGCGTGCCGGCGCGGTTGAGATCAATGGCGGTCTTTCCGGGAAATCGATCGTGCAACAGCTTCCCCGCGTCTTCCTCGACGTGCAGCCGGGTGATGCCGCAGCGGGTCGCCCCCCGCTCGGGAGATTCGAACTCGAGCGAGCCGTGGGTAGCGAGCGGCTGATCGAATTGGGAGATCTGGTATCCCTTCGGCAGATCGGGGTAGAAGTAATTCTTGCGGGCGAACACGCTGCGCCGCTGCACGGTGCATTCGAGCGCGAGGGCGGCCCGGGTCGCCAGCCGGATCGCCTGCGCGTTGGGCACCGGGAGCGCTCCGGGAAGGCCGAGACACACCGGACACACGTTGGTGTTGGGTGGGTCGCCGAAAGCGGTCGAGCAACCGCAGAACATCTTGCTCCGGGTGAGGAGCTGGACGTGCACCTCGAGTCCGATGACTGTCTCCCAGCTCATCAGCGGACCTCCTCTGTTCCCTGCAGCGTGCGTTCGAGCAGGCGCGCGACCGCCAGCAGGCGCGGCTCCTCGAAAGCGGCGGCGATGAGCTGCGCCCCGATCGGGAGGCCCTCATCGCGGCCAACCGGCAGGCTGAGCGCGGGCAAGCCCGCGAGACTGATCGCGCAGACGAAGATGTCGGCCAGATACATCTGGACCGGATCCTCGGTCTTTTCACCGGCCTTGAACGCCGGAGTGGGGGTTGTCGGCGTGAGCAGCAGGTCCACGCCGCCCGGCCCCAGCGCCCGGTCGAAGTCCTGCGCGATGAGGGCCCGCACCGTCTGCGCCTTTCTATAGTATGCCTCGTAGTAGCCGGCGCTCAGCACGTAGGTGCCGATCAGGATGCGGCGGCGTACCTCGGGTCCGAAGCCGGCACCCCGGGTTGCCCGGTACAATGCCCGGATGTCGCCCTCCGGGCCGGCCTTCCGCAGGCCATAGCGCACGCCGTCGTAGCGGGCCAGGTTCGCCGCGGCCTCCGCCGGGGCAATGATGTAGTAGGTGGGCACGGCGTAATTCGAGTGCGGCAGGGAGACCTCGGAGAGCTCGGCCCCGAGCTCCCGCAACGCCCGAATCGCGCGGTCGAGCCCAGCGCGGACCCCCGGATGCAGGTCGGCCGGGAAGTACTCCTGCGGGAGCCCGATCTTGAGACCGGCGAGACTCGACATCGCCGCGGCCGGTTTCATCGGGGCTCGGTCTACCGTAGTGGCGTCGAGCGGATCGGGGCCGCTCATGGCCGTCAGCACCTGGGCCGCGTGGTCAACGGTTTTGCCGAACACTGAGATGCAGTCGAGCGACGAACCGAACGCTACCAGCCCGTAGCGGCTGACCCGCCCGTAGGTGGGCTTCACCCCCACGATGCCGCAGAAGCTGGCCGGCTGACGGACCGACCCGCCGGTTTCCGAGCCGAGTGCCGCCGGGACGACATCGGCGGCGACCAGTGCCGCAGACCCGCCAGACGATCCGCCGGGAACGCGACTGGGATCGAGGGGATGCTTCACCCGCCCGAACGCGGAGTGCTCGGTGGACGAGCCCATGGCAAACTCGTCGAGGTTGGTCTTGCAGGCGACCATGGCGCCTGCCGCCCGGAGCCGGCGCACCGCGGTCGCAGTGTAGGGCGAGACGTAGCCCTCCAGAATGCGGGAGCCGCAGGTGGTCGGCTGCTCGATGGTGACGATGTTGTCCTTCACCGCGATGGGGAGCGCATGCAGCGCGCCCTTGGCCGTCATGCCGTCTACCCGGGCGGCCTCCGCCTGCAGGCAGGCGGCCGACCAGTGGAGCGTGGCATTGAGACTGTCGGCCTTGGCGAGCCGGGCGCCCACCTCCTGAGCCGCGGCGGCTGCGCTCACTGGTCCTCCATAGCGCCGTGCCGCGGCACCAGGAAGAACCCCTCGGCGAATTCCGGCGCGAACGCGGCAGGCGCGCGCGCCAGCGGAACCGAGTTCACTACGTCCTCCCTCAAGAGCACCGCCTCCGGCCCGGCGAGAAACGGCTCCGCCTGGGCATCGGCCGGGACCTCGTTCAACTGGGCGACGTAGTCCACGATCCGATTGAACTGCTCCACCAGCTTGGGCATCTCGTGCTCGTCGACTCCGATCTCCGCCAGCTTTGCCACGTGGGCCACTTGCTCCGAACCGATAGTCATGCGCTCTCCCAGTCGCGCTCGAGGCCAGCGTAGGCCACGAGCAGCTGCTTGATTCCCACCTCAGCGTCGTCGAACGCCACCTCCACCTTGAGGTCGCGGCCTCCGCCGGTCAGGCCCCGAATCGTACCGCTGCCGAACCGCCGATGACGGACTCGTTCGCCCTTCACGTAGCGCGGTGCGTCCTGGCTCGCCTCCTCGGGGACCTGGGCGGACGGCCGGACGGGCGGACCGGCGGATGGGGACTCCTCGCGCCAGCGACTCCACTGTCGCCCTCCCCGGCCGGCCGTCCGTCCGCCTCCCCACCCCGGCGCCCACAACGCATTGGTACGCCGCTCTTCGACCACCGCGGGCGGCAGCGACCGCAAGAAGGCCGATGCGATCCCCGGCCGGAGCTCGCCCCCTCGCCGGCGGGCGCGGGCCCAGGTGAGATAGAGCTTGTCCTTGGCCCGGGTCAAACCCACGTAGCACAGGCGGCGCTCCTCCTCGAGCCCGCCCGGCTGCTCCTCGGCCCGCGCGAGCGGAAAGAGACCGTGTTCCATGCCGGCGAGAACCACCACCGGCCACTCGAGACCCTTGGCGGTGTGAAGGGTCATCAGGGTCACCCCGTCCGGCGCGCCCACGACGCTGTCCTGGGCGGTGAGCAGCGCCGCTTCCGCCAGGAACCGCTCGAGCGGCGTGCCCGGGTCGTCGGCTTCGGGGGCGACTACTTCGGACCACTCCGCCGCGCTCGCGATCAGCTCCCGGACATTCTCCCAGCGGTCGGCTCCCTCGGTGCCCTCGGCCAGCAGGCAGGCCTCGTAGTCGAGACCCTCGACCAGCTGCTCCAGGATCTGAGCCGGAGCCAGCGCGCCGGCGCGGCCACGGAGTCCATCGATGAAATCGGCGAAGCGGCGGAACCCCTCCCGCACATTGGGCCGCAGATCGGGGATCCGGTCGGCGATGCGGGCGGTCTCGAGTAGCGGCTTTTCCCATTGAGCTGCGGCCCGCCCGAATGCGGCCAGGCTGGTATCGCCGATGCCCCGCCGGGGAACGCCGATGGCCCGGAGGAAGGCCTCATCGTCCGCCGGATTCGCGATCAGGCGCAGATATGCCAGGAGATCCTTCACCTCCCGGCGCTCGTAGAAGCTGATGGCTCCCACCAGTCGATACCCCACGCCGGCACGCCGGAACGCCTCTTCCATCGCGCGCGACTGGGAGTTGGTCCGGTAGAGCACAGCCATCTCGCCGTAGCTCCAGTCCCCCGCCTGAACCCGGCGGCCGAGCTCGGCGACGATCCATTCGGCCTCGTCCCGCTCGTCTGCCGCGGCGAGCAGGGTCACCACTCGCCACCTTGCCGCCGGGTGCGCAGCGTCTTGCCCAGGCGACTCTGATTCTCTGCGATCACCCCGTTCGCGGCATCAAGCACGATCTGGGTCGACCGATAGTTCTCCTCCAGCCGCACCAGCCGAGCGCCGGGGAAGTCGCGCTGGAAATCGCGCATGTTTCGGACGTCCGCTCCGCGCCAGCCGTAGATCGACTGATCGTCGTCGCCAACGGCGCACAGGTTGCCGTGTGCGCCGAGCCGGCGCACCAGCAGGTACTGCGCCTTGTTGGTATCCTGGAACTCGTCGACCAGAATGAAGGCAAACTTGCGGCGGTACGCCTCGAGCCGCGCGGGATGCAGGTCGAACAGCGTGAGCGGATGCAGCAGGAGATCGTCGAAATCCATCGCGTTCGCCGCCTTGAGGGCCGGGCCCACGGCGCCGTAGATCTCGGCGGCGACCTGGGAGAGCCGGTCGAACGGCGCGCTTGCCTCCAGCCCGGCGGGATCCAGCATCCGGTTCTTCGCGTGCGAGATCATCGCGGCAACGGCGCGCGGAGGGAACATCTTGGTCGAGTGTCCCCGCTGCTCCATCAGCCGCTTCACCAGACCGAGGCTGTCGTCCTCGTCATAGATCGTGAACTGCCGGGTGAAGCCGAGCAGCTCCGCTTCCCGCCGGAGGAGCCGAGCCGACAGCGAGTGGAAGGTGCCGATCCAGAGCCCGGCAGGATCCCGGCCCAAGAGGCGCCCCACCCGCTCCTTCATCTCGCCCGCCGCCTTGTTGGTAAAGGTGACGGCGAGGATGCGGTCTGGCGCTACGCCATGGCGGTCGATCAGGCTGGCGATGCGGGTGGTGAGGACGCGGGTCTTGCCTGAGCCCGCGCCGGCCAGGACCAGTAGCGGCCCTTCGACGTGCTCCACCGCTTCGCGCTGGGCGGGATTGAGGCCCCGGCTCCAGTCCGCCGCCTCGGCAACCTCGCTCACGCCGGTGTCTCGGCCAGCGGAATACGAATCAGGAAACACGTGCCTTTCTCGCTCGGTTCGAGGGCGATCTCACCCCGGTGCGCTTCTTCAACGACGCGGCGGGAGAGGGCCAAGCCAATCCCCCACCCGCCGCGCTTCGTGGTGATCCCCGGCTCGAAGATGTCGCGGCGGATCTCTTTGGGGATTCCGGGCCCGTCGTCCAGCACCCGGATCGCCGCAGTACGATCGTCATTCTCCACCCGGAGAATAATCGTTCCCGGCCGCCCCTGCAGCGCGTCGATCGCGTTCTTCACCAGCGCCTCGAGCGCCCACTCGAGCAGCACGGGATCACCCAGGACGGTGGGGCCGGCGCCGGGCGCCTCCACCCTGAGCTCGATCTGGTTGGCCCACTTGGGCAGCCTGGGGCGGAAGTAGCCCGCGACCCGGTCGGCCAAGGCGCCAAGGCCGATCGGCTCGCGGGCCGCGGGGTTGCCGATCCGCTCGAAGCGCCGGGCGACCCGATCGAGCCGCTCGGCATCGGCCGAGAGGTGTTCGCCGAGCGCGGGCGGCGCCTGGGGCAGCGAGCGGATGCGCTCGATCCAGCCCTGCAGGCTGGTCAGCGGCGTGCCCATCTGGTGTGCCGCCTCCCGAGCCATCGCGACCCAGAGCCGGTCGCGCTGGGCGTTCATGGCGCTGCGATAGGCGAAGATCGCCACCCCGACCATCACCGCGATCGTGAGTGCCTGGAGGACGACGAGGGCGGTGAGCTGAAGCCGGGCGGGAGGCGCACCGTAGTGGACCGATCCGATGCTCGAATCGGTCACCGGCGGGCTCTGCCGGTCGAGCGTCCTGACAAACGCTTGGAGCCGCGGGTCGTCGAGGCTCGCATCGAACGGCACGTTGTCGAACGTCGTGACACGGCCGGCGGCATCGGTCACCACAAGGGGAATGCCCGAGGCGCGCACCTGCTCGCCCAGCCGGAGTAGGGCTTCCAACTCCGCGCCAGGACGGGGGCTGTTGAGTCCCGTCAGGACTTCCGAATAGAACCGGCTGGTCGTTCTGGCGTCTTCCCGGAAGTGGCGCACGATGAGCCAGCCGGTGCCCAGGCTTAGGCCGGCGAGCAGCGCCACCAGCACGACCACGACGGCCGGCGCCAGGCGCTCGAGGCGGGGCCTACGAGGCCGGTTCGATCCGCGAGACGCCGACATACGGCACCAGCGCTGCCGGCAGGCGGACCGAGCCGTCTGCCTGCTGGCCGTTTTCCAGCAGGGCGATGAGGCAGCGAGGAAACGCCACCCCCGAGGCGTTGAGCGTGTGCACGAACCGTGGGCCCGCGCCCGGCTCGGGGCGGTACCGGATGTTGGCGCGGCGGGCTTGATAGTCGGTGAACGTGCTCGCGCTGGAGACCTCGAGCCAGGCGCCCACACCGGGAGCCCAGACCTCGAGGTCGAACGTGCGGCCGCTCGCGTTGCCGGTGTCGCCGGCGGCGAGCTCGACCACCCGATAGGGCAACTCGAGCCGCTGCAGCACCGTCTCGGCGTGACGAGTGATCCGCTCGTGCTCTGCCTCGGACTCCTCCGGCCGGCAGAAGCGAACCAGCTCCACTTTGTCGAACTGGTGAACCCGGATCAGGCCGCGGGTGTCCTTCCCGTGGGCCCCGGCTTCCCGGCGGAAGCAGGGCGTCCAGGCGACGTAAGCGATAGGCAGCTGGGCGCCGTCGAGGAGCGCCCCCCGGTGAATGTTGGTCACCGGCACCTCGGCCGTGGGAATCAGATAGAGCTCATCCTCAGGCACCCGGTAGAGCTCGTCGGCGAACTTCGGCATCTGCCCGGTGCCGAAGATGGAGTCGTAGCTCACCAGGTACGGCGGTGCCACCTCGAGATAGCCATGCTCTCGCACGTGCAGGTCGAGCATGAAGTTGGTGAGCGCGCGTACCAGCCGCGCGCCCATGCCTCGAAACAGGGGGAACCCGGAGCCGGTGATCCGGGCGCCAGCGGGCAGGTCGAGAATCCGGAGTGCCTCGCCCAGCTCCCAATGCGGCTTGGGTGTGAAGTCGAACGACCGGGCGGTTCCCCAGCTGCGCACGACCCGGTTCGCGGTCGCGTCGCCCTCGGGCACCTGGTCCAGGAGAAAGTTGGGGAGCAAGCTCAGCTCGTGCAGCAGCTGAGCCTCCGCCTCGCGCGCTTGAGCCTCCAGCGTCTTCTCCTCCTCGCCGGAGACCTTGAGCCGGGCCAGCAAGTCGTCGGCCGGCTCCTTATTCTTCTTCCGGCGCGCGACCTCTTCGCTGGCCGCCTTGCGCTCGGCACGGAAGGCCTCGAATCGGGCAAGTCGCTCGCGGTGGCGTCGGTCGAGCTCGAGCACGAGGTCGACCTGGGCCGGGAGCGAGGGATCGCGGCGCCGGGCCAGACCCGCGCGGCCAGCGTCGGGGTCTTGCCGGAGCCGCTTCAGGTCGATCATCGATGCTCTAGTTTTCCGGCAGGCCTGGCACGAGATCGCGGAAACCGCAATTGCGGTTGGCGAGCACCTCGAAAGTGACTTGTCGGTCGGCGTCGTCGAAGGAAAGAATGCGCAGCTTGGCGTACACCGGGACGCCGATGCTGGTGCAGACCAGGCTGCTCCGCGCAACGAACACCTGGTTGACCGCAATCGTGACCGTGTCCAGGGTGCTGTAGCCGTTGAGCGGCGCTTCGGTAATGGACGAAAACGACTCGTCGCTGAGCAGCAGGCCCGGCGACAGCCCGCTCGAGTTCGCAATTCCGAGCGCAGCCTGCGGCAGAAGCACGTGGCGCCCGCCGGACTCGAGGTTGTAGGCGAAGTCGAATTGGGAGGTCTGATCGGTGCGGACGGCGGAGCCCGACGCCACCGCGAACGCGCTCGGCGTTCCGATCTCGGTGCCGACCAGCGCACCCAGGACGATTGTGTCGAGCACGTTGGGCAGCGTGGCTGGGCCCAGCGGATTGCCGTTACAGCCGCCGGCGGCAAAGCCGAACGGCAGCAGACCAAGAATGAAGATGATGCGGCGCATGTGCGGGAAGGTTAAGCCGCGCGGAGAGAGGGGTCAACCCGCCATCATTGCTTGACTTCGCTCGCGTCGACACCTACGTTGCGCTCAACTTTTCCCGACCGTCAGCCGAGGGGGTCGCTTGACCGCACTGGGAGAGGTCGTGCGGGCCTTCGCCGACCGCCCCGACGTCTCCGCCGTCGTCCTGCTGAGCGCTGACGGGCTGCCGATTCACGCGGGCGGCCGGCATTCACTCGACGCCGACGCCACCGCCGCCCTGGCGGCGACGTTCGCTCGCCAGGCCGCAGCGCTCACCGAAACCACCGGACTGGGAGAGCTCGAGACAGCGGTGCTCGAAACCGGGCGCGGTCTGGCCGTCGTCTCGCGGGTGGGCGCTGACTGGCTGGTGGTGTTGCCTGCGGCGCAGGCCGACGCGGGTGCTCTGCTGTACGATCTCCGGTGCCACCGCCCAGCGCTCGCCGCTCTGCTCTAACGTGATCGGACCTCGTTTCCTCCGTGCCGCCTCGGCCTGTTCCGCCTCATGAGGTGGGCGGTGATTCTGGCCGGCGGGTCCGGGACCCGCTTCTGGCCTCTCAGCACACCCGACAGCCCCAAGCAGCTGCTTCCCCTCGCCGGCGCGCGTTCTACGGTGCAGGAAGCGGTGGATCGTCTGGAGGGACTGGTGCCGCGCGAGCGGGTGCTGGTCGTCACAGGAGCGGGCCTCGCGCCGCGGCTGATAGAGCACCTTGGCCTCGAGCGCGACAACGTGCTGGTCGAGCCGCGCGCGGCCTCGACCGGCCCCGCGCTGGTGTTGGCCACCTGGGAAGCCCTCCGGCGCGATCCCGACGCCGAAGTTCTCTCGTTGCACGCCGACTGGTCCGTGGGTGACCCGGCCGGCTTTCGTGCAGCCGCGGAGCGTGCCCTCCAGACGGCTCGCAACTTCGACCGGCTGGTGACCGTCGGCATCGTGCCCTCACGACCCGACACTGGATATGGCTACATCGTTCCCGGCCCGCCGCTCGACACCGTTGCCCGCAACGTGGCGCGCTTCTCCGAGAAGCCCGATGCCGCGACCGCGCTCGACCTCATAGCGGCGGGCGCACTGTGGAACTCCGGCTTGTTCGCCTGGACCGCTGCCGCGTTGCTCCGAGAGGTTGGGCTCCGCACCCCGGAGATCGCGGCTCAGCTCGATACCCTGCGCCGGGGCGACGTAGACGGCTTCTTCCAGGCAGTAACTCCGGTGTCGATCGACGTGGGCCTGCTGGAGCGCAGCAGCGCCGTAGCCGTGGTGAGCGGTGCTTTCGCCTGGGACGACATCGGAACCTGGGAAGCGCTGAGCCGGGTGCGCCCCAAGGACACGCAGGGGAACGTGGTAGCCGGCTCGGTGGTAGCCCACGAGTCTTCCGATTGCGTGGTCTGGGCAACCGACGAGGTCGTGGTGCTGAACGGGGTCAAGGATCTCATCGTGATACAGGCCCACGGGCGGGTCCTGGTCATGCCGCGCGACCGCGCGGCCGACATGAAGCGTCTGCTCGACGCACTGCCGCCGGCCGTGCGCGACCTCCCGGGGTGATTCCGCTCTACCTGCTCGAGCCCGAGACCCCGGGAGCCACCTGGGCCCCCTTCACCGGCGTGCGCCCGATCGCAGAGCTTCGCGCCGGTCTCTGGCGCATCCGGGAGCGGTGGTCCCGTAGCCTCGGCTTGCAGGCGGAAGGGATCTTCGGTACCCACATCGACGGCTTCCAGGAATTCGATGAGCCGCCTTCGTCATCCGTGCCGGCTCTGACCGGGCCGGCGGTGGTTGCTGCCAGCTGGTTCGCACCCGCGCCGCGAGCCATCCCGCTCGCGGGCGAGACCCGGCGGCTGGTGCACAACGATAGTACCGTGGCGTGGATCGTCCCCGCCGGGGAGCGGTTCGAGCCGGAGAACCCGCGGGGCCGCGCTGTGACGCTTGACGGGGTTCCCTTGGCCGGCACCCATTCACTGCTCGACGCCCTCGAGCGACTGCTGGTCGAGGACTGCGCCGCGTTCCGGGGACGCGGGTCCGCACCGCCCGACGCTGTCGTCCTGGGGAACCCCGCCGAGGTGGTGTCGCTCGGGGCAGCCGTCGAACCCGGCGTGGTGTTCGACGTCCGACACGGACCGGTTGTACTGGAGGCTGGCGCCGAGGTGCGGAGCGGGACCCGGCTCGAGGGGCCGCTGTTCGTGGGTGCCGGCACCCGAGTGCTCGGCGGCTACCTGCGCGGCTCGGTCTTTGGGCCCGAGTGCCGGGTGCGCGGGGAGATCGCCAGCTCGGTGTTCCTCGGCTATGCCAATAAGGCGCACGACGGCTTCGTGGGCCACAGCGTGCTGGGGCACTGGGTGAATCTGGGTGCGGGGACGACGACCTCGAATCTCAAGAACACGTACGGTCTCGTGCGACTCACGGTCGCAGGCGAGCGGATCGAGACCGGCCGGCTCAACGTCGGCACGTTCTTCGGCGACCATGCCAAGACCGCGATCGGTACCATGCTCGAGACCGGCACGGTCGTGTCCGCCGGCGCCAACGTGTTCGGTGGCACCGCGCCGAAATACGTGCTGCCCTTTGCCTGGGGTGTGGGCGGCGAGACGATGACCGAAGAGGGATTCCTCCGCGTCGCGGAACGGGTGCTGGCGCGACGCGAAGTGCCCTGGACCGAGGTGCGCCGCGAATCGTTGCGGCGCACCTATGCCCGGATGGTGAGACCGTGACGCGGTTGTTCGTGTTGGGCTCCGGATCGCGCGGCAATTGCTTCGCGCTCGAGTGTAACGGGCGGGTGCTGCTGATCGATGCCGGGTTCAGCGCGCGCGAGATCGCGCGGCGAGCGGCCGTGGTGGGACTCTCGTTGGAGCGGGTGGTCGGGGTCGCGGTGACCCACGAGCACGGCGATCATGCCCGCGGCGCCGGGCGCCTGGCGGCTCGGGCGGACGTACCGATCCTCACCGCGCCGGGCACCTGGGCTCGCCTGGGCAGCCAGCGAGCCACCCGCCACCTGCCACTGGGACTGCTGCACGAGGTGACGCTGGGTCCGTTCATCATCCGAGCATCGCCTACCAACCACGACGCCGCGGAGCCGATGGCGATCGTGGTGCGGACCACCGACGCAGCGACGATCGGCGTCGCCTACGATTTCGGCCGCGCGACCACTGCGACCCGCTATTTGCTGCGGGACCTCACCGCGATCGTGCTGGAAGCCAACCACGACGACATCCTGCTGCGGACCAGCGGCTATCCGCCCGTGGTGCAGCAGCGTATCGCGGGGTCGGGCGGCCACCTGTCGAATCGTGCGGCCGCGGAGCTGCTGGCGGAGCTGTCGCACCCGGGTCTCGGCGTGGTCGTGCTGGCGCATCTGAGCCAGCGCTGTAATACGGCCGCGGAGGCCCGCGGTGCGGTGGAACCGGCGCTGCGCCGGGCGGGGTTTCGGGGGCTGCTGTTCGTTGCCGAGCAGGATGCGCCGCTAGCGGGAATCGAGCTCCGCCCCGGGCCGGCACAGATGTCCCTCTCGCTGTAGTCCCTACGTAGGGCTCTTGTCCGGATCAGGGGGAATCGGCACCGAATCTGGCCGAGGCGTCGGCGGTCCGAGCTTATCGAAGGTGACGGCCTCGGTGAGGTCCCCGCCGGACAGCACCATCTGCTTTCCCTTGCCCTTGAGCTTGAGCCGGTAGCTCACCCATTCGCCGCCCAGGGCGAGGAGCAGACTATCAGGTTTCACGCGCCAGCGCACCGTCTCCTTGCCGTAGCTCGCGCTCGAGTCGGGCCGCACGACCACCGTGCGAGGTCCCAGCTTCTTGTCCCCCTGCTTGAGATCGAATTTCCAGGTGCCGACCAGACTATCGCCCGGCGAGGACTGGGCGCGAGCCGGGCCGATCGCGACGCTTATCATCACCAAGACCAGAACCAGACGCGGCATGACTCTCCTCACGGGGAACCCGCCGGAAGCTAACCCGCCCGGTCCTGGTCGTCAGCCGCACCGCGTCGGGGTCCTGTTCGCGGCCCTGTTCAAGAGTGAGCGCTGGCAGCCGGTCGCGGCTGTCGGGCCCGGGCGGGGGATGGCCCTCGGGCTGCGCGCGCGCTTCTGACCGAGGGGCCAACAGAAACGCTCCGGCAATTGCCGGAGCGCTCTGCCCTGCTAGATCTGCGAGCCGAACTCAGTACATCCCGCCCATGCCGCCCGGAGGCGCCGCGGGAGCCGGCTTCTCTTCCTTCTTCTCGACCACCACGCACTCGGTGGTCAGCAGGAGGCCGGCGATGGACGCGGCATTCTGCAGCGCCGTGCGGGTGACCTTGGTGGGGTCGATGACGCCCGACTTGGCCAGGTCCTCGTAGGCGTCGGTCTGGGCGTTGTAGCCGAAGTTCTTCTCCTTCGACTCCCGCACCCGCTCCACCACGATCGAGCCCTCGGCGCCGGCGTTCTGGACGATCATCCGAATGGGCTCCTCCAGCGCCCGGCGCACGATCTCGACGCCGATCTTCTCGTCTTCGGTCCCCTTGAGCTTCTCCAGCGAGGTCTGGGCCCGGAGCAGCGCCACGCCGCCGCCGGCCACGATGCCCTCCTCGACTGCCGCGCGAGTGGCGTGCAACGCGTCTTCCACCCGAGCCTTCTTCTCCTTCATCTCGGTCTCGGTCGCGGCACCCACGTTGATCACCGCGACGCCGCCGGAGAGCTTGGCCAACCGCTCCTGCAGCTTCTCCTTGTCGTAGTCGCTGGTGCTCTTGTCGATCGCGGCCTTGATCTCGTTGATCCGGCCCTGGATGTCGCTCGCCTTGCCCTTGCCGTCGACGATCGTGGTGTTGTCCTTGTCCACCACGATCCGCTTGGCGCGGCCGAGATCGTTGAGGGTCGCGTTCTCCAGCTTGAAGCCGACCTCCTCCGAGATGACCTGGCCCGCCGTGAGCACGGCGACATCGCGCAGCATCTCCTTGCGCCGGTCACCGAAGCCGGGCGCCTTCACCGCGCAGACCTTCAGCGTGCCGCGCAGCTTGTCGACCACCAGCGTTGCCAGCGCCTCGCCCTCGACGTCTTCCGCGATGAGCAGGAGGGGCTTGCCCGTCTGGGCCACCTTCTCGAGGATGGGGAGCAGCTCCTTCATCGCCGAGATCTTCTTGTCGTGGATCAGGATGTAGGGGTCCTCGAGCGCCGCCTCCATCTTCTCCGGATCGGTGACGAAGTAGGGCGAGAGGTAGCCGCGGTCGAACTGCATACCGTCCACCGTCTCCAGCGTGGTCTCGAGGCCCTTCGCCTCCTCGACCGTGATCACGCCGTCCTTGCCGACCTTCTCCATCGCCTCGGCGATGAGGTTCCCGATCTCCTTGTCGTTGTTCGCGGAGATGGTGCCGACCTGGGCGATCTCCTTCTTGCCGGCCGAGGGAGTAGAAATGCTGCTGAGGTGCTCGACGACAGCCTCGACCGCTCGGTCGATGCCCCGCTTGAGCTCCATCGGATTGGCGCCGGCGGTGACGTTCTTGAGACCCTCGCGGAAGATGGCCTGGGCAAGCACGG
>JBIOTT010000109.1:0-4361 GCA_044866195.1 Gemmatimonadales bacterium
ACCGAAATCCGGGCGACCAAAACCCTTCGACGCCACCACCGAGCCCCTTAGAACGGCTAACAGGGCCTCGTTTCGATCTCGGTCCCCGACAATTCCGTCCGACCGCGTCCTACACCACTATCCGGGAGTGCGCCCAGTGTTGGGGGTGATCGATCGAGATGACCTGATCCAACATAAGCTCGTCGCCGCCTGCGGGTGTGAGTCCCGTCCGGGTAGCTGCCAGGAGGCCCGGTAGCAGGCTGGCGGCTCGGTCTGGAAACGGGCCGGGTCGAAGCCCAGCGTCAAGAGCCCCGTTGGGGGGAGCGACTGAGCGGTCCGTAGCGTGAAGCGAAGCCTGCCGCGCCGTTTGTGTGCCCGCCTGCGGGCGGGAGGAGGGGAGAGCCGAGCCGCGTCTCTCACGGCGAAGGCCATGGAAGGGGCGAAGAGCCTGGATTGCGGCCCCGAGGGACTCCCCGGCGTAGAGGGCGCGGAACGCTCAGATGGTGGCGGCGGGAACTGGGGAGGCCCTCCCCGGCCCGGCGGCCTGCGGCTAGGTGCCGTCGGAGCGGCGCGTCCTATAACCGGTGTTGAGCCGGGAAGTGGACGCGAGCCGGGAGGGCGTCGGAGGCGGCCGTATTACCGATCGACCCGAGCGGACAACAGAACCGCCGGGGAGGGAAGGGCCGCTGCTTCGTTCATGCGTCACGTACAGGGAAGGGCTGGTGAGTGCCACTCATGGCTAGGACCGCCAAGCAGGACAAGGTCCGAGAACTGCAACGAACGCTCTACCGGGCGGCCAAGGCCGATCCCGGGCGACGGTTCCACGCGCTCTACGACAAGGTCTACCGCAGGGACGTTCTGGAGCGCGCGTGGGAGCTGGTGCGCGCCAATAGGGGCGCGGCCGGCATCGACCGACAGACCATCGCCGAGGTCGAGGAGTACGGCGTGGCCAAGCTCCTCGACGAGCTGGCCGCGGACTTGAGGGAGGGTCGGTGGCGTCCGCTCCCGGCTCGCCGGGTGTTGATCCCGAAGCCCGGCAGGCCGACCGAGCAAAGGCCGCTGTCGATTCCCGCTGTCCGCGATCGTGTCGTGCAGGCGGCGACGAAGATCGTGATTGAGCCGATCTTCGAGGCCGACATGCTCGAGTGCTCGTACGGGTTCCGTCCCAGGCGTTCGGCGCACGACGCCCTCCAGGTGCTCATCGATGAGGCGTGGAGGGGCAAGCGATGGGTCGCCGAGTCGGACATCGCCAACTGTTTCGAGGCGATCCCGCACTCGGGGCTGATGTCGGCGGTCGAGGAGCGGATCTGTGACCGCAAGGTCCTCAAGCTGCTGCGGGCGATGTTGCGCGCGGGGGTGATGCGGGACGGGGCGGTCACGCGCAGCGCGGCCGGGACGCCGCAGGGCGGGGTGCTCTCACCCTGCCTGGCCAACGTCTACCTGCACCGGCTCGACCGGCACTGGGCAGACCGCGGCTGCGGGGTAATGGTCCGCTACGCGGACGATCTGCTGGCCATGTGCCGAACCCGGCAGGAGGCCGAGCGAGCGCTTGAGGCGCTCACGGCGATCCTCGCCGAGCTTGGCCTCGAGCTCAAGCACGCCAAGACGCGGATCGTGCACCTGAAAGAAGGCGGTGAGGGGCTGGACTTCCTCGGCTTCCACCACCGCTGGGTGCGCGGCAACACGCCGCGCTCGCGGCATCTTTGCTTCCTCGCCCGTTGGCCCTCACGGCAGGCCACCCAGCAGGCCCGCGACCGGATCCGGGAGATCACCGACCGGCGCAGGCTGCGGGTAGCTGTTGACGATGTCGTGCAGGACGTCAACCGCTTCCTGCGCGGCTGGACGGGCTACTTCCGCTACGGGAACTCAGCCCGCCAGTTCGACAAGATCAGCCACTACGCGCTGGACCGCATCGCGCGGTTCGTCGCCAAGCGCCACAAGCGCAGCCGGGGATACGGCTGGAAGGCAGTCGCCTACCAATCGCCGAACCGGCTCGGGCTGATCAACCTCAACGGAACCATCGTCGCGCCACGACCTAACCGGCCGTGGCGACCGGGACGCTGAATGCCACCGGTGAAGAACGTCGGGGAGCCGTGTGCGGGAGAACCGCATGCACGGTTCGATGTCGGCGGCGGGAGGAAACCAGTCCAGTCGGGCCAGCACGCGCCGCACGGTCCAGGCGCCTCCCGCCGACCCTACCTTGACTCGCCGGTTGCGCACCAAGCCGGAACCGAGACACCTCGACCCCGGTGCTGCTCGAGTGTGAAAGTGACCTCGAAAGGGCTCACCGCCGCGGTCGCGCGCGGGAGAGCGCGAACGTTGAGGCCAGTCTCGCCACGATCCATTCGTTCCGGCCGACCGTCGGATGCGCAGCCGTCTGCCTGAGACCTCACGATGTATTCGCTGCCGTTTTCGGCCACGACACACAGGGTGCCTCGAGGACTTCTAAAACCCGAAGCCCCGGCGCTCGGCCCTCGGCTACGTCTCCCCGGCTGAGTGTAAGTAGAGCCAGATCAACTTGATCAAGCTGAACAACAACAGGGCTGCCGCTTTAAACCCGCAGTGTCAAACCGAATCTGGATAGGTCCAGCGGTGACGCTCAGTTGGCGTCCGTGGAGAGCTTGCGCTCGCTTGACGCTATGTCAGGCGGAGGCGGTGGCGGATGGGGCGCCGGAGGCGATAGACCGTAGCCCCACGGGGCGGGGATGGGCACAGTCGTGCCATCCTGGAGCGGCACACTTGTCCCGTCACCCCAGCGGGAGTACGCGGAGGGGGAGTCCTCGTAGGCTTCTTTCGGAGTGCGACCGAACCGCGGCGCCGCCACATCGATGACACTCAAGTTCGGGGCTCCGGTATTCCAGTAGGCCCCGGCCCAGAAAGTCATCATGTCCTCTTCGGGCCAATGGGTGTTGATCCCCGAGACATCGACCCGAGCCCTATCCTCACCGGCGATCCAGATCCGCGCCGCCCCCTTCACGGGTAGGTCGCGGCGACCCCAGACAATTTCAACCCAGAGCCAGACCCATTGTCCGGCACGGGCGTCCACCTCTTGCTCGGTGAGGATTTGGAAGTGGTAGGTGCCCGTTCCGGTAGGCCGGTCGTTCGGCTCGGCAACATATTCGAGCCCCCGCCCCGAGCCGCGAAACCAGTCGATCGCGAACGGGGCGACGCCATTCGATCCGGGCGGAGTCCACCCCCACGGTGCGTCCGCTGGATGCGTGTGGCCGTCGAACATCCGACCGGGCGAACCGGAGACGATGCGGAAGCCGAGCACCATGTACGTCTTCCGCGATCCCGCATACCGGCCACCGGACTCCCAGCGGATGGTCCCGTGCTTGTCACCGTTCGAGGCGCCGACCGGATAGATCTCCGTGCCGTCGGAGTCGTGGACGACCCAGGAATATTTCTCGCCGGGGTCGAGCGCTAGCTGTGAGCCCGGATCTGGTGATCCCGCACCAGGAGCATGTGCGGGGGTAACGATGATGACACCAGCTAACATCGCGAGGAGGGTGGGTAACCCGCTCAGTGGCCCACCTCGTGGAATAGATACTTCACGAGAAGTCCCGCTTGCCCAGGATTGCGTAGCAGTACCGGGCGTTCCCCCTCGCCGCGCCGGGCATTACTGCCGTCACTGCAGCGGCTCGTGGGCCGCTGTGCAGTGCATGCTCAGGCCCCATCTCGGTGATGAAGGCGCCGGCTCTATGTGGTTTGTTTTGATCGGGCGACCCGCACCCGGAAACAGCGTGTGGACCCTCGAAAGCGTGGATGTCCCCGACGATGCCGGAACAGCTCGCGACCTTGTCGTTCCCGGGCGAGCTACATACCCCCGGGTTCATCTGGCCCGCGAGCTCGATGAAGTCGGCCTGAGGTCGAGCTCGCGCCTTCCAGAAAGGTCGAACGGATCAACCGGAAAGCAGGCCGCCGATGCCGGATTGTGGCTCCCAAATCGCCTGAATTCGTAGGGTTTCGACGCGGCGGCGTCCGTCACTTCCCAAGTGTCTATGCCTGTGCGATCACTGAGGAGCGAGAGCTCGTTCACGAGGGCGATGTTCACCGAGGGGAAGACGGTCTCAAGGAGCTTCGTCAGCTCCGACAACCTCTAGTGTCGAGACTGTGGCCACGCACTGGGAGACCGCGTCATAGATGTCACCCGTATGTCGAGACTCCGCGCCGCTGAGTTCGCCAAGCACACTTCGGGGTGTAGCGAGCGTGTAGTCGAAGCGCCCACGGTCGGTCGACTCGAGTGGGGAAGCCGACGTCGAAATCGGTACCAGCAGCCGAGCCAGACTCCTCGAGCAGCAGAATGAAGGGCGCCCGCAAGTAGGCGGGTAGGTGGTGGAGGTGAGCACCACCGGAACAACGGTTATAACGCGGTTCGCCTT
>JBIOTT010000110.1:0-2718 GCA_044866195.1 Gemmatimonadales bacterium
CCGGGGTGAGGAGCCGGAGCCCGGTCACGGTCGAGGTGATCTCGTCGGGCGCGTCGTGCAGAACCTTCGCGATCCCGAAGTCGAGCAGCTTGGGGACCCCCGCCGGGGTGACGAGGATGTTGAGCGGTTTGATGTCCCGGTGGATGACACCGCGCCCGTGGGCATAGGAGACCGCGTCGCAGACCTGGAGGAAGAGACGCAGCCGGTCGGCAACGGAGAGAGTGCGCGCGTTGGCGAAGTGGTCGATCGGCTGCCCGTCGATGTACTCCATCGCGAGGTACGGCAGGCCGTCGTCGGTGCTGCCGCCGTCGAGCAGCCGCGCGATGTTGCGATGGTCGAGCGAGGCGAGGATCTGACGCTCGGCCCGGAAGCGTGCGAGGACATGGTCGGTGTCCATGCCTCGCTTGATGAGCTTGATAGCCGCCCGCTGGTCGAACGCGCCGTCGGCCCGCTCGGCGAGGTAGACGGCACCCATGCCGCCTCGGCCGAGCTCGCGGACGACGCGGTAGGCGCCAATCCGGCGGCCTTCGACTGGCTCCTCGGCCGCCCCGGTCACTACGAGGGCAGCCGCAGGGACCTGGATGAAGCCGCCGGCCCGGTCGTGCGCGGCGAGCAGCCGCTCGACCTCGGTGCGGACCGCCTGATCCTCACCGCATTCGCGATCGAGCAGGGTCACGCGCGCTTCAGGCTCGAGCGGGCGTGCCGCGTGGAAGAGAGACTCCAGGCGTTCCCAGCGGGCGTCGCTCACCGGTTGGTGCCCTCTCCCTCAATGGCATCGTAGAGCCAGGCCCGGGCAAAGGCCCACTCGCGCTCCACGGTGGCGCCGGACACCTGGAGCACCTCCGCGATCTCTTCGATCGTGAGCCCGCCGAAGAACTTGAGCTCAACCACCCTGCTCTTCCGCTCATCCGAAGCCGCCAGACGCTGCAGGGCGTCCTCCAGCGCGATCAGCTCGACGTCGGGGCGTCCCGAGGGCGACTCCACCAGGCTGAGCGACACCTGCTGGGCGCCGCCGCCCCGCTTCCGGGCGGCACGATCCCGGGCGTGGTTCACCAGGATCCGGCGCATGATGCTCGCGGCGAGACCTAAGAACTGGGCTCGGTTCCGCCAGTCAACCCGCCGCTGATCGACCAGGCGGAGGTAGGCCTCGTGGACCAGGGCGGTGGGCTGGAGGGTGTGCCCGGTGGCCTCCCGGCTCAGATAGCCGCTCGCCACCCGGTGCAATTCCTCATAGAGCACCGGGAGCATCTGATCGAGGCCGCGCTTGTCGTTCCGGCTCCAGTCCAGCAGCCACTGGGTGACGGCGCCCGGGGGGCCGGGGGCGGGGGCGGGGGCGGGGGCGGCAGGATCGTCGGGCATGCCGAACGGATGTGGCGACCAGACCGGAAGTTGGAGAGGGATGAGGGAGTGTACCTCGGAAACGGGCGTTTCTCAACAGCGGCCTCAGGTCGGTCGGACACCGCGAACGCGGCCCGCGCCCGTAGATGGCTGCGGGACAGCCCGCCGGCGTCCTCCACGCTGGAGAATCGCAATCACTTCGGCTCCTGCCCCCGAGGTCGCCGACCGCCCGTGGCGGCTGGTGCCCGGTCCTGCCGACCGTGAGCACTTCTTCGCGGCGCAGGCGCGGAATCGGCGTGCCACCTGGCGGCTCACCGCGCTCTGCCTGCTAGGCGTGGGGCTGATGGGCATCCCCATCAGCGCCGTCATCACGCCGCTCGTGTACCTCGGCCTCGTCCTGGTGCCGGGCCTGATCAACCTCGTCATTCCGACTCCCGACCCGCTGTACGTCGTTGCCAGCGTCATCGATCAGGTCGCCCGGAATCCAGGGCCAATCGCTGGGTCCGACGTCGTGGCCTGCCTGGTGCTCGCGGTCGTACTGATCGGCCCGGGCGCGCTGGTCATGGCGCTGGCGTGGCTCGGGACCCGTGCCCTTTTCATGCGGGCCGGTCCCGAGGCCATCGTGCGCGCGCTGGGCGGCCGCCCCCCACGTGCGGGCGATCTCGAGGAGCAGCAACTCGGCAACGTCGTTGCCGAGATGGCGATCGCGGCGGGTGTGAAGCCGCCACGGGTGATGCTGCTCGACGGCGCGGCCGCGAATGCAGCCGCCGTCGGCTCGTCCTACGACGACGCCGTCGTCCTGGTCAGCCGTCGCCTGCTCGACGGGCTGGATCGCGATGAGACGCAAGGCGTGGTGGCGCATCTGATCGGCGCGATCGGGAACGGCGATCTCGGCGTCGCGCTTTCGATGATCTCGTTGTTCCGAGCCATGGCCCTGGTGATGACAGCGCTGGGTGCAACCCTCGGACCGGCGTCACGCAGGAGCCTGGTGCGGCTGGCGCTGCGCCGGCCCGCCGCCGGGTCGCACGAGAACGACATCGCTCAGGTGGACGAGCTGCTCTCGAAGGCGCAGGAGATCAGCGACGGCGACCTGAACCGGCTCTCTGCCAAGAGCAAGCACCCGCTCCTCCTCATCCCCCGGTTTCCGTTCATGCTGGCGTACTGCGCCATCTCGATGTGCCGTCTCGCGTTCATGTCCTTCGTCGTGGCACCGCTTCTGGCGCTGGTGTGGCGGAGCCGGCGTTACCTGGCTGACTCCACCGCCGTGCAGCTAACCCGCAACCCGGACGGTCTGGCGCGCGCGCTGGCCTCACTGTCGGCGAAGGGCGGATCGGTCCCGGGTGGGACCTGGGCCACGACGCTCTTCATCATCGGCCCCCG
>JBIOTT010000111.1:0-3285 GCA_044866195.1 Gemmatimonadales bacterium
CGGGGGCCACCCCGCGGCCGAGACGCCGGCGCTCCACCGCCCGATCGGGAGACTGCGACCGCAGCTGAGAGCCTGACCGATCAGAGCTCGCGCTTCAGAGAGCAGCTCCAGGCGGATCGCCACGTGCACCGGGCGCAGGCGCGCCCACCAGAGTGCGGATGGAAGCGAGTCGGGGAGCGCGGGCCGACGGCCGCCACGGCGGCCCTTGACAAAAAGACCTTCTCATGGAAGCTGCGGGCGACAAGCCCGGTGGTTCCGAATTCTACGTTCCACTGATCGCCATCGGCGATTAGCACCAGAGCGGAGCTCGGGACGGACGCGCCCGTCAGCTGCAAGCGTGGGTTAGGCGCCAGCTGGAAAGGGAGCCCGGCCGAGGGGTTACCGGATCCGGACCTGCTCCTCATCGATCAGCCAGAGATGGCCCTCGACCGGCTCCGTCGCAAGGAGCGGCAGCAGTCGTTGAACGACGCCCACCACGTGCTGAACCGCATGCGATCCCAACCGCAGCACGAGGAGCCCAGCGTACTGCTCGGGCGGGTACTGGCGCAGATCGGCAAAGTCCAGATCGAACGTCAGGAGCGCTTGCTGCTCGGCCCGGCAGCGGGCGGCCAGCTGCTCGTCGGTGCCACCGGCTAGGCCCTCGGCGGCCGCCGTGTCGACCTGATGCCCAGCGGCCTCGAAGATCGCCACCAGGGCGTTCGGCTGGTTCTCGTCCAGCTTGACGCGCATCCGCCGGATCGCGGACGTCAGGCCGGTAGGTGCAAGACCCGGTCGCGCGCGAGATCAGCCGCGTAGGCAAGCGCTGCCGCCGGCGCCTCGCGTGGGAGCGTAGGGTAGTTCTGGAAGAGCTCGGGTTCAGAGACGCCCGCGGCCAGGTTGTCCAGCACGACGGAAACGGGAATGCGGGTGCCGCGGAAGCACGGAGCGCCGTGCATGATCTGGGGATCGACGGTAATAACGTCTTGCCAGCGCATGGCCGCTCCGGGCAGAGGGGTTCGGGAAATATAGGACCCGCTGTCGCTGTGCGCCTAACAGTCCCGCTTCAGTTGGAATGAAGCGGCTGGACCTCCGGGCGACGTGGTAGCAGCTTCGCTCCACACAGGTTCACGCGGTCAGAGCCGCACACCTCGGAGGCCAGCCATGGACAATATCGGACTTGATCTCCACCAGCGCGAGAGCCAGCTCTGCATCCTCACCGACGATGGCGAAGTGATCGAGCAACGCATCCGCACCACCCCAGCGCGACTCAGCGCGCTACTCGGTGGTCGGCCGCCGGCGCGCATCCTGCTCGAAGCCTCGACCGAGCGTGAGTGGGTGGCCCGCCATCTCGAGACCCTGGGGCACACGGTGATCGTCGCCGATCCCAATGACGCCCTGATGTCTGCCACCCGGAGCGGCCGAGTGAAGACCGATCGGCGCGATGCTCGCACCCTGGCCGAGGCCCTACGGGTCGCCGCCTACCGCCCGGCGCACCGCAGCGCTGATGGGCCCCGGCATGTGCGCGCCGAGCTCGCGGTGCGGGATAGCCTCGTGCGCACCCGTAGCCGCTATGTGGGCCTCCTGAAGGCGTTGCTGCGCCGCGACGGTCTCCGGCTCCCGAGCGGCATGCCGGAGCACACCGCGACCAAGGTCGCCGCCGTGCCCGTGAGCCCGATGCTGGCGGCCGAACTCGCGCCGCTCCTCGCGCTCCTCCCGGCGCTCCAGGCCGAGATCGCCGCCGCCGATCAGCGGTTGGCGAGCGGCGTGGCGGCGAATCCTGTCGTCCAGCGCCTCGCAACCGCCCCGGGGATCGGCCCGGTGACGGCGACGGCGTTCGTCGCCACCCTGGACGACATCACCCGCTTCGCCAGCGCCCACCAGGTCGAAGCGTACCTGGGCCTCGTGCCCAGCGAGCGGAGCTCCGGCGAGCGGCAGCGCCGTGGACGCATTACCAAGGCCGGCAACACCCGGGTCCGCTGGCTGCTGGTCGAAGCCGCTTGGCGCATCGTGCGCTCCCCGCGGCCCGAGGCCACCGCGCTCCGGGCATGGGCTGAGCGGATCGCCCTCCGGCGCGGCAAGCGGATCGCGGCGGTCGCCCTCGCCCGACGCTTAGCCGGGATCCTGTACGCGATGTGGCGGGATGGCACGGCCTATCACCCGCCGCGGCGGGTGCCGCGGGCCGCCTCGGCCGCCTAGCCTGCGAGGAGTTAGTCTCGATCCGGGATGACCTACGGGCGTGGTGAGCGCGACGCAGCTGGTGGTCGCTCGTGAGGCCGTGCTTCAGTTTGGCGCCCCCCGCCCGATCGCATCCCCCCGTGCGCCGACGACCACTGCGTCGTCACCTGCGAGCGCGAACAGAAGAGTGAGTGGCACCTCGGATCCGAGCCGACACGGAGGACCAACACCACGCCACGCCGCACTTGGGGCTTGACGGCGAGCGCCGCTTCACAGAAGCTGCGGGCACGAGCCCGAAGACTCACAATTGAACGCCTCCACAGCGGCCACGCGGAAGCCGAGAGAACATCGGCGGCCGAGCCCCCAGCAGGCCCGTCAGCTGCAAGCGGTGGTTAGGCCTCGCGGCGCTGCACCTCGGCCACGACTGGTCGCGCCATCCCGAACGCGTCCTCATCAAGGATCTGGAGTCGCTCGGCGCGAAAGCGGTAGAGGCGCAGAGCCATGAACACCTCCTGGGCGCTGGCCTGATACTCCGCGTACCGCCTGAATCGGCTACGGTAAACCCCCTCGGCCGCACCCACTTCGGCCGGGGGTACAGGGCCGGCTGCCCCCGCGAGCTGCAGCCCGCGGTGCGGCGCTCCCCAGGCCTGGCGGCTGTCGAACACGGTTACGGCCGCCGCTGGCGTCTGGGCCAGGTTGCGACCGTGTTGCGAGGCCGGGTCGGAGAGGAAGTAGAGCACCAAGTCGGGCGTCCACGCAAAGAACGCAGTGTTGACATGTACGCCGCCCCGCGCGTCGACCGTGGCGAGCGAGCAAAGCGCGGTCTCCTCCAAGATCGCTTGGACTGACTGCCAGAGCCGCTCGCTCGAATGCTGTGGGTTGTGCAGGAACGTGTCCAAGGCGTTCCAGCCCTTCTCCTCCACCGTGCGCCGCGAAGGCCTAACACGCCCGCTTCAGCTGCGGGCGGCAAGCCTCGTGGTTCCGAATTCTACGTTCCACTGAAACGGACGCGCCCGCCAGCTGCAAGCGTGCCTCTGAAAGGAAAAGGCGCAAGAGGGTAAATCATTCCACCGAGCCACGCAGGTGGTTCGTGTGGGGTCGCTCGGAGGCCCAGCCACCCTCGGGATGCGC
>JBIOTT010000112.1:0-9181 GCA_044866195.1 Gemmatimonadales bacterium
GCGGGCGCGGCCCTCATGGCCGGCCCGCCCGTGCTTACCGGCGCCTGAGGCCGGTCAGCCGGTCATCTCGTATTCGAAGGGAAGACCGGTATCCAGATCGTGAACGTACACTGCGCTGCCCCGGCCCAGCGGAGACTCGGTGACGACGTCCCGCAGAAGGCTCATGGCATCGCCAAGTGTCGAGGTGAAGGCGTATTCGACCGCGCGCGGGGCCGGCTCACCCACCCGGGACTCGGGCAGGTAGGCTGCGAGAAAACGGTCGACAATGGCGGGACTGAGCGGGAGTTGATGGGTTTCGGGCAAACCGTGACGGCGCTGGATTTCCGAGAGGAGCCGGTCCGCAAGAAGGAGCCGCTCCTGCTCAAGGGCTGCAGGCAACATCACATAAATCCTCATCGAGTGACGCTGGCCAATTCGGCACGACGGGCCAGCACAACGACGGTTAGCCGACGGTGCCGCTCGTTCGGCCGTCCGCACCAAGCAGACGTCTTACCAATGCCGCATTCACAACCCACCGGCTAGAGAACAAATCCCGAAAAACTCAGCCGAGCCACGCCTTGGCGTTGTCCACGTCGGCCGGGGTGAGCCCGTGGCCCGCATTCACCCATCGTAGCTCGACCTTCGCGCCAGCGCGCTCCAGCACGTCCCTCAACCGCTCGGTCTCGGACGGCGGCACAATCGGATCCCGGCGCGCGGCGCCGAGGAACACTCCGACCCCTTCGAGATCAGGGGATCTGGCCGGCACGAGCGGGACCATCGGACGAAACAGAACGGCGCCGCCGAGAACCTCCGGTCGCAGCAGCAACATCGCCCCGGCGATGTTGGCGCCGTTCGAGAATCCCACCGCAATGGGCTTGGCGCTGAGGGCGTAGGCGTCCTGCGCGGCGAGGACGAAGTCGGCCAGCTCGTGCGCCCGGGCTTCCACGTCCTGCACGTCGAACACGCCCTCCGCGAGGCGCCGAAAGAAGCGGGGCATCCCGTTCTCGAGGACCTTACCCCGGGGGCTCAGCAACGCGGCGCCGGATGCGAGCGCTTCTCCCAGCGGCAGCAGATCGCTCTCGTTGCCGCCGGTCCCGTGCAGCAGAAGGAGCGGCGGACGGGCGGGCGCATCGCCACGCGGCGGCAGAAAGCGATGCTCGAAACCCAGATTAACCAGCGGCACTGCTCACCTCCAGATCGGTAGCGAGCACCGGCAGGCCCGCCTCGATGCGGGCGCGATCCGGCTCGAGCCACGGCGGCAACGTGAGGCGCCGACCGAGCTCGCCGGGCGCCTCGTCGACGGTGAACCCAGGACCATCGGTCGCGACCTCGAAGAGAACGCCACCGGGCTCGCGAAAATAGATCGAGCGAAAATACTGCCGGTCGCGGACCGGCGTCGTGGGTGTATCGGCGCCGACCAAGCGGCGCCTGATATCCTCTTGCGCCGCTTCGTTCGCGGCGCGGAAGGCCACATGGTGTACGGTGCCGACTCCGCCCGCGCCCCGCCAGAACCCGCCGACCTGGCGGAGATCGACGATCGCCCCCGGCGAGGTGCCGGCGGTCAGCCGTACCCGGCCTGCTTCTTCGCCGTCAACCCGGAAACCCAGCTGCCCAACCAGCAGCTCCCGGGTGCCTGGATCGCCGTTCAGCCACAAGGTGACCCCGTGAAAGCCACGGACGGCGTGTTCCGTCGGCACGGGCCCGCCGCTCCAAGCCGGCAGTTGAGCCGCGGCGCCACTCGCCACCAGCTCGAGCTGCAGGCCATCCGGATCGGCAAAGCTCAGCACCTGCTCGCCGAACCGCCGCATCGGGCCCTGGTAGGGCACGCCGGCAGCAAGCAGCCGCTCGAGCCAGAAGCTCAGCGACGACTCGGGAATCAGGAACGCGGTGACTGCGGCCTGCCCCACACCGACCCGCCCGCGGACGCCATCGGGCCAGGGGAAGAAGGTCAGGATCGTGCCGGGTCGGCCGATCTGGTCGCCGAAATAGAGGTGGTACGTCTCCGGATCGTCGTAGTTCACGGTCCGCTTGACCAGCCTGAGCCCCAGCATCCCGCCATAGAAGTCGAGGGTGCGATCGATCCGGCCGGAAACGGCGGTCACGTGGTGGATACCGCTGGTCATGCTGGGCTCACAGCTGAGGGTTCAACAGCGCTAATTGTTTGACGTCAAACTACCGGCCAGGGTGCAAGGTTCCCGGTGCAAGGTTCCCGCCGACCCCGCCCCGGCGGCCTTCGCCTCGCTGAGGCCGAGCTTGCGGCAGAGGCGGGCGAGGGTCCGTTGCTCCGCCCGGGTCAGGACGCCCATCAGCTGGGCGAGCCGTTCCGCATGGGCCGGAAACGCCCGCCGGATGAGCCGGGCACCCTCCGGGGTCAGGCTAATCTCGATGAAGCGGCGGTCGGTCGCCGAGCGCGTGCGCCGCACCAGCCGGCGGCGCTCGAGATTGCCGATCACCATAGTCAGGTTGCCGCTGCTCTTGAGGATTCGTTCCGCCAGGTCGCATTGGTGCAGGGGGCCGAGGTGGAGTAGCGCCTCCAGGACTCCCAGCTGACTCTCAGTGAGGCCGACCGCCGCGAGGCCAGGGGCCAGGCGGTGGGAGAGGGCGTTGACGGCCCGCGAGAGCTTCACGAAAGTGTCGAGTGCGCGCAGGGTCCGGGGAGATGCTTGGGAGCGGCCGGCCATCTTGGGGTCCCAGGTTGGTTCGATGTCAACCTAATGCTGCGACTCGGCGGCGGACCGGCCCCCGCTGCCCGTCTGTCCCAAAGCCCGAGTTGACGCCCGTGCCACTCACCGGGTCCTTGTTGGCAAAGCATCCATTCCGGAGGCGGTATGCGTCGGTTCGC
Source organism: Gemmatimonadales bacterium (assembly GCA_044866195.1). Lineage (GTDB taxonomy): Bacteria > Gemmatimonadota > Gemmatimonadetes > Gemmatimonadales > GWC2-71-9 > DASQPE01. The sequence goes on from JBIOTT010000112.1 coordinate 2,822, forward strand.
TGTCCTGGCGTGCCTGGCCCTCTGCTGCACGGCCGTGCTTGACGCTCAGGAGGGGAAATGGTCGGGCGCCTTCGCGGCCGGCTACGGGAAGGGCGCCGGTCACGCCTTCGACGGCAAAGGCGCCCTGTGGACCACCGCCGCCGGGTTCCGGGCGCTGAGCCCAACCGTGCGAGGCGGTATCGAGCTCGGCTATCACCGCTTCAACTCGATCGTCAGCCTCATCCCCGACGGCAATGGCCCCGGCACCCTGATCCGGGAGGACTTCCGGCGGAGCTTCTGGCAGGCCAGTGCGACAGTGCGAATTCGCGTCGGCGCGGGCCGCTGGCGGCCCTACGGGGGCAGCGGACTGGGCGCGTACCTGGTGCACGTGCACGACCACTTCCGGACTCAGGATGCGAGCGGCGCAGAAGTCCCCGAACTGCAATTCGACCAGAAGATCACCGAGGTCAAACCCGGCGCCCACCTGGTGCTGGGCCTCGAGCGCGCCAGTCTTTTGGGAGGAGCTGGCGTCGGGCTTCAGGCGCGTTGGGATGGAATTCTGGCAGGCGGGCTCGGGAGCGTGCTCTCGGCGGGCGTCGTCGTTACGCTCGATTGAAGCGATTCACTCCACGCGGATCCGGACCTCGGCCCTCTCGCCGGGGCCCGCTTCGGCGCGGACCACGTGTGCGCCGGGGTGAAGGGCCCAGCGCTCACCGGATACCGACTTGCCGTCCACGGTCCAACGGATGACACCGCCGGTTCCGCCTCCCGCACGGAGAGCGACGGTGGCGTATCGGGGCTGCACGCCCGGCGGCACCTCGTAGCGATCGCCGTCCTCGGGCGAGACGATCCGGAACGGCTCGGTGGCTGGGCGGACAGGCGGGCGGGCGGACAGGCGGTCAGGCGGGTGGGCGGACAGGCGGACAGATGGCTGCGCCCATTCAGCGTATTCCACCGGCAGACGGATGCCTCCGCCCTCGTGCCAATCGCAGTGCCGTGCTGGCACCTCGCCGGGCGCGAACCACTCGGTCATTCCGGGGCAGCGGTCGGTCGCGAGCAGGCCCGAGAGCCGGCAGATTCGCGCCGGCACCGCGCCCGCCTCGCGGGGGGCGAGCAGAGCGCCCGGCGGATAGCGCTCGGCGGTGAGAAGCACGGCGCGATGCAGCAGCGGGCCGGCCCCCGATACGCCACTCACGCCGTCCATCGGGCGGCCGCTGAAGTTGCCGACCCACACCGCGACAGTGAAACGGCCGGTCACGGCGACCGCCCAGTTGTCGGTGAAGTGCCGGCTGGTGCCGGTTTTTGCCGCCGCGACAAAGGGAAAATCGAGCGGGGTGTCGAGACCGAAGCCGGGAACCCGCGCCACCGGATCAGTCAAGATGTCCAGCACCAGAGCCGCCGAGCGCGCGCTCACGACCCGGCGGCCGGGCTCGGCGGGCTCGCCGCGCGGGGTCGGGCGCCATCGCACTGGTCGCCAGAGTCCCCCGCTCGCCAAAGCTCGGTAGCCGTTGGCCAGCTCGAGCAATGTGACGTCGCCGTTTCCCAGCGCGAGGCCGAGGCCGTAGTACTCCGCGGTTCGCCGGAGGGAGGTGAACCCGGTCTGCCGCAGCATTGCGAGCAGGCTTCCGGGTCCCAGCCGATCGGCCAGCTCCACGGCAGGCAAATTGAACGAGCTCGCCAGGGCCTCGCGCGCCCGAACCGGCCCATGAAATCGGCGGTCGTAGTTTCGTGGGGCGTAAGCTCCGGTGGACGTCTGATAGATCCGCGGTAGATCCGGCAGCACGGTCGCGGGAGTCGCGCCCCGGTCGAACGCCAGGCCGTAAAGAAAGGGCTTGAGCGTCGAGCCGGGCTGGCGGGGCGATACCACCATGTCCACCTGGCCCGCCGTGTCGGCCCAGAAGTCGGGCGAGCCGACCCACGCGAGGATTTCGCCGGTCGGGTTGTCGAGGACCACCAGCGCAGCGTGCCGGGCTCCCCGTGACCGCAGCGTCTCGGCCGTGTGCCGCACCTCGGCCTCGAGAACCGTCTCGAGCCCGAGATCGAGCGAGGTGTGCCAGATTCCGTCCGCCGGCAGTGGCTGATCGGCCAGCAGGCGGGTGGTGAAGTGCGGCGCGAGGAAATCGGTGCGGTGTTGCCGGGCGAGGACCGGCTCCGCTTGTGCGCGCTCAGCCGCGCTCGCCGGTGCGTAGCCCTGGCGAACCAGGCGTCGGAGCACGAGCGTGCGGGCCGCGCGGGCCCGGCCCGGCGCGACCAGCGGGTTGTCGCTCGACGGGGCACGCGCGAGGCCGGCGAGCAGCGCCGCCTGCCCCAGACTCAGCTCCGAGGCCGAAGCGCCGAAATAGAGCGCTGCCGCCGCCTGGACTCCGACCGCGGCCTGACCCAGCGGCACCCGATTCAGGTACTGCTCGAGAATGGTCTGCTTGTCCAGGTGACGCTCGAGCCGGAGGGCCCAGAGCATCTGCTGCAGCTTTCCGGTCCAGCTCCGGCTGCTGGGCCGAAGCAGCCGAGCCAGCTGCATGGTGATGGTCGAGCCGCCCGATATCAGTCGCCGCCGTCGCAGGTCGGTCCACGCGGCGCGCATGAGCGCGAGCGGATCCACGCCGGCGTGCCGGTAAAACCGCCGATCTTCCGCAGCCAGAAACGCGGCGACGAGATCGGGGTCGACCTCGGCAAGCGGTACCCATCGCGCAAGGCTCCCGTCCGACGCGCGAGCCACGCGCAGCGGTAGGCCATGGCGGTCGAGGACGACGACCGCGGGGCGGGCCGCCGGCCGGCTGAGATCGGCGGGCAACGGGCTCGCGATCCATCCGAGCAGACTTCCAGCGGCGAGCACCGTGGTGACCGCCGCCGCGCGGAGCAGCCCGCCCGCCTGTCCGCCCGCCCGCCTGTCCGTCCGCCCGCCTATCCGCCCGTCCGCCCGACTGTCCGCCTTCATTTCGGCTTCACCGTGAACACGCCCCCGTCGCTCCGGCCGAACACGGCGGGGTTGTACATCTCTTCGGCGTGGGCGGGCGGCCGGACGAACACCCCGGGCGTGGTTGCCCGCGCCAGATAGGTGGCAGTGTACGAGCCGGGCCAGAGCACGGTCGCGAAGTAAACGATCCGATCGTCGCGCATCTCGCGGTAATCGAACGGCGACCACCATCCCGCGTCCCAGCTCCCGAAGGCCCAGCGGAACGGGATGTCGTCGCCTGGCTGCGTGCCTTCCGGCGGCTCGCCGACGCTCGAATCCGGCGCGCCGGGACCGGGCACGCCACCGACCGTCCGCAAGCTCAGGTCTACCGCCTCGAGCCCGCCAGGCAACGCGTCGTCGAGCAGGACGAAGCGCCGCTCGGCGGGAACCGTGATCCGAAGGCGCACCCGGACCAGCTCGCCCTCGGTGACGCTGACCGTCGGCTTCCCGTCGTCCGGCCCCTCGTACCAGCGTTCCACCTGGACGCCGTGATCGTCGGGGTTCACCGGCGCCGCTTTGGGAACTTCCTGCAGCGTCAGGTAGTAGTAGACCGGCTCGCCAGGCTCCTTCGCCTTCAGCGCAAGGCGAAGGGTGGAACCGCGGGGAAGCCGGGCCAGGCTCACGGTCGAATCTCCCCCGCCAAGCGCGCCCGCACGGACGGTGAGCACCGGCTTTCCGCTCGCACGCACCTCGACGCCGCGCGCCGCCGCGTTGCGTTGACGGACCCAGAAATCGGTCAGGGCGGAGATGGCCGTGCCATAGTCCTGGGTGTTCCAGCTCCAGCTCGCCTCCGCGCCTTGCCCCTGCCGGATCAAAGTCTCCACCAGGGGGCCGACCAGTGGATGCGAGGGCTCGACCGCGAGCGTCGCACTCAGCAGGTAGGCGGCAGGCCGCACCAGCGAGTAGAAGTACCACGGACGGCGACTGGCAGATGGAAGCGTCGCCGTGCGCCCTTCGACCTTGACTGAAGCCCAGGCGGGCTCGAGCAGGCCCCGGGCTCCGCGCAGGTCACCATTCCGCGCCAGCACCGACGCCAGCTGGATCCGATCCTCCCAATAGAGCTGCGCCGCCAACCGCAACAGCTCGTTTTCCGCCGGACGATCGCGCAAACCGGCGCGACTCAGCCAGTCCACCGCAAATACGCGCTCGCTCAAACGGGCGGGGGTGGAGTCGTGCCAGAGCGAGACCGGCGTTACGGGCAGCGTCTTCTCCGCCAGGGAGCCCCGCAGGTAACCGCCCAGCCGGGCGAGCACTGAGTCATTCAGTGGAATGCCGGCGGCCTTTGCCTCGAGCAGCACCTGCCCGGCGTAGCTCGAGAGCCAGGGCGTGGTCCAGTCCGTGGCGCTCCAGATGCCGATACCGCCGTCCGGCCGCTGGCGGCGGCTCAGCGTGGCCACGACCTCCTCCAGCTGGGCACGCACGGAGGGTCCCGCAAGAGAGTCGACTCCCAGAGCTCGCCCGGCGCGGAACAACGCGATCAGCGGCTGCGCACTGCTCGAGACCTGTTCGGTGCACCAGTAGGGATATACCCGAAGCCAACGCTGGGCTCCGCGGATCACCGCGATGGGCGAAGTGCCCAGACTCAACGAGAGGGTAGAGCGGGCCGGGTCGAGACCGTCGGGAAGCGCCACCTCTGCAACCGCGCTGTCGCGGAGCAACCCAGCCACCGTGTACGACCGCGGGTGATAGTCCGGCCGGATCGGCAGCGCCCGCTGCACGCCGTCGGCGTCGCCTCCGCTTCGGGCAGCAAAGCGGAAGGTGGCGCTGTCGCCCGGAAGGCCGCGGAAGTCGAAGCGGATCTCCCGTCCACGCCCAGGCTCGAGGGTGGCCGAGCGCTCTTTGGCCCCAAGCAGGTCCACCCCGGTGGCAGCTCCGGCGACCTTCACCTCGCCCGCCGCGCCGGAGCGGCGATTGACGACGACCCCGGCAGTGAACCGATCGCCCGCGCGAAGGAATCGGGGCAGCGCCGGCCGGGCGACCAGCGGCCGGGTCACCAGCAGCGAAGATTGCCCCTTGCCGTAGCGATCGGCCATCGTCACGGCGACGGCCATGAGCCGGAAGGTGGTCAGGTTGTCGGGCAGCTTCGCACGGGCCAGCGCGAGCCCGTCGGCGCCGGTGATGACCGAGCCGAGGAAGAAGGCCGTGGTCTGGAACCGGGAGCGAAGGACCTCGGCTGCGTCGAGACCTCCCCCGCCCCCGGGTGCGCGCCTCCCCTTCTCTCCTTCGGGCACCTGTGGAACGACCGAGACCAGGTTGCTCGCCAGCCGAAGGCCGAGGCCCCGCTCGCGATACACCAGGTCGAGCGGATCCGGCGTCTTATACCCGGTGAGGGCCAGCACGCCTTCGTCCACCGCCCAGAGCGTGACCTCGCTCTTCTGCCCCGCTCCCGCGGCATCCCGCACGGCGACTCGCACCGCCGCCGTGTCGCCCGGGCGGTAGTCGGTCCGTTCCGGAGCAAGGTCCACCGTGAGCCGCTTGCGCTCCGGCGTCACCCGCAGCTCGGCGTAGCCCACTCTGATGGTTGGCCGGCCGGGGTCGTCCGCCGGCCCCGGCTTGGCGCTCCGGCCCCGGGCAACCACGACCGAGACGTACGCATTGGGCGCGAAGGCTTCGGTGATCGGGAACTTGAGCGTCGGGCTACCGCTGGTGAGGTGAAGCCGGCGCTGTTCGATCAAGCCCTCGCGCTCGACCGTGACCCACGCCTCGGCGTTGGTGAACGGCGAGGCGAGGAGCACCGTGGCAGTGTCGCCCACGCTGTATCGGCTGCGATCGGGGATGACATCCATCTTGAACCGGGTCTCATCGTTCCAGGGAACCCAGTCCTTCCCCGTCGCCCGGCGGGTGAAGCTCGACACAACCTCACGCCCGGCACTGTCCCGGGCGCGCGCGGTCACGATGTAGGAGCCTCCACCGGGCGGGGTGAACCGGCACGGAACCGGCTCGCGGGCCGTCATCAGCGCACAGCGAGCGACGGTGTCGGAGACCCACTCGCCCACGATCTCGTCGTAGCCCTGGCGGGCGCGGTGGGTCTGGTGCCACTCGCGGCGGACCACGACACCGGACACGGCAACGCCGGTCTCCCGCGTGCCGTCGGGCCGCACCGCGACGACGCTCACGCCGACTGGCGTGCCGGCAGTCCAGAAGTACTCCTTCGCGTCTGGCTTGACGCCGAGGTAGAACGCCGCCGGATGCACGACTATCGAGGCGGACGCGCTCACGGTCTGCCGGTTGACGTCCTTGACCGTCGCCTCGAAGGTGGCGAGTGCCGGCCGACCCTTGACCGGCTCACCCAGCGGCAGCCGAAGCGCGAGCCGGCCCGACGGATCGAGTGTGTCGCTGCCGGTCGCGGTCACCTGGACCGAAGGACGCTCGCTGGTCTCCTCCCACCACCAGCCCGTGTCGCCCAGGTAGAAGCCCTCGGTTTCCGG
>JBIOTT010000113.1:0-2846 GCA_044866195.1 Gemmatimonadales bacterium
CGATGTCGCGCCGGGTATAGCGGTGGCTCACGACCAGCCGGGGCAAACCGAAGCGGTCGGAGTGCTTGAGATCGAGCACGACGCGATTGTCGAACTGCGGCTGGTCCTCGGCTATGGTCAGGAGCCCGGTGAGGTGTCCTACCAGCAGCGCCCCGACCGCGCCTAGTGGTCCGGCGAGCTGTTCTCGGACGAGGGAGGCGGGAGGCGTCCCGACCTGTTGGATGCCGCCGAGCTTTCCGCGCAGCTTACCCGACTCCGGGTTACCGAAGTAGAGATCGTGGATGCCGATCTGCTTGTGGAACCGGCCGTCCGCCGCCGGCTGCCGGGAAAACACGCCGAACGCGACGCGGTTGAGGTGCCGCATGAGGTAACGGCCAATGACGTGACCCCCGGGATTACAGCGGTGGAGGTCGGAGGCCAAGGTGAGGTGTGGTGAAGCGAGCGCGCCCGCCGCGAGCACCACGCGGTCGGCCCGGTAGACCGCGCGTTCACCGGTCAGCACATCGGCGCACACCACTCCGGTCACCCGGCCCCGCTCGGCGAGAATGCGGGTCACCACCTGCTGGGTCCGCAGCTCGAGCCCGCACTCGACCAGCGCCGGCAACACGCTAGTCGCTAGATCGTTCTTAGCGCTGATGGCGCAGGCGAACCCGTCACAGGTGCCGCAGGCCACGCAGCGGTTCCGGTGCGGCGCGGCACCATAGTTGATGGCGAGCGGCAGCCGGAAGGGATGGAATCCCAAGCCCTGCGCGGCTTCGGCGATCCGCGTTGACGCCGGCGCGAGCGGACCTGCCGGCTCGGCATACGGTCCGCTTCGGTGCGGTTCAGTGGGATCCTGCCCCGATTCCCCGGCCACGCCGATGATCCGCTCCGCGGCCGCGTAGTAGGGCTCCAGATCCTGGTAGGTATACGGCCACGCCGCGCCCGAGTTCCCGTCGAGATCGGGGTTGCTCTCGAAGTCCTCCGCCCGAAAGCGCAGGGCCACGCCACCGTAGAAGACCGAAGGGCCACCCACGCAGGAGAACGCTCCGATTGTCGAGCGCCCTCGCTCGTCGTGCACCAGGTAGGGCGACTCGGTCGCGTAGTGCTCTCCCAGAAGGCCTACTTGCTCTCCCATCCAGTTGTGCGGCCCGCGGCGGACCCAGGTGCCCCTCTCGAGCATGAGCACCCGGAGGCCGGCATGCACCAGTGTGTGTGCCGCCATGCTCCCGCCGAAGCCGCTGCCGAGGACCAGCGCGTCGTAGGTGATCATGGCCGGAAGTCCGCGCGGACCGACGTCCGCGATGATTCGGCGGTGCGGATGATGGCGGCCACCACGGCATCGGGTGCTTCCTCGAAGAGGTAGTGCCCCGCGCCGGCAACCCGGTCGACCGCGAACCGCGGCACGCGCGTGGCGAGCAGCTCGATCTGTTCAGAGCTGATGCCACCCTGGTGCGGGACCTCGCCTACCACGAGCCGCATGGGGACACGAATCTCGTGCAGGCGAGGAGCCAACTTCTCGGGCTCCCGCGCGTCTACCATGCCAAGGTAGGCCTTTAGCGTACCGTCGAGATCTGCTGCGGCGCCGGCCGTGTACGCATCAAGCGCGCTATCGCTGAGCCAGGACGAGTCCGCCGAGGAGGCGATGAGGTCCTTGCGGATCCGAGGACGCAACCGCTTCATGCCCCCCATCCACTTCACCCAGGGTGCGTACGTCATGGCTCGCCGAAAGCCCTTGGTGGTGGCAGCCTCCATGGGACCACCGTCCAGGAGCACCAGACCACGGACGAGTCGAGTGTGCCGTACAGCAAGGCGCATGGCGGTCGACGCGTTCAGCGAGTGTGCCACTAGCAGCACAGGGCCGTGCTCGACCTGCTCGATTGCGACGGCGATACGGTCGGCCTGAGCCGTCAGCGAGTAGTTGGCGCGCTCGGGACGTCCTGAGCCTCCAACCGCCAGCGGCTCGATGACGATTGCGCGGTATCCTCGGTGGGGAAGCCGGGTGAGGAGGTGGCGAAAGCCGAAGGCGCAGCCGAAGAGCCCAGGTACCAGGACCACGGGGTCACCCTGGCCAGCAGTGACAACGTGTAACGATTCACCCGGCGCAACCGCGATGTGGATTGAGCTGGGACGCGGAGGCTGGCTCTGGGCCAGCACTGTGGGCGGAAGCAGCAAGAAGGCTTGGAGAACGGCGAGCGACGGAGGGCTCATTAGGAGATCCCGGTGGAGAGCGGCAGCTTCCCGGCCCCTCGGCCGACGGGCTGCCGATCAGACGCCGCACAGGTTACGGAACGCCCGTGACCTGTGAGTGGTGCTACCCGTCCTCTGGCTGTGACCGGGCTGCCGCGGTGCCGCGGACATTGCCGCTGCCGTTCCCGGGGCGTATCCTAGGCACAACCCATGATCGAACTCCGCACGCTTGGCTTGATCGATTTGCGAGACGCGGCCGGCGCCGAAATACGCTCCGTCCTGCAGCAGCCGAAGCGTCTTGCGCTGCTGGCGTACCTCACGCTCGCGTCACCGCGACGCTATCACCGCCGGGATTCCCTTCTGGCGATGTTCTGGCCGGAGCTCGACGACGAGCACGCCCGCGCAGCGCTCCGCCGGTCGCTCTACTACCTGCGCACCGGACTGGGCACGGAGGTGATCAAAGGTCGCGGTGAAGAGGAGGTGTCTGCCGCTCCCGAGGAGCTCTGGTGTGATGCGGTGGCGTTCGCCGAGGCGCTCCGGGCGGAGGAGCCGGACAAGGCACTCGAGCTGTATCGCGGCGATCTCCTGGAAGGACTCCACGTGTCCGGCGCGCCAGCCTTCCAAGACTGGCTCGAGCGGGAACGCGGGCGGCTGCGAGACGCGGCCGCCCGCGCGGC
>JBIOTT010000114.1:0-34386 GCA_044866195.1 Gemmatimonadales bacterium
TTCGCCGGCCGGCGGCCGCTCGAGCGGCCGCGGTATCGTCGCATGGCCATGGACCTTTGCGGGGAGGGTGTTCCAATGCGCTCGTGGACACGTCCGTTCGTTTCCGGGTTGATTGTTGCCGCCCTCCTTATGGTCGGAGTGAGCTGCGCGTCCGACGACTCTATCACTGGGCCGTCGAGCGACCAGTCGTCTCAGCCCAGCGCGCAGCCGTCGCAGGGTCCCACGCCCGACCCCTTGTTGGGATCCCTGGTCGATCCGGTGCTCCAGACGGTGCTCGGCACGGTGAATCTGCTCACCTGTTCGCCCCAGCCGTACGCTCAGACCCGGGCGGTGGTGGGGCCCGCGGGCGGCACGATCATCGTCGGCGCCCACCGGCTCACGATTCCCGCGGGCGCGCTGGCCGCACCGGTGGCGATCACAGCGGAGCAGGTGCGCGGCACCACCAACTCGGTCAGGCTCCAGCCGGCGGGGCTCAAGTTCGCGAAGCCCGCGACGCTCACGCTGAGCTACCGCAACTGCTTGCTGCCCCCACTGACCAAGCGGGTGGTATACACCGACGAGCAGCTTCGCATTCTGGAGGTGATCCCGTCACTGGATCTGCGGCTGACCTGGAGCGTCAACGGCACCATCCGGCACTTCTCACGCTACGCGGTTGCGTACTGAGCGGGCGGGCGCGCGAGTCGCTGCCGCACGGCCGGTAGCCGCGCCTCCACTGGCGGCTGCCGCCGCCTTGCTGCAGCAGGCACGGGAGCAGGAGCTTGCCGGGAGCCTGGCGGATGCCATCGGCCGATACGAGGCGGCGATGGCAGCGGCGGAGTTCGGCGGCGAGGACCGCCTCCTGGCGGAAGCGCAGCGCCGGCTGGCTGTCGTCCGGCACCGGCGGGGCGAGCGCGAGGCGGCCACGGCGCTGTGTGAACAGAGCTTGGAGGTCGCCACCGAGGTGGGGGACGCGGTCCTCGCCGGCGAGGCCTTGAACACGCTCGCCGGCTTCGATTTCGAGAGCGGGGCAATGGACCTGGCGCGGGAGCGTTTCTATCGCGCGCTGGAGCTCGGCGGCGCGAGCCCAGAACTCCGAGGCCGGATCGAGCAAAACCTCGGCATCCTCGCAAACATCCGGGGCGATCATGGCGAAGCCCTGGCCCACTATCAGCAATCGCTCTTCGCATTCCAGCGGACCGGCGACGATCACGGGTGCGCCATCGCCTACCACAACCTCGGCATGGTGAGCGCCGACCGGGCGCATTGGGACGAGGCGGACGAGTACTTCCGGCGGTGCCTCGAGATCACTGCGGCCGTGGGGGACGTGCACCTCACCGGGCTCGGGCTGCTCAACCGCTCGGAGGTACAGCTCGCTCGTCAACGCTATGCTGACGCGAAGAGCGACGCGGAGGCGGCCCTCCGCATCTTCGACCGCCTGGGCACCCGGCTCGACAAGGCCGACGCCTACAAAGTGATCGGTCGCGTATACCGGGAAACAGGGCAGCTGGCACTGGCGGAAGCCCGCCTGACCGCGGCGATCGAGCTCGCAGTCAGCACCGACTCGGCCCTCAGCGAGGCGGAGGCGTCGCGCGAGCTTGCCTTGCTATATCAGGCGATGGGGCGCAATCAGGACGCGCTCCGCTTCCTCAGCGCGGCGCACCGGCTGTTCGGGCGGCTCGACGCTCGGCTCGACCTGGTGGACGTGGCCGGCCGAGTACAACGGCTGGAGGACACGTACCTGGCGGTGGTGCGTGACTGGGGCCAGTCGATCGAATCGGCCGACAGCTACACCTTCGGGCACTGCGAGCGGGTGGCGACCTACGCGTTAGCCGTCGCCCAGGCGTTGGGAATGGACGAGGCCCAGCAGACCACGGTCCGGATCGGCGCGTACCTTCACGACGTCGGCAAGGTCCGGGTGCCGCACGAGATCCTGAACAAACCCGGCCCGTTGTCTCGCGACGAGTTCGAGGTCATCAAGCTGCACCCAGTCTGGGGCGTCGAGCTGCTCGCCAGCGTGGATTTCCCCTGGGACATCAAGCCGATCATTCGCTGGCACCACGAGAAGTATGACGGCACGGGTTACCCGGATCGACTTCGCGGCGAGGAGATCCCCCTGGCCGCGCAGGTCATCTGCATCGTGGACGTGTACGACGCGCTGACGACGACCCGGAGCTACCGGGCCGCGATGGGGCCCGCCGTCGCCGCAACCCACATGCACGAGTCCAGGCACTGGTGGCGCCCCGACGTGTACGAGGCGTTCTGCCGGGCGGTGCCGGGGGTAGCGGCCGCCGCGTAGCCGTCTGCCTCGACGCGCAGTGCAGCCGAGTCAGCCGCTGCCGAGCGCCTTGGTGTAGACGACGAGGTCGTCGCCGGGAGCATAGAAATCGGGGATCCGCGCGGTAGGCCGGTAGCCGCGGGCCTGGTAGAAGCGCCGGGTGTCCGCGTAGTCGGCCCGACCGGCGGTCTCGACCACGATGAGCCGCCCGTGTCCGGTGAGCCGCCGCTCCATCTCCGCGAGGAGAGCAGTCCCGATCCCGGCACGCTGCCCGGCCGGGTCGACCGCCATCCAATAGAGATCGTAGGTACCCAGCGTGCAGGGTGTCGGCCCCCAGCAGATCCATCCCACGAGACGGCCCTCGACGTCTGCGCCGAGGGCCGTGTAGTCCGGTTCGGTTGCGGTGGGGGGCCGGCTGCCGGCCACGGCGGCGTCGAACACTTCCAAAGCCACCGGCAGCTCATCCGTACGAAACACGCCGACCGCACTGGTGATTGCGGCGACGCGGTCGCGGTCGGCCGCCGTGAGATTCCGGAGCGACGGCCGAGCCAGCGTGCGGGTCAGGCGGCGGGCACGCCGCTCACGAGGTCGGCCGCAAAGCGGCTCGGCTGCATCCGAGTCAGCGCCTCGTCCACGATCTGGTGGACCAGCTCGTCGTAGCTCCAGCCGTAGGCCTGGCCCATCCGGGCGAGACCGGCGTTGCTGGAGAGATCGGGGCAGGGGTTGACCTCGAGCACATAGGGCTGACCGTCGTCGGTGACCCGCAGGTCCACCCGGCCGTATCCCTCGGCGCCGGCCAGGAACTCCCAGGCGCGCCAAGCGACATGGGTGATCCGCTTGGCCAGGTCGGGCTCGATCTCGGCCGGGCAGACCGGCACAGTGCCCAAGTCGTCGGTGCTGCCGGCGCTCCACTTGGCGGCGTAGGTCACGATCGGCCAGGTGTCGCTGGGCAGGCTGTCGAAGCGGATCTCCGAGAGCGGGAGCATCGTCTTGCCCACGAAGCCCACGTTGATCTCGCGTCCGGGCACGTATTCCTGGATCATGACCTCCTCGAACTGCTCGGTCATCTGCGCGACCCGCTTGCGAAGTGCCTTGCGGGTCGTGCAAACCGCGCTGCCGTCGATCCCGACGCTGGCGTCCTCGGCGGCCGGCTTGACGATGGCGGGCAGCGGGACATCCGCCTGGATGGCGTGACCCTGGGCCAGCACGAAGCGTGGAATCGGGACGCCGGCGCTCTGGAGCAGCGCATTGGCGATGTGCTTTCGGTGGCAGACGGTCACCGGCCAGGCCCGGCAGCCGGTGAAGGGCAGACCGGTGAGCTCGAGGGTATTGACGACGAAGTCTTCGTATTTCGCGTGGCCGTTGATGCCCTCACAGAGATTCACGATCACGTCGGCCTTGCGGGCGCGGGACAGCCAGCGGAACTCGCCCAGCCGCACCGGGACCAGGTCGACATCGTAGTCGCGGCGCCGGAGCGACGTGCGGACCTCGTGCACGTTGCTGAGTACGGCAGCCACGTCTTGCGGGCTCCACTCGGCGCTGCCGGCATCGTAGATGATCGCTGCTCTCATGAGGCTACCCCTGCCAGGAGTGAACCGCCGCTGATTCGGCGCCAGGCGATGTCCGCCACGGTGCAGATCAGCTCGTCGTACGACATCCCGGCCGCCGCAGCGGCCTTCGGGAAGCAGGAGTTGTCCCGCGGATCGGGCAGAATGCCGGGCAGCGGGTTCAACTCAACGACCATGGGGCGACCGGACGCGTCGCAGCGGAGATCGACGCGGCACCAGTCGCGGCAGTCCAGAGCGTGATAGGCGCCGAGCGCCGCGTCGCGGACCGCGGCAGCGAGCGACTCGGGAATCCGCGCAGGGCACTCGAAGATGTCGAGCGGGTGGCTGGGCGTGTCCCACAGCCACTTCGCTTCGTAGCCGTAGATCGGCGGGGCGCCCCGCGGCAGGGTGTCGAAGCACAGGCCGACGATGGGCAAACACCGTGCCTCATCTCCGTTTCCGAGGATGGCGACGGTGAACTCCTGGCCCGGGAGATAGGTCTCGATCAGGACCGGCTCCCGGTAGGTGGCGAGGAGGTACTCGACCTGGGTCGTGAGCTCGCCCCGGTTGTGGCAGAGGCTCCTGCTCGAGACGCCCTTGGCCGAGCCCTCGAAGGCGGGCTTCACGAAGAGCGGGAAGGGGAGCCGAGTGGCCCGAGCATCGGCCATGGTGCGGGCGAGCCGGAACGGCGCGGTCGGCACTCCATAGCGCTCGAGCATATCCTTGGCGCGGCCCTTGTGAAGGCAGAGACCCAAGGTGAGCGGGTCGGACGCGTGATACGGTACGCCGAGGAACTCGCATATCGCGGGGACGTGGCTCTCGCGACTGGGTCCGAACAGCCCCTCGGCGACGTTGAACACGAAGTCCGGGCGGTAGTCGAGCAGCTTGGCAGGGAAGTCCTGGTTGGCCTCGAGCCGGATCACTTCACCCACGAGGGCGAGCGCATGCTCCACAGCGTCGATCGTTGCCGGGTCGTCCCACTCGATGTAGAGGTCGGGTTGTGGAAGGTCGGGTCGGAGGGCCCGACTGGGAGGCTCGTCAGTGGTGGGGGAGTCGATCGCTGCTCCGGCACTGGCGGCCGAAACCTCGGGCTTCATGTTGAAGGCGAGACCGATCCGAATTGACAGAGAGACCCTCTACAAAAAAGGCCGTCCGCGCGAGACGAGCCGTGACGAAGTGACTCCTGACGATTCTAAAGTACAGAAAAGATTTCCGACGCACAATAGGAAAACAGCGTGAACGGTGAACGGTAAACGGTGAACGGGGAGGCCTGATGGTGTGTGGAGCACCCCGTTCACCGTTCACTGCTCACCGTTCACGCTGTTCAGACCTTGTGGTACCCGACCCTCCCGGCCTCGGTTCCGTCCTCCGCGCGATAGATCTCGATGTCGGCGAACAGGGCGGGCGCCTCCTGCTGGAGCACCCGTAAGCAGCCGAGCGCCATCCGCCGGATCTCGAGCTCGGCGCCCTCGCCCAGGCGGAGCTCGAGCATCGTGCGCCAGGCCCGGACGTTCGCGCTCACGACGATCTTGACCTCGGTTGCGTTGGGCAGCACGCTCCTCGCGGCCTCGCGCGCCAGCTTCCGCCGGTGGGTGCGGTCGTCGACCCCGGCGTACTTCGCCATCAGGCCTTCCACCGCGGCCACATAGGCGGCCTGGGCCGCGGTCACCTGCTCGGCCCAGCGCGCCTCGAGCACAGGATCGCCTTGAATCGCGGGAGGCATGACGAAGGCCGCGTGGGACTCATCGACATACCGCTGAGAGAGCTGGGAGTAGCCGAAGCCAGCCCGGTGCCGAACCAGCTCGTGGCTGCACGAGCGCGAGATTCCCTCCACCAGGAGGACGTATACCGAGTGCTCGAAGACCGAGCCATGTCCCTGGCGAAGGATGTTCTGCAGGTATTCGGCGGTCGACCGGCCCGCCGGATTTCGCTGGCTCATGTAGCAGAGCCGGCCGGCATACTCGGCGACCCGCTCGCCGTCGGTGGCTTCGCCCTTCCACTGCACCCGAAGGTGCGCCGGCTCGACGAACTGGGGCCGGGCGATGAGCGTGACGGTGGGCTGTCTGATAAAAAGCATTCTCGCTATCCGCTATCCGCTGTCCGCTATGCGCTATCCGCTATTTCGAGCCGCGACCTCGCGTAGCCGCCGCTCTGTTCGATCTCCCTGAGTGCCCGCGCAATGTCGGCCGGCAGCGGAATGGCGGTGGCGCCGGCCTTGAGCCGTGAGATAGGTGGCTCGCCGGAGGGAAGGATAATGCCGGGATTCATGATCCCAAGGGGATCGAAGCTCGCCTTCACCTGCCGAAACAGAGCGACGATGCCGGGGCCGTAGACCCGCTCGAGAAATCCGGCGCGGAGGCGGCCGTCTCCATGCTCGCCGGAAGGCACCCCGCCCAGCCGGATCACTGTCTCGGTCACCTCTTCGAGCAGCTCGGATACGTCGCGTTCCCAGCCCGCCCGCGCCAGCTCGGGCAGCAGGTTGACGTGCACGTTGCCGTCGCCGGCGTGGCCGAAGATCACCACCGCGAGTCCCCGTGCCGAGGCCGCCTGCCGGATGGCCCCGATGTAATCGCCCAGGCGGGCGACCGGCACACATCCGTCTTCGATCACCTGCAGCGAGCGGCGCTCAGGTGGCAGACCCGCGAGAATGGGACTCGCGGCGTGGCGCAATCGCCAGAGCCGTGCGCTCCCCTCGGGCGAAAGCGCAGCATCCACCTCGAAGGCCAGCGGCCGGGCCACCGCGACCGCGGCACTGGCCAGATCCCGCAGTCGCTCCGGGTCCGAGGCCTCCAGCTCGACCAGGAGCACCGCCTCGATCCCGGCAGTGCAGCCGCCGGTCGGGTGCTCGGTGGAGTGAGCGGCCACGAGCTCGAGGAAGGTCCGATCGAGGAGCTCGACCGCGGACGCGCCGAGCTCGACCAGCCGGGTCACCAGCTGCGCGATGGTTCGGTAGTCCCGGAGGAGAATTCGCAGCGCAGCCCCGTGCGACGGCACCGGATCGAGGCGCCATTCGACTTCGGCCACCACGCCCAGCGTGCCCTCGGCCCCGATTACCAGATCGAGACTATCGCCCGAGTGGAGAAAGGCATCGAGTGCATAGCCGGACGAGCTCTTGCGAGTGCGGGGGAAGTGCGAGCCGATGGCCGCCGCCGCCGCCCGGATCGCAGGCGCCGCATCCCGCTCGAAGCGGACGAGGGCGGCGGGCAGTTGAGCCGGCGGGCAGGAGGGCGGTGGCTGAGCTCCGCGCCTGAGCGCAGCGACCTCTCCGTCGGCAGTGACCATCGTGAGCCCTTCCACCCACGGCCGTACGCTGCCATACCGTACCGACCGGGCGCCCGCGGCGTTGGTGGACACCACACCACCAGCGGTAGCCCAGCGCCAGCTCGAGGGATCCGGGGGGAGTCGCAGGCCGTGCGGCGCGGCCGCCGTCTCCAGCTCCCCGAGCGAGGCCCCGGCGCGCATCCTCGCGCTGCGGCGCTGCGGCGTCACTTCCAGCGTGGGTCCCACCATGCGGGTGACGTCGACGATGACGCCTTCGCCGAGATTGCCGCCGCCCATCCCGCTCCCGGCTCCACGCGGAATAAGTGGAACCCGCTCCTCTGCTGCCCAGCGGACCAGGGTCAGCAGGTCATCGAGGTCGGCGGGAAGCGAGACGGCGCGAGGGAGGATCCGATAGATGCCGGCCGCCTCGGCATAGGCGGCCCGGGCCCGCTCGTCGGTGCGGAACGGGCCCCGAAACCGGGGCTCGGAAGGCATGGGGTAACCTAGGTTCGGGCTCCCTTGCCAAGCAATCGCTGATCCCCGAGAATACTGCTTCGGTATGCCCAACGCGCCGCCCACCGCTGCAGCACCCGCCCCTCGGGCTCAGCTGATCCACATCGACGTCGATCGCCGTCTCGGCCACGAGTGGGACGAGTGGGACGGGAAGCCGTTGCCGGATGAAGGCAACTACGACTCGACCCCTTGGCTCTTCTTCAGCTGGTCCGCCGCGACCATCGCCGTGTTGGGGGTGACCGGGGCGCTCTTCCTTTATCTACTGGGTCCGCGGCTGGCGCTGCTGCACCCGTCGATTCCCCGGGTTCTCTGGCTGGCCTGGGGGGTAGGGCTGGGCGGGCTCGCCCTTTGGTGGCTCCTGATCGCCGCAACCTACCGCACCCGCAAGCCTCTGCTTCCCGAGATCTTGGCGGAGCGGGGACTGTTTCTCCGAATGATGCGGCTCACGTCGCGAGTCGCGACCCGGTTCGGCCGGCGAGACTGGGTCGAGAACTCAGCGGTGAAGGTCTACAACGGGCTCGCGCTGCTGCGGAGCCGAAAGGTCGGAACCGGCGAGCTGCTCCTTCTCATCCCGCGTTGCCTCTCCAAAGAGACCCTCGACGGGGTCTTGGGCGTCGCAGGGAAGTACGGCGTGCCGGTGTTCGTGGCGACCCGCGGTCAGCTCGCGCGCCGCGTGATTCGGGAAAGGCGTCCTCGGGCGGTGGTCGCGGTTGCCTGCGAGCGGGACATGGTGAGCGGGCTGCACGATGTCGCGGGAAAGGTGCCGGTGCTGGGTCTCACGATGACGTTGCCGTCAGGCCCCTGCAAGGACGCGCGCCTGAACCTGGGCCAGCTCGAGGAGTGGGTGAAGGCCTACGTGGTCTAGCGGGGGGTCGAGTCGGGCGGCGCCTCGTCCGGGCTGACCGGTTCCGGACCCTCATCCCCTCTCATCGGCGGCGGCGCCGCCTGGCTATCGACCACCACGGGTCGCGGCGGGGGATCGCCAAACCGCTTCTCCAGCGAATCCAGAACGCCCTTCACCCGAACGACAACCGGGTGATCGGCCGGGGCGGCTCGCTCGAGCTCGCGCTCGGGAACCGACAGGTCGCGCACCGCCCGGTAGGCGACCTCGACCCGGAGGTCACTATGGTCAACTCGTCCCGGGTCAACCCACCCCCGCACCCGCACGACCCCCGGCCCGAGCGCCGAGCTGCGGGACGCCGCTCCCGTCGCCGCGTCGAACCAGGGAGTCTCGAGATAGCCGTCGCGCGGCGCGATTCGGGATACAGGGACCGAATCTCCGCGCAGCGCTTCCGCCAGGCGCTCGGTCGCGGCGGCCGGCGCCAGTCGAAGTTCTGCGGCAGGTGCGCCGAGCAGCGGACCGAAGCCTGGGCGGCTGGTATAGAGGAAGCACCCCAAGGCGAGTGCCGCGAGCGGAAACCCCAGCCAGGCACGCACCCCGCTCAGTCCCGATGCGGCGGCGTGCCCGGTGGATGCCTGTGGGGCGCTGCCTTGGTTGACTCAGCGTGGCTGGCAGTCGAGTCGGCTGCCGGCGGCGTGCCATGGGAGTGGCCGCCGTCGTCGTGATCATGGTCCTGGTCATGCGCTTCGCCGGGGCCGTGCACGTGGCCCTCACCTCGATCCTGTAGCTCGAGCTTTAAAGTCGCGTTGGACACCCCGGCTGCATGCTCGAACACGAGCTTACCGCCGTGGTGCCCCGTGTCGATCAGGAATCCGAGCCCCACGAGCGACAGCACGAAGGTCGCGGTGCGTTCCCTGGAGCCCATCTTCCGCTCGCGCCACAGGCGCCACACCGCGACTACCGCAAAGATGCCCAGCGTGAAGTACCCGAGCGTCTGGTGCTCCTCCATGAGGTGGTGGATCGCGTTGCCGTGGTCGATCGCATCCTCGGCTTGAAGTCCCGCAAGCACGGCCCCGCCAGCAGCAATCGTTCCGATCAGCAGCAGCAGGAGGCCCGTCCGTCGAAGCGCCTCGTTCTTCCGCGCCAGCCCCGCGAGATCGAAGATCACCGCGATCGGGAGCAGGGCGACAGGAAATGCCACGAACAATGCGTGAACGCGGGGCCAGTCATAGCCGAACATGCGGAGCTCCGTCCCGGGGTGAGAAGTGAGAGGTGAGAGGTCCTCTCACCTCTTACCGCAATTCAACCGGCGTTGGCGGATCCACCGAGTAGTCATAGAACCCCTTCCCGCTTTTCCGGCCGTGAAGTCCCGCCAGCGCCATGCGGCGGAGCAGGGGCGGAGCGGCGTAACGGGTCTCGCGATACTCGTCGAACATGATCTCGGCGATGCGGACCGTGGTGTCGATCCCGACGAAATCGAGCAGCGTGAACGGTCCCATCGGATGGCCGCAGCCGAGCCGCATGGCCAGGTCGAGATCGGTGACCGTCCCCACCCCCCGCTCGAGCGAGCGCACCGCGTCGAGCAGATAGGGTACCAGCAGCAGATTCACCAGGAATCCCGGCGTGTCCTTCGCCACGACGGCTTCCTTGCCCAGGCTCCGCGCGAAGGTGAGGCCCCGTTCCAGCGTCTCCCGGCTGGTTGTGAGGGCGCGCACGACCTCGACCAGCGGCATGAGGGGGACCGGATTGAAGAAGTGGAGGCCGACGAAGCGATCCGCTCTCTTCGTGGCCGCCGCCATTGCCCCGATGGTGAGGCTGGATGTGTTCGAGGCGAAGACGGTATGGGCGGGGCAGCGGACGTCCAGCTCGGCCCAGAGCCGGTTCTTGAGGGCGAGATCCTCGGTGACGGCTTCGATCACGAGATCGCAGTCCGCCAGCGCGGAGAGGTCAGTGGTGAAATCCAGGCGAGCCAGCGTCGCGTCCCGGTCGGCGGGCGTGAGCTTGTGCTTCTCGACCAGCTTGGCCAGCGATTTCTCGATCGCGGCGCGCCCTCTGGCCAGCGGCGCGGCCTCCACCTCGCGTGCGACGGTGGTGTAGCCCGCTGCCGCCGCGACCTGGGCGATGCCACTCCCCATGAGGCCGCAGCCGAGTACCCCAACCCTCTGGATGTCAGGGGCCATGCGTGCCCCGGCGGGAGCCGCCTGACCGCGACTGGTTCGGCGGCTCGATCGAGCGGCGCACTTCGCCCAGTATCGCTTCCAGCAGACCGGGTGGGCGCGCCGGCAACTGATGGGCCGGCTTCACCCCTCCAGCTTCCAGGCTGTCGAGTACGCGCTCGAGCCCGAGCAGGGTCCGAGCCGGCACCGGCCGGAAGCGCCGCACGGTCACGAAGCCGATGCCCAGCGCCAGCGGCACCGGAAGAAGGGCCACCGGAAGCAGCGCGCTCAGCGCCACCAGCGCGGCGGTCGCTCCCGCGCCCAGGGTGAGAGCCGCCCCGCCGCCACTCAGGTACGCGCTGCGGATTGCCCGCACGCTGGCGCGGAGCGCGACATGGCAGTAGTCCAGCTCGAGCGGCGTGACGGTCGCCGTGACCAGCTCCGCCTTCGACAACATGAAGGGCCGCGCTCCGGAGCCCAGCGCGGCGGTGGAGCGCCGGATGGCAGCGGAGATGCCGCGCAGCGGTTCCCAGCTGATCCGGCCCGGCTGCTGGCGCTGCACGGTAAGCAGCTCGTTCTGCTCGATCCAGCGAAGCAGGCCTCGCTCGACGCTCTCGGGATCGCCCCGCACCACCCGGTACGCCCCGACTTCCGCCGGCCCGGCCAGGCGGTCCCACAGGCCCGCCGCGACCTGGTCCGGCAGTCGGGTCCGCTCTTCCAGGATCGCTTGCTGGAGATAGCGCTGCGGGATCCCGACCTCCTGCCCCAGCGCCAGCACGTCGTCGGGGGTCAGCTGGTCGCCGATATCGCGGTCGGCGGTCTGCAGCTCCGCCGCGCGCCGGATGATCCGGTCGAGCGCCGCCCGGTCGATCGGTGCGCCCGGCGAGCTACTCATCGCTTCGGCGGCTGGCGCTCGCGGCCTCGACCCGGAGCCGGCTGATGAGATCCCTGAGCTCCTGGGCGGGCATCCCGGCTTCGCCGCTCGCGGACGAAGCGAGGGCGTTTTGCACCTCCGCCGGCAGGGGCGCGCCAGGGGCGCTCACCTGAGGGAGCGGAAAGGGCGGACTGCCGGCAGCGGAACCAGCGATCGACTCGGCGCTCTGGAGAAACGGGCGGAACAGCTCCATCGGCAGCGGAAAGATGGTGGTGGAGTTGTTCTCCGCTGCGATCTCCGCGACCGTCTGCAGATAGCGCAGTTGAATGGCGTTCGGCTCGGTGCCGAGGGTTCGGGCAGCCTGCGCGAGCGTCTGCGACGCCTGCAGCTCGCCCTGAGCGTTGATGACCTTCGCCCTCCGCTCCCGTTCCGCTTCCGCCTGGCGGGCCATGGCCCGCTTCATCGACTCTGGAAGGTCGACGTCCTTGACCTCGACCGCCGAGACCTCGATGCCCCAGGGGTCGCTCCGCTCGTCGATGATTCGCTTGAGGATGGCGTTGATCTTCTCCCGATCGGCCAGCAGCTCGTCGAGCTCGGCCTCCCCCAGCACCGACCGCAGGGTGGTCTGGGCCAGCTGGCTGGTCGCGTAGAGGTAATCCTCGATCTCGATCACGGCCCGGCCCGGATCCATCACCCGCATATAGAGAACCGCGTTCACCTTCACCGACACGTTATCGCGGGTGATCACGTCCTGGGGAGTGATGTCGAGCGCTACGATCCGCAGGGAGATGCGCTTGGCATGGGCGAAAAGGGCCGGCACAAAAATCAGCCCGGGTCCCTTGGTGCCCCAGAAGCGGCCAAGAAAGAATGTCACCGCCCGCTCGTACTGCCGGATGATGCGGAGGCTCGAGAACAGGTAGAGAACGACGACCGCGAGGCCGGCGATCAGGGCTTCCATAGGACCCTCCTTCAGGCGGCCACGGCTTCGACGATCACTGCGATGCCCTGACCGCCGCCAATGCAGGCGCTGCCGAGGCCCAGGCGCCCGCCGCGCCGCCGAAGCGCGTGCAGCAGGTGGCCGGTGATGCGAGCGCCGCTCGCGCCGAGTGGATGGCCGAGCGCAATTGCACCGCCCTCGGCATTGGTGCGGTCACGATCGAGCCCGAGCTCCCGCTCGACCGCCAGGTACTGTGCCGCAAACGCCTCGTTCACTTCGACCAGATCGAGGTCGGGGAGGGCGAGCCCGGCGTTGGCCAGCGCGGCGCGCGCAGCCGGCACCGGGCCGATCCCCATCTCTGCCGGATCGACGCCGGCCACCCCCCAGCTCACCAATCGTCCGAGCGGCCGCAGGCCCCGCTCGCGAGCCCACCGCTCGCCGGCAACCACCAGCGCTGCGGCGCCGTCCGAGACGCCGGACGCGTTGCCCGCCGTGACCAGCCCGTCCTTCCGAAACACCGGCGGAAGCTTGGTGAGCACTTCGGCCGTCGACTCCGGCCGCATGTGCTCGTCAGTTGCCCACTCGGTCATCTGCTTGGTCTTGGGATGTCGCACCGGGACCGGGATCACCTCGTTACGGAACGCGCCCGCATCCCACGCGGCCTTGGCCCGCTGCTGGCTGGCGAGCGCGTAGGCATCGGCATCGGCCCGGGTGATGCCGTAGCGTCGTCCGAGGTTCTCGGCGGTGTCGCCCATCGCGAGGTCGCACTGGGTGTCGCGCAGCGAGTCCCACAGACTGTCCTCCAGCGCCGGCGGCTGGCCCAGCTTCGCGCCCCAGCGAGCACCCCGAAGGACGTACGGGGCCTGGCTCATGGACTCGGTTCCGCCCGCCAGCACAGCTTGAGCCTCGCCGAGGAGGATGCGGTGCGCCGCCTGGATGACCGCCTCGAAGCCGGAGCCGCACAGCCGATTCACAGTCACGGCGGGGACCTCGAGCGGGAGCCCTGCCCGCAGCCCGATGTGCCGCGCCAGGTAGGCGGCGTCGGTGGAGCTCTGGATGACGTTGCCGAACACCACGTGACCCACGTCGGCCGGGGCTACACCGGCGCGGGCGATGGCACACTGTGCGGCGAAGACCCCGAGGTCGGTCGCCGAGTGGTCGCGCAGGCTCCCGCCGAAGGTGCCGAAGCCGGTGCGCACGGCCGACAGAAAGACCACGCGCTGCTCGCGATCGGTGCTCACGGGGTGCTCCGGGCAGGGGTGCAGCGGGCGGGACGGACGGACGGCATGGGACCGGAATATGCCCCTACTGGAGAGGGGCTTCAAGCGAAGGGCTAGCCGTCCCCCACTGGCGCGCCGCAATTCACGCAGTGGCGCCAACCGTACTCCAGCTCGGTCTGGCAGGCGGCACACCGAAGGGCTCGCTGACTCTGGCCACAGTGGGGGCAGAAGTTCACCTCTCGTGCAGCCGGGAGCGCGCCCCCGCAGTACAGGCACATCGGCGCAGGCGGCGGCACTTCGGCGCCGCTATGGTCGACTGGCTCGGCGGGCGGCTCGTCCGGGGTCGGCGGCGGGGCGGCCTGGGGTGGCGCATACGGGGCGTGCGGGTCGGTCAGAGCCCGGGCCACGGCCGGTCCGGTGAGCCATACCAGTGCGTCTCCGTGGGCACGAAGCAGGGCGAGATCAGGGTTGGTGCCCGCCAGCTCGCTCTGCAAGCGGGTCTGGAGCTCGGGTGGGTCGGTGCGGGCCAGACCGCCCTCGCCGGCGCAGAGCCGAAGCAGCAAGACTTCGTAATCCTCCGCGCTCTCGAGGCCGAGCGCACGCCGATTGGCCCGGTAGGGCAGAAGGTCGCGCTGAATCTCAGCCACTTGGAGCTGCTGGTAGAGGCGACGCGGATCAGTGGCGGCGAGATTGGCCACTAACTGGCGAAAGAAGTGCTCCAGATCGCTCACGAGACCTGACCGGTTCGATCGTGGGGCAGGTTAGCGGGGCTCGTGCGTCCCACTGGCCCCACTGCGCTGGAACAGGTGGAGATACTGGCCGTACCCTTCGGCCTCGAGCCGGTCGACCGGGATGAAGCGCATGGCCGCCGAGTTCATGCAGTAACGAAGGCCCGTTGGGGCCGGTCCGTCGTCGAATACGTGACCCAGATGTGAGTCCGCGTGCGCCGACCGAACCTCGGTCCGGGTCACAAACAGGCTCCGGTCCTCGTGGGTCTCGATGTTCTTTGCCTCCAGCGGCTTGGTGAAGCTGGGCCACCCGGTGCCCGAATCGTACTTGTCCAGGGAGCTGAACAGCGGCTCGCCGGAAACGATATCGACGTAGATCCCTGCGTCATGGTTGTCCCAGTACTGATTCCGGAACGGCGGCTCGGTCCCTTCCTTCTGGGTCACCTTATACTGGAGCGGCGTGAGCCGCTGCTTCAGCTCGGAATCGCCCGGCTTTCGATAATCCACTGGGTTCCACCCTTTCATGGCCACTTGGCCGCCTCTGGCTTGCGCTCCAGCCGCGCCGGCCAATGTGAGCAGCAGTGCGACCGCAATCCCTGTCACCCTTCTCATGCAAGCTCCTGTGTCAGCTTCGGTCAACCGGGCACCTGCCCTAAGAACGCCGTGCTGCCCGGCCCGGTTTCCTGTCGGCTCGGGGCGGCGCTGGCGTAGGTTGAAGCCAGCGGGCCGATGGGCCGGATCACCCACGGCCAGCTGGAGCCACGAGGAGATTCGCATGGCCACCACCCCGCGCGCCGGGAAAGAGCGCAGGCTGATCCTGCAAGTTATCCAGCCGGGCCTCCTGGGGCTCGCCGTCAGCATGGGGCTGGCGGAGGCCTTGTCGGACGACGGTGCAATCTCGGGCCGAGGCAGCCCAATAATTCGCCGGGTGAGCGCGCGGCCGGGGGCCGGTCAGAACTGCAGTCGCCTCAGATAGTCATAGCCGATGCGCGCCCGCTCCAGGGGAGGGACGCTGCCCTCGTCCTGCTCGACGAAGACGTGGCGGACGCCGGCGGTTTTGGCGCTCCCGAGAATCCGCCGGAAATCGATGACTCCACGCCCCAGCTCGGTGAACTGGCCCCGCGGCCCCGAGGCCATGTCTTTGAGGTGAAGCAGCGGAAACCGGCCGGGCCAGCGGTCGAACAGCCGAAGGGGATCGCGGCCCCCCTTTCGGGCCCAGTACACGTCCAGCTCCAGCTGCACCAGCGCGGGGTCGGTGGTTTCGAGCAGGAGATCGTAGGGAACCCGGCCCTGGACCGGCGCGAACTCGAAGTCGTGGTTGTGGTAGGCCAGCTGGATTCCGGCCTGTCGCGCGGCGTGCCCCACTGTGTTGAGCAGGGTTGCCAGCGAGCGCCAGTCGGCCAGCGACCGCCGCTCGGCGGGGGGCACCCACGCGCACACCAGATAGCTGTGTCCGGCCGCCCTGGTTCGCTCGATGCGCCCGGCCCAGGCGAGCCGCAGGTCGGTCGATGGCGCCTGGACCGACGGCGCCGTGAGGCCGGCCACGGCCAGCGCCGTGCGCACCTCGCCGACTGATCGCCCGTAGTAGTCGGTGAATTCGACTTCGCGGTAACCCATGGCGGCGACCTGCTTGAGGGTACCTTCGAAGTCCCGCGCGAGGTCGGCGCGCACGGTGTAGAGCTCGAGCCCGATGCGGTCGAGCCGGTCTCCGTTCACTGTCTGCCGTAAAGCCGGTCCGGCGAGCGGAAGCAAACCGATGCGGGAAACGAACTCCCGGCGATCCATACTCAGGCCCGACTCTCTGCCACCGGATAGACCTCGTCTGCGGCGAGGCGTCGCTCGATCTCGGTGAATGCTGCGTCCGGATCGTAGCCGACAAAAAGACCACGCCTCTGCTTGGCCTCGAGCCACGCCCCGAACCCCGACTCCACCGCACCCGCTGAAGTTTCCTGCCTCTCGGCCGCTCGCACGGCGAGATCGTTGGCATATTCGTTCTTCGGGTGACCCCGATGTCCCCGCACCCAGGTCCACTGCACGTCGTGCAGCGCGGCCGAGCGCACGAGCGCCTTCCACAACTCGAGGTTTTCGATCTCGCCGGCCTTGCGCCTCCAACCGCGCGCAGCCCAGCCCGGCGCCCACTCGCGGATACCCTTGACCAGGTACTCCGAGTCCGACACGATGAGCGCCCGCATCCGGATTCCCTTCCCCGCAAGCAGCTGCAGCGCGGCGATCGCGCCGCTCAGGGCCATCCGGTTGTTAGTGGTGTTGGGCGACGCAAGATAGAAATCCCGCCGCTGGATGCCGCTCCGGGTCCGCACTTCGATCAGGCCGCCGGCGCCGCCGGGCGTGGCTCCCGCTCGCCCGTTGCCCAGGCAACTCTCGTCCAGATGCAGCACGGCGATCGGCGGCGCGCGACCCATCATCACAGCCCTGGCAGCACCTGAAAGGCGGTGATGTCATTCAGCACGAAGCTCAGCTCCTCACCGGTCATGGGCAGCCGCGCGATCAAGGCATCCTGCCGCCCCCCGGTCGCCAGCCGGACCGCAATGACGATGTACTCGGTGCCTCTCCGGGTGGTGAGCGCGACGCGGCGGCCGTCGCGTACGGCACGCTCGAGCTGATCCAGCCGATCGGCAGTCCAGCGCATGACAATCTCGCCGCCGCTACGGCGCGGGGGTATCGCCCGGCGATCGCGGAAGCACGCGCAGCCGCCCGGGGCCTTCCGCCGTGAGCCGGCCGATGGTCACGGCCACCGGCGCGCCGGCTCCTCGCACCGCTGCGAGCAGGGCGGCTTCGTTTTCGGCCGGCACGGCCAGCAGCAGGCCGCCCGACGTCTGGGCGTCGACTGCCAACCAGCGATCGGTTTCGGAGATCTCCGGCGACCAACTCACCCGCTCGGCCGCCGCCTCCAGGTTCCGTTGGGTTCCGCCCGGGATGAATCCCCGGGCTGCGAGATTCCGCGCGTGGGGCAGGATAGGGAGCGCATCGAAATAAAGGTCCGCACCGACCCGGCTCGCCTCCAGAAGATTGAGCAGATGGCCGACCAGGCCGAAGCCGGTCACGTCGGTCGCCGCGCTCACGCCCACCTCGAGGGCCGCGCCAGCGGCACCCGCATTCAAGGCCCGCATGGAGCGCACGGCTTCGGCCATCCCCGCTTCCAGGAGCGCGTCGCGCTTGAGCGCGGTCGCGAGGATGCCGGTGCCCAGGGCCTTGGTGAGCACCAGCCGATCTCCGGCGCAGGCGCCCGCCGTAGTCAGCATGTGGTCCGGGTGGACCTCACCGATCACGGCCATGCCGAACTTGGGCTCGGGATCGTCGACCGAGTGCCCGCCCAGCATGAGGCAGCCGGCCTCGTGCATGATCTCGGATGCGCCCTTGAGCACCTCGCCCAACACCGTGAAAGGGAGGGTCTCGCGAGGCCAGCCGACCAGATTGAGGGCAAACAGTGGGGTGGCTCCCATGGCGTAGATGTCGCTCAGCGCATTCGCCGCCACGATCGCGCCCCAGTCGGCCGGATTGTCGACCACGGGCGTGAAGAAGTCCACCGTCGCAACCAGCGCCCGGTCCCTGGTCAGGCGGAATACGGCGGCGTCGTCGCGAGCGGCGGCGTCAACGAGGACCCGCGGGTCCTCGACGGAGGGGAGGAAGCGCAGGACCTGCGCCAGGTCGGTGGAACCGAGCTTACAGGCTCAACCTGCGCCGTGGGAGAGCGACGTCAACCGGATGCGCGGAGTCTGGTCCTGGGGCGTGTCGGACATGGTGCCTCGGCGAGGGAAACAGACTGGAAGTCTACCATCCTCATCCGCCCGCCTACCAGCTTTCGCCCGCCTACCAGCTTTGCCGAATCGAGTCCGGCGACAACAGGTTGCCCCGCAACATCACCCGCTCGACCTTCCGAGTGTTTCGAATGTCGGCCAGCGGATCCGCGCCCAGGACCACCAGATCCGCGGCTCGGCCGGGCGCGATCCGCCCCAGCGAGTCCACTCCGAGGAGCAACGCTCCGTTACGGGTAGCGGCGAGGAGCGCAGCCTGGGGGGGCAGCCCGGCCGCGACCAAGAGCTCCATCTCGCGGTGTTCGCTGAAGCCGGGGATCAAGAGCTGATTGGAGGCATCGGTGCCAGCCACAATGGTCCCCCCCGCACGAAAGAACTCTCGCAGAAACAGATCCTGCTTGGGCCGCGATTGCCGGAACTGCACCAGGTCCAGCGCGCTCCAGCCGGCTCGCCCGATCATGCCGGGGACGTCCCACCGGGTCTGTTCGGCGGGAGGCACGTCCCGGAGCTCCGGCTGCTGCGTGGTTGCCGGCTCGTCCAGCCGGCTGAACGTCTCATGGAGGATCAGGGTGGGGATCAGGTACACCTTGCGGGCGGCAAGCTCGGCGGCCACCCCCGCGAGCGCGCCCGAATCCAGCGTGGCCCAGGCGCGCTCGAACGCGGTCCAGCCGGACCAGAATCCGCGATAGTGGGCACTGAAGAGGGAGGACTGGTCGGGTACGATGGCCTCGGGTACGCCGGTCATGTGCTCATCGCCCCGAAGGCCGAGCTTCGCCGCCGTGACCGCATCGGTGAGGCCCAGATGCGCCGTGACCCGCAGCCCGAAGCTGTTGGCCTCGTCGATGATCGCCCTGAGCACCGGCGGATCGACCCGGGTGTACACCTTGATGTAGTCGACGCCAGCGACCGAGGCCTGGTCCACCGCTTTGCGGGCGTCGGATGCGTCATTTACGCCGATGGCGTCGCTGTAGGTGGTCGGCCGGCCGTCGATCATGGCACCGGCGCTGTAGATCCGGGGACTGCTGATCCCGCCCAGATTGGCCCGCTGCCGAAGCGCGAGAATGGTGTCGCGCGCGCCGTGGACGTCGCGGACGGTTGTGACGCCCCAGGCGAGATACCGGGTCAATGCCCAGGGCGCCACATGAGCGTGGGCATCGATGAAGCCGGGCACGATCCACTTGCCCCGTGCATCGATCTCGGTGGTATGCTTGGGAAGGGAGAACCCCGCACGGGATGCCACGGTTTCGATCTTGCCGTCCCGAATCACCACGACTGCGTCGGGCCTTGGCGGCCCGCCGGAGCCGTCGATCAGGGTGCCCCCCGCCAGCGCAAGACGCTTGGGTCCTTGGGAGCCGCACGCTGCGACGGCCGCGACGGCCAGGACCGCGGTCCTAGCGCGGATCACTCGAGGTGTGATCGTGGAGGATCTTCCAACCGTCCGACTGGCGCTCGAGAACCAGCGTAAAGGGGCCGCTGGCGGTCGGCTGCCCGCCACGCAACAGGATGAACCGGGCGGTGACCAACGCATGGCGTTCGCCCAATCGCCGCGCGGCGACCTCCTCGAACCGGAGGCTGTCACGGCTCGCCCCCGGCGCAAAGCGAGTCACATAGCGCGACCGGATAAAATCCCAGCCCCGGTGCGCGTGGCCGCCGTCGACGAACGTGGTGGCGCTGTCGTGGGCATAATCGCTCATGAAGCCTTCGAGATCACCGCGGTTCCAGTCGGCAGCGGAGCGGACGAGCTGATTGGTGAGCTCCGAGGTGAGAGCCGAATCGCCGCCTCCGACGGGCTCCCGCAGGCTCGGCTGGCACGCGAGCAACAGCACTGCTGGCAGCGCACAGAGAAGCCTGGTCATCGAGCTAGAGGGGTGGAAGTCGATGGAAGCTGGGCGGACGCGACTGGCGATGCAAGGTGGACGCGGCCCGAAGCAGAGCGCCCCGCGTGAGGCGGGGCGCTGGGGGGCGCGGGCGCGAATCAACGCCGCCGGCGGCCTTTCTTCTTGGCCGGTCTCCTGGCGGCCCGCTTGGCGGCGCGCTTCTTGGTGGCCTTTCTCCGAGCGGGCTTGGCGGCGCGCTTCTTGGCGGCCTTCTTCGCGGCCTTCTTCCGAGCCGGCTTTTTCGCCGCCCGCTTCTTGGCTGCCTTTGCCGGGCGGGCCTTCTTCTTCGCGGCGGGACGGGGGGCCGGCTTGGCCCTCTCGCCCTGCGGGGCGGCGGGCGCGGGGGCCGGGGTGGGAGCTGGAGGCGGGGGCGGCGTGGGTTCGCTCTGCAGCGGCAGTGGATCCATCCAGCCCGACCCGGACCAGCCCATCTCCAGGGAGTACAGCGCGGCCATAGATGCTTCCTCCGATCGCGAATGCGGCGGGTGGTCCGCCGCTGGTATCGAGGCGCGAGCTCGCCTTCGGGAGATCCAACGGCGCAGAATGCTGATATAAGATGCGCGGAACCAATCCTTCTGCAAGGCTGGTGTGCGCCCGGGAGACGGGGACCGGCCCGAATCCAGGCCCGTCTCGCTAAGTTGTGCTTTGACAAACCCTTACGCCGGCACTATCTTGTGAAAATCGTCTCCCGACAACGGGTTCTCTCATCGTGAGTGCTTCCGTCCCCTCCGCTGCGCGCGTCGCGCTGCTTCTCGGTTGTGTGTGGGCGCCACCCGCCCGCGCCCAAGCCGTGGCCGAAGTGCAGGTCGCACCGCAGACCCTGACCCTCGGCGTCGGCCAGAAACAGACCATCTTCGCCGCGGCGTTCGATCGCTCGGGCAATCTGATCTCGAACGCGCGATTCACCTTCTGGACGTCGGACTCCAGCATCGCGCGGGTGCAGACCGACGGGACCGTGACCGGTGTGAAGCCGGGTCTCGCCAAGGTCGAGGCGCGGACCCAGGGGCGGCGGGCTTCGCTGGCGGTGCTGGTCGGCGACGCCGCCGGCCAGGGCGGAGGGGGGCACGGGATTGCGGCGCTGACGCTGGAGCCCGCCTCGCTCCGGCTGGTGTTGGGTGAGACCGCCAAACTCGAGCCGCGCGCGCTCAAGGATGACGGCACCCCGGCCGACCTGGGTCGCGTCATCTGGAAGTCGCTCCGGCCCGACGTCGTTGCGGTGGACTCCACCGGAGCGCTGCTTGCTCGCGGCACCGGCCGCAGCATCATCCAGGCGGCGCTGCCCAGCGGGATGGTCGCCACCGCGCCGGTCGAAGTAGAAGCGGTGGATCTCGCGCTGTCGAAGCCGCGGATCCTGGTCGGCCCCGGCGAGCTCGACACGATCCAGCTCCTGGTGCCCTCGCAGAGCAACCGGGTGATGACCGAGGGCGTTGTCTGGCAGTCGACCGATACCAGCGTGGCCCGGGTGGGCCCTACCGGGATTCTTCAGGGGGTTGCTCCCGGCAGCGCCGAGATCGTGGCCTGGCTTGCTGGACAGGAGCGGCGCGCCGCTGTGGTGGTCCACAAGACCGTGCGCGCCATCGTGGTGACGCCCCGCGCGAGCGGTGGCCCGATCGTGTTGCCGCTCAACAAGAAGCACAAGTTTACCGTCGCGGCGGAGGCGGTGGATTCGAGCTCGATTCCGGAAATTGCCGTCGGCTGGGAGGTCGGTGATTCCAGCATCGCCAGCTTCGACCGCCGCAGTGGCGAGCTCACCGCCAAGGCCCTCGGCACCACCAGCCTCACGGCCCGTGTGGCCGGATTCCAACCGGCGACCTGGGCGGTGCAGGTGGTGCCGGGCGCCCTCCGCCTGGACCGGAGCCGGATAGCGCTCGCTCCCGCCGAACGCACCTCGCTCAAGGCGACCCTGGCGGATGAGCGGGGAAAGCCAGCCGGATCGTCGGCTGAGCTGCAGTGGCGCTCCGACCACCCGGAGGTGGCTTCGGTCGACCAACAGGGCGGAGTCGACGCCCGGGGGTTCGGCCGGGCCCGGATCACGGCCTCGACCGCCTGGGGGGCTATCGCGGAGGCGGACGTGTTCGTGGTCGGTGATCTCCTGGCGGCGTCGAGCCGCAGCGGGAAACTAGGCATTCATCAGGGCCTGGCGATCCGGCCCGACTCGCTGCTTCCGGTGCTGGTCGACAGCGGGGTCAACCTCGATCCGGCGCTCTCACCCGACCGCACCCGGATCGCGTTCAGCTCCAATCGGGGGAGCCGCGAAGGGAACTACGACCTCTACGTCATGGATGCCGACGGCAGCAACATCCGGCGGCTCACCACGGCGAGGGGCAGTGACAGCCATCCCGCCTGGACCCCGGATGGCACTCGTCTGGTGTTCACGTCCACCCGGAACGGCGTGCCTCAGATCTACATCATGCCGGCGGACAGCGCCGACGCCGAGCCGCAGCCGCTCACCACCTCGGTGGGGGGCAACCAGGACCCGGTCGTTTCGCCCGGCGGCCGGACTATCGCCTTCGTGTCGATTCGCGATGGAGCTCCGCGCATCTATCGGATGGCGCTCGACGGCAGCGGGCAAGTCCGCGCTACGACTGGAGTGCTTCGTGAGGCGAGCCCGAGCTTCTTCCCGAACGGCGACCTGCTGTTCGGGGTGGAGCGCAAGAAGGGCTCTCGTGAGTGGCGGATCATGCGAATGCCAGAAGGTGCCGCGCCGGTGGCACTGTTTCAGACCGAGCAGCCGTTGCTGGCGCTTTCGGCGTCGAGAGACGGCGAGCGGGTCATTTTCGTGACCGGTCGGGAGGCTGGCAAGGGGCGCACGGAATACCGCGTCTGGCTCCGCGGGCTCGCGCTCGGTGCCGAACCCATCCCCCTCAAGCTCCGGCCCGGCGAGCAGTTCCCGACTGCTACGTTCTGATGCTGGCCCTCGCCCTCGATGGCGTGGGTGGGCTCGAGCGGCTCGCCGTTCGCGAGCTGCCCGCTCCCGAGCTCGGCGCACCGGACAGCGTGCGCATCCGGGTGCGGGCGGCCGCACTCAATCACCTCGATCTCTTCGTTGCCGCTGGCCTCCCAGGGGTCGAGTACCGCTTTCCTCACATCGTGGGTTGCGATGCGGCCGGTGTAGTCGACGCCGTAGGCCCAGCGGTGCGCTCCGTCGTTCCGGGCGACCGGGTAATGGTCAACCCGGGTCTTTCGTGCGGCACCTGCCCCGCCTGCCTCGAGGGCGACGACTCGCTCTGCCGCACGTTCCGGGTGTTGGGCGAGCACGTCCCGGGAACGATTGCCGAGCTGGTGGTCGTCCCGGAGGCGAACCTGGCCCGGGTTCCCGATGCCATGCCCTGGGACCGCGCCGCTGCCTTCTCTCTCGGGACCCTCACGGCCTGGCGGATGCTGACCACGCGCGCCCTGCTCAGGCCGGCCGAGGTGGTGCTGATCTGGGGTATCGGAGGCGGCGTGGCTCAGGCGGCACTGCAGATCGCCAAGCTGCTCGGGGCGTACACCATCGTCACCAGTGGAACCCCTCGAAAGCTGGAAGCAGCCCGGGCGCTGGGCGCCGACGCAGGGCTCGATCACGCCCGGCAGGACGTGGTCGCCGAAGTTAAGCGACTCACCGACGGCCGAGGCGCCGACGTCGTCATAGATAGCGTGGGGGAACGGACCTGGCCCCTCAGCCTACGCGCCCTCAAGCGGGGCGGGCGGCTGGCGATCTGCGGCGCGACGACCGGGCCCAAGATCGAGTTGGATCTCCGCCGCTTGTTCTGGCACCAATGGACCATCCTGGGGTCGACCATGGGGAGTCGCCGGGAATACCGCGAGATCGTGCGTCTTGCCGCCCTGGGCCGGCTCTGGCCGGTGGTCGACAGTGTGGCGCCGTTGGAAGCCGCGGTGGACGCGATGACTCGGCTCGCACGCGGAGAGCAGTTCGGCAAGCTGGTGATCGAGGTGTCGCATGGATGAGATACTCGAGCGCCTGCGGGTCGGCGCGGTACAGCTCTGGGAAGTACTGCCGCCGCTCATTGCTGCGGCGCTGATTCTGCTCGCGGGCTACTTCCTCGCGCGTCAGGTCCAGCGGTGGGTGGACGGCAGCCGCAAGCGACTGGACTTCGACCGGGTCATCCACGCCGGCGGCCTCGATCAGGTGGTCGAGCGCACCGGCTCGCGGCTCGATCCGGTGCGTGCTCTCGCCAAGCTGATTTTCTGGCTGCTGATGTTGGTGGTGGTGCTGCTCGCCAGTGCCGCGCTCGGACTCGAGAGCATCAATCAGATGTTCGGCACTATGCTCTCGTTCCTGCCCAGTCTCATCGCGGCGATCGTCGTCGTTATCCTCGGCATGATCGTGGGCGAATTCGTCCGCGGGCTCATCGTGGCCCTCGCAGGGAACGTGGCCGGCGTGCCGACCCTGGCCAAGCTGGCCAAAGGCGCGGTGGTACTCGTATCCGTGTTCCTGGCGCTGCAGCAGGTCGGCGTCGGCCAGGAGATCGTGACGGCCGCTTTTACCCTCATCCTCGGGGCCGTCGCACTGGCCGCCGGCCTTGCCTTTGGATTGGGAAATCGAGACCTGGCCGGCGAGGTCACCCGCCGGTGGTACGAGCAGGGGCAGCGGCGGGATCGGAGGAAGACGGATCGGAAACCGGGCGGGCCGCCGGACGAGCCCCAAATACTCGATTGAAAACGTGAACGGTGAACGTTCACCGTTCACGCTGTTTGAATCTTCCAATGGTCTTCTTCTCCCCATCCTTCATGATCCCGTAAATCGCTCCGCCGCGGCCGAACCCGGCCAGGGAGACGCCCCCGGGGAACGTAACTGACCGCTTCCAGGCGCCGTCGGGCCCGTAGACGTCGTAAACCGCCTCGGCCGCATCCAGCTCGCGGGCGCGCTGGAGCCAGACGTCGCCATCCGGGTTGGTGACACCGGCGTCGAACGGCGGCTTGTTTTCCGCAAACGGCCATTCGAGGTGAAGGCTGTCGGGGAGCCCGTGGCCCTTGCCCTGTTCCCGGATCCGGGCGATCACCCGCTCCTTGTCGGCCTGGGTCACCGGCACCTTGGGGTAGTCGTGCGGCTGCCCCCGAATCCACACTCCGCCGGGGCCCCGCCAGTCGACCCGATTCTCCCGCGCGCGGGCCACCCACAGCCGGCCGTCCGGCAGCACGCCGAAGAGGTCGTTGGGGCCGAAGATCTTGGCGACCTGCTGGACCTGTTCGCCGAAGGTCGCGTCGCCGTATTCGGGGGCGGCGAGGTTCGCCACCGTGTCGACCCGCCCGGTGCCCAGCTCGATGCGGAGGATGGCCACGCTGTCCGAACGCAGGGTTCGTCCCGGCTCGCCTCCGCCCACGATGGCCTGGTAATCGGCCTTGTAGCCAAACCCCGAATGGTCGTAGGCGAGCACCGGTGTCGGCCCGCCGACCGGCGGCAGCGACAGGGCTCTGACGGGCTGTCCTGCCTCGGTCCAGAGTGTGGTTCGGACCGCGGCGAAGTCCACCAATGCGACCGTGTCCCCCCCGAGATGCGCCACCCACCCCGGCAGCTTGTACACCGATGCTGCCGCACCGGCAGCCAGCGTGTCTGCTCGATTGCCGAGGGTATCGACCTTACCCGTGCGGAAGTCACCCCGGAGAAACAACCGCTCGCGGGTATCGGCGAAGGCAATGCGGCCGTCGTGCAGCTCGACCACGTTGCTGAGTTGCGTGAAGGAGACGGGCAGCTTTGCCTCGAGCGTGAGCGCCCCCCGGTTGGAATCCGAGTTGGCGCAGGCCGCCGTCGCCACGAACGCGAGGCTGCACGGCAACCAGGACCTCACTATCTGCATCAGGAAACTCCCGGAGAAACGAGTGGAGGTACCACGACCTGAAGCAGCCGCAGGCGTCCGCTGTCCGGCTCGATCGCCAGGGCTGCGCCCGGCGCCGTCGCCAGGATACGGCCGAAGCCCCGGAGTCGGATCTCCCGGACCAGGCGGCCCTGGCGATCCACCACATGCCAACTGCCGGTCGAATCGAGCGGCGAGCGGCTCTTCTGCAGCCAGACCAGTCCGTCGGCGGAGGTAAAGCCCGCCTCGAACGGTGGCTTCACGGGGGCGAATGGAAGCTGCTCCGCGCTGGTTCTGAGCTCGGGCGGAAAGGTGCGGACGAACAGCTCGCGGTCGGCCCGGGTGACCTCGAGCACCCGATCGGGCAGCGCCTGACCAGTCGTCCAGCGGCCCGCCGAGTCGCGCCAATCCACCCGGTTGTGATATACGCGGGCCACCCAGAGCGACCCGTCGGCCAACGCCCCCCAGTGGTCGGTGCCGCTGAACACCCGGCGCTCGAAACGCCGCCCGGCATCGCTTTCGACTTCGGTGACGTCCAGCGGGGCGAGTCGCGCGATGGTATCGATGCGGCCCAGATCCGGTGCGACCCGAACAATGGCTGCGGAATCCCGGTTACCGCTTCCGTCCGGGCCCGCCGCCGGCATTATCGGTACGTAGAATCGACCTCGAGCATCCCGCGTTCGGGCCAGCGCACCGCGGGTAGCATCGAATGCGGGCACCTGACCTGCGAGCCGACCGTCCAGCGTCCACGCGGTGAGGCGACGGAGCCCCCAATCGGCTACCCACAGCGAATCGCCCGAGCGGAAGACCGCAAAAGGATTCTTGAGCTCCTTGGTTCTGGCCCCGCCCAGCGGGTTGACGCGGCGGGTCCCGAAGTCGACGATGCCCACGACGCCGCTGCCCTCGGACACCACCGCCCACCGCCCGGCGCTCAGCCACACGGCGCCGGCCGCGTCGGCGAACGGGGCGTTCAGGGTATCGGTTGGAGGCGCGAGCAGTAGCGGTGGAGCGGCAGGCTTGGAAGCGCTGCAGGCGGCGAGGAGCGCCAGCACTCCGGCACCGCCCGCCCGCGCGACGCCGAGATGTCGGGGGACCCGCATGGGCGGGAATGTAAGCGCCCCTCAGGGCCTCCACCAATACGAAAACTTGACCAGAAACACGTTGTTTCCCGGGGCCCCGATGAGGCGCTTCAGCCCGTCGCCTACCCGGAAGCTGCCGTCAATGGCCGTGTCGGACCGATTCTGGGTCCAGACGAAGAAGACGGTCGAGCCGGGGCGATACTCCCAGCGAAGCACCGCATTTCCTCGCAGCGAAGCCAGCGAGAAGTTCGGGTTGTCGAACTCGAGCTGGGTCACACCGGGGGTCGCGGGCGCCACCACGAGACGATCGGCATTGTCCGGCGCCAGGCTCGGCTCGCCGGCCGGGAGGAACTCGTAGCTCCGGGGCCGGGCCAGCTCCTTGTAGTTCCGGTATGCGCCGGACGAAAGCAGAGGCTGAGTGTAGACCTCCAGGCTGAGCCTGGGCGTAAAGATCCAGTTGAGCCGGAGACTGGCCGAGAGTTGGGTTTCGTTCAGCTCGGCAAACAGGTAGCGGCGGCCGAAGGTCTGAACGGCCGCAGGATCGTCGAAGGTGCCCACGTACTGGGCCGTGGTTTTCAACCGCTCGAGCTTGGGACCAAACTGGAACGATGCGCGTGAGCTCGGGTGCCATTCGAGGGTGGGGCCGATCGTCCAGCTCTGCTGGCGCCTCTGAGCGTAGTGGTCGCCGTGCAACCCGATCCCAAAGATCCACTTCCGGCGTCCGTCCGAAGTGAAGGTCATGTCCCAATCCACGCCCGGCGGGTTCACCGTCAGGGGCCCGCCGCGGGTGCGGCGCGGGTTGAGGCTGCGCGGGTCGTATTCCACATACCACTCCCAATGGGAGAAGTTGCGAAAGTCGAAGACCCCGAGCAGGAAGTAGCCGGCGCCGGTGACATCCCCTCCGAAGTTCCAGGTGCGATAGGTGGCGAGGTTCAGCCGCGCGCTTTGGAACAGCCGGCTGGGCCGGGTCCAGCGATAGCCCCCCACCACGTGTGCATTGACGAGGTCGGCCCAGATCTGGAAGCCCAGGTCGTTCTGCTCGAACCCCGGGTCGATCGCACCGACCGCCGCATTGAGCATCCAGTTGCCCTTCTGCTTGTTGAGCGATAGCCGGCCGGCCCAGCCCCCGAGCGAGGTTGCAGCCGAGTCCACTCGGACATAGCCGGCATCAGGGCGCTGGAAGTAATGCACCGACGTGCTCTGGAGTTGGATCAGCTGAGCCGGCGTGCCGCCGATCCTGCTTGCCCCCGCCCAGCCGGCGAGCACCCAAGTAGCGCCTCGGTCGAGCGTGAGCCACCCGTCCAGCCCGGCCCCGAACGCCGAGCGCGCGAGCTGGTTCGGCAGGCTGTCCTCGTCGAACCACCGTCTGGTGCCGGTGCCGATCAGACCGATCCCGGCCCGCCCGCCGGAGAGCTCCTTCTGCACCCGGTAGACGCCGTACCAGGTGAGCGGCTCTACCTCGGACCGCCACCGGGCAGGGCCCAGCGCGACATCGGCGTACTCCCGTTTGGTGAGCGCGTTGAGTGCGCCCACGCTCCAGCTGCCCGCCTTCCCGCTCAGCTTGGTCGCGCCCAGGATGTGGGTGCCCGCTGGAGCGGCGGTGAAGTCGGCCTCGGGCAGGTTGCCCTGGGGAGCCCGCCCAATGCGACGGGTATAGAGAAAATCGGTGCTCCCCCAATTGAATCCCCAGAAATCGTTGGCGCCTCCGGACCCGAAGTTGAAAATGTTGGCGCCCTCGATGAAAAAGGGCCGCTGCTCCGGAAAGAACGTCTCGACATCGGTCAAGTTCACGACGGCCGGGTCCACCTCGACCTGGCCGAAATCGGGATTGACCGTCGCATCGAGCGTCAGGTTGCTGCCGATCCCAAGCTTCGCATCGAGTCCAGCGCCGGGCCGGGCCCGTGCTCCCCGGTTGAACGGGTCGCCGGCAGCGTGGTCCAGGAACTCGGCTTTAGCGGTGACATACGGCATCACTTCCAGCCGCGCCGGGGGCGAGACCCGCTCCAGTCCCACGAGGTCGACGAATCGGGACACGAAGCCGCTGCCATTGGTGGGGCGAAACACCAGATAGTCCTCTTCTTTACGGCGGGCGACCTCCCGTTTGAAATTCACGCCCCAGAGATACGCCTGCCGCTGCTGAAACCGGAGCTGGGAATAGGGAATGCGGAGCTCCGCGCTCCAGCCGAGGGAGTCACGCGCCGCGCGGCCATCCCACACCCCATCCCAGGTGCTGTCCTGCCATTCGTCGTTGTAGAGCGTGCCGTCGTACAGCGTGCCGGACGCATTGACGCCGAAGTAGAAGCCCGAGCGGCGGTCGTGGTAGGGATCGAGAAAGACCAGAAAGCGATCTGCGCTGACGGTGCGATCACGGCGCGCGAGCAGCGCGCGTACCGAGTCGGGTGCGCTGTCGAACAGGCGCACGCCGACGTAGAGCGCGTCGTCGTCGTACAGCACGCGGATCTCGGTCCGCTGGCTGGGAGGGGCTCCCTCGCGCGGCACCCGCTGGGTTAGCGAAGCGACCGGCTGGGCTCCGCTCCATGCGGAGTCATCCAGGTGCCCGTCGATGGTGAGTTCGCTGCTCGCGCGCGCGGCCGGAACAGTGACCGGACCCGCCGGCCGCACCTGCACCGCCGAGTCGAGCTGGGGCGCCACTACGCCGAAGGCGAAGAGAACGATGGGGGGCAGCATGGACGCTGCCCTTAGATGGCGCCCGCGGCGAAATCGTTGCCAGGGCCCTTGCCGTCAGCGTTCCAGAATCTCCTGGAGCAGCTGCGCCGCCCGCGGATCGTCCATCTGAGTCAGCCAGAAGAGCGCCTTCTTGCGAAGCTCTCGATCGGGATCGCTCCTTGCGATCTCCAGCAGCTTGTCCGCTGCCGCTTTGTCACCCCGTTGGGAGAGCACGAACACGATCTGATCGCGCATCACCCGGTCGCTGGCGGATCCGTACAGGCTGGCGAATTCGCTGGTCGGCAGGTCGCACTGCTGCGCCCAGAACAGTGCTTGCTTCCGGAGCTCGAGCGGCTCCTGCTGGTTTCGCGCAATGTCTACCAGCCAGTGCCCGGTCTCCTTGGTGCCGGTCTGGGCCAGCGAGAAGAGCACCTTCTTCTTGAGCTCCTCGGTGCGGAGTCGGCCGTAGAGCCCTCGCAGGAACGCGACGTTCTCGGCCGAGCCGCTCTGGCCCAGCCAGAATATGGCTTTCTCCCGCGCCTCCTCCGGCAGGTCGTTCCGCTCGGCGTACGCCCGGAGCGCCTGTACTGACCGCGTGCTCCCGTGCTGCGACAGCGCGAACACGGCCTTGTCCTGAAGGTCGGGGTCTTTGGTGGTGCGAAGAATCGAATCCAGTGCAGCGACGGAAGCATCGGTCCCTACCTGGGACAGCCAGAACACGGCCTGCCCCCGAACCTCGCCGTCGGGGTCGTGCCGCACCACATCGAGCAGGGTCGGCTCGGCCCCCTCCGCGCCCTGCTGCGCCAGGAGGAACACCGCCTTGCGCCGGAGGCAGACGGATTCGGCATCGCGGCGCGCCAGCACCTTCTTGAGAATGGGCGCGGCTCGCTCGGCATCCATCTGCTGCAGCGCATTGAGCGCGGCAACCTTGATGTCATCGTCCTCCTCAGGGCAGTCCGAGTGGGATCCGGCGACCCCCCGCAATCCCGGTGGTGCCGGACGACTCGGGGGCGTCGGCGGAGTTGGCGGAGTTGGCGGAGTCGGGGGAGTCGGGGGAGTCGGCGGAGTTGGGGGAGCGGCCACGAGCCGCGCAGCTGCCGAGATCGCAGCCGCGGCGTCCGCATCGCCTCGCCGGGCCAGCTCCCCCTGGATTCGGCGCTCGAGCGCGGCGGCGTCACCCTTGGTTGCAGCGGTGGGGTGCCGCCGGCGCTGGGCCTCGAGCGCCAGGAGCGCTCGGCGCAGGCTCTCGTCGCTTCCCAGGCGATAGAGGGCGAACGCCTGCCAGTAGCGCGCGTCCGCTGCGTACCGGGAACCCGGGAAGCGGGTTTCGATGGCGCCGAACAGTTGCGCCGCCTTTCGATATTCGCGCCGGCTCAACGCGGTGCGGGCCGCACGGTAGACCGAATCGGCGGGGTCCGCCTGCATGCTCGGTGGCGGGGGCAGGCCGGCGGGATCGCCGGCTGCGTCATGCCTCGGGCCCGTCGGTGCAGCTGCCAAGGTCGCCAGCACGATCACCGCCGGCCAGAACAGGTTCCAGGGCATTTAGAGCGCTCCTTGCCGAGAAGTGACCGCGGCGCCGGCAGGCACGGCGGCCCGCAACCGGACCAGCATCCCGTTCTCGAGTCCACGGGTGATGAGTTGGAGATCTTCACGGCGCCGGTTGGGCTCGAGCTGAGCAATCTGGGCCAGCACGAGCTCGAGGTCCTGGAGCAGGAACTTGAGCTTGGGGTCGCCAGCCGCCGGCGAGTCGAGCAGGAGCCGGTTGGTCGCGAGCAGCTGGCGCGCAGTGGACGACGCGAGGTGATCCTGCCGGCGTTCCCGAACGGACACGCGGAACAGTGTGAGGAATGCCTCGGCCTGGCCCAGGTGCTCCGCTGTCGCCAGCCGGTAGGCCGTGGCATCGGTTCGAGGGGCAGTGGCCGGGAGCGGCGCCGGCGTGACCGCCGGGCCAGCCGAAGGCGGCCGGCGGACGGTAAGCCGTCCGAGACCTACGCCAACCGCGAGCAGGGCGGCAATCCCGGCTGTCCAGGGCGCTACCCGGCGGAACCAGCCGCCCGGTCTGCGACCGCCGTTCGCCGCTCGACGGGCCGCAATTGCGGCCCACATCTGCTCACGCGGCGGATCGGGCGGCTGGTGATATGCACGAGCCAGGTCGCGCAGTTCCTGCTCGAGCGGCTCCTCTTCGTGCGGCATCATGAGCTCATCCCTTCGCGAAGTCAGCCAGGGTCTCCCGCAGTCTGGCCCGGGCCCGGGAGAGCTGCGCCTTCGAGGTCCCCGGTTGCACCCCCAGCGCCCGGCCGATCTCCTCATGGGTATAGCCTTCCACATCGTGCATGAGGAAGACGGCGCGATAGCCATCCGGCAGCTGGTCGATTGCGCGGGCGAGCCGCAGCTTGAGGTCCGGCTCTGCCTCCCGCCGCGAGCTGCCCAGCTCCGCCGCGCCCTCCAGCGCCACTTCGCGAGTCCGCAGCCGCTTGAGCTTCCGGAGCCCGTTGAGGGCGACCGATAGCGCGATGGCACAGATCCAAGTGCCGAGTGCCGAGTCGCCGCGGAAGTCGCTCAAGCGGTCGAACGCGCGGATGAAGGCCTCCTGGGTGTAGTCCTGGGCCTGGTCGGGGTCACCGGCCAGGCGGTACACGAGTCGATAGACCCGATCGACGTGCGCGTCGTACAGCTCGCGCTCGGCGCTCGCATCGCCGGCCTGCACACGGGCGATCAGAAGGCGGTCGTCCAGTCGGGCTCCAGGGCGAAGTGGGTCGCGTCCCAAGCGTCAGTGCTCTGACACCGACGGCCGGAAGAGAGTTGCGTCCCTGGCCCCAGGAACGCAACCAAACCCCGCGTCAGGGCATCTCAAGTCCGTAGCGGGTCCACCCGAGGTGAAGCGATGCGGTTGCAGCGACTGCCGGTTGAACGCCAGGTTCAGGGCGAGAGGATCGAGTACCTGCGCGACAAGCAAGGACAGCCTATCGGGCAGGTGTTCGAGGCCCGAGCCGACCGGATCGTGGGGCGCGGGGCTGGCACCGTGCTGCTGGTCCGCAACCGAGTCCCGAGTCGGGATGTCTCTAGCCAGGCCAGACCAGCCTAACGTCAAGCGCGACAATCATTTGAATTCTGCGGCCGCGATTGCGGCCGTCCCCCGGCCCGGGGTATATTCCTCCATACCGCGGCCGGCTTTCGGCTGGCCTCGTTTCTCGCCACCCAGACGTACTCATGACCGCACCAAACTCGCGCGAGCGCATCCTGCCTCGGCTGATCGAGGAAGAGATGCAGCAGTCGTTCATCAACTATTCGATGAGCGTCATCGTCTCCCGCGCGCTGCCCGACGTGCGCGACGGGCTCAAGCCGGTGCATCGCCGCATCCTGTACGCCATGAACGAGCTCG
Source organism: Gemmatimonadales bacterium (assembly GCA_044866195.1). Classification (GTDB taxonomy): domain Bacteria; phylum Gemmatimonadota; class Gemmatimonadetes; order Gemmatimonadales; family GWC2-71-9; genus DASQPE01. Next base: position 32,905 of record JBIOTT010000114.1, read on the forward strand.
GGCTGGTGCCGGGCCGCCCCTACAAGAAGTCGGCGACCGTGGTGGGCGACGTGCTGGGCAAGTATCACCCCCATGGCGACGCGAGCGTGTACGACGCACTGGTGCGCATGGTGCAGGAGTTCTCCCTGCGCAATCCACTGATCGACGGGCAGGGAAATTTCGGGTCGGTCGATGGCGACCCGGCCGCGGCCTACCGCTACACCGAGGCCCGGCTCACGCCGATCGCGATCGCGATGCTGGAGGACATCGACAAGAACACCGTCGATTTCCAGCCGAATTTCGACGACCGGCTGCAGGAGCCGACCGTCCTCCCGGCCAAGATCCCCAATCTTCTGGTCAACGGGTCCAGCGGCATCGCGGTCGGAATGGCGACCAACATTCCGCCCCACAACCTGCGGGAAGTCGCGAAGGCGGTGGAGCTTCTGGTCGACGAGCCGGAGGCCACCATCGCGGATCTGCGCAAGGCCATCAGGGGTCCCGACTTTCCCACCGGGGCCTACATCTACGGACGCGAAGGCATCAAGGAAGCGTACGAGAGCGGGCGCGGCCGAGTGATTATGCGGGCCCGGGCTCAGATCGAGGAGAAGGAATCGAGCGGAAAGTACCAGATCGTGGTGACCGAGATCCCCTATCAGGTGAACAAGGAGAACCTGGTCAAGTCGATCGCCGAGCTCGCGGTCGAGAAGAAGCTGGAGGGGATCAGCGGGGTCAACGACGAGTCCGATAAGGACGGGATGCGGATCGTGGTGGAGCTCAAGCGCGACGCCAACCCCAACGTCGTGCTGAACCAGCTGTACAAGCACACCGCGATGCAGTCGACCTTCGGCGTGATCATGCTGGCGCTCGACCACGGCGCCCCGAAGGTGATGAACCTGAAGCAGCTGCTCGAGCGCTTCGTCGAGCACCGGCACGACATCATCATTCGTCGCACCAGATTCGACCTGGAGGCGGCCGAGGCCCGCGAGCACATCCTCGAGGGCCTCAAGATCGCCGTCGACAACATCGACGAGGTCGTCGATATCATCCGCAAGTCGAAGGACGTGCCGGATGCCGACGCCCGGCTCCGCAAGCGGTTCGGCCTGTCCGAGAAACAGAGCGACGCGATCCTCAACATGCGGCTCGCCAAGCTCACTGGGCTCGAAATCGAGAAGCTGGAAGCGGAGCTCAAGGAGGTGCGAGCCACCATCAAGGAGCTCAAGAGCATTCTCGCCTCCAAGCCCAGACGGATGACCATTCTCAAGAACGAGATGGCGGAGATCTCGGAGAAGTTCGGGGACGACCGGCGGACCGAGATCGTGGCCGATCAGGGCGAGTTCACGGTCGAGGACCTGATCGCCGAAGAGGACATGGTCATCACCATCTCCCACACCGGCTACATCAAGCGGATCTCGATCTCCACCTATCGGCGCCAGCGGCGCGGCGGCCGGGGGCTCAACGGGGCCGATCTCAAGGAAGACGACTGGGTCGAGCACCTGTTCATCG
>JBIOTT010000115.1:0-5088 GCA_044866195.1 Gemmatimonadales bacterium
ACCGGTCGAAACCGCCAGCTCCCCACGCCGGGCTGGGCCCGGCTCCCTGCGTGGTCCCGCCGGCTGGCCGGGGCCGCGGTTGTTCCTCCCAAACCCTGAGTCCAGGAGTCATGATGCGCGCATCCTCGATCCTGAGCGTCCTCGCAGCCGCGGCGCTGCTGGCGGCCTGCGGCAAGAAGCCGGCTCCTGAGGCGCCGGCGCCCGAACCCGCTCCGGCCGCCGCGGAAGCGCCTCCTCCGCCGCCCCCGGCGGCGAGCGACGACGCCGAGCGGCTGAAGCGGGAAGCTGCCGAGCGGGTCAAGGCCCTGCGCGCCGAGGTGGCCGATCTGATCCACTTTGATTTCGACAAGGCCGACATCCGGGCCAGCGATCAGGGGATTCTCGACCGGAAGGCGGCCATTCTCGCCGCCAACTCGGCTGTGCGGCTCCGGATTGCCGGTCATTGCGACGAGCGGGGCAGCGACGAGTACAATCTGGCCCTGGGCAACCGGCGCGCAGCTTCGGCCAAGCGTTATCTCACGGGCAAGGGCGTGGATGACGGACGGCTCGAGGTGGTGTCCTACGGCAAGGAGCGGCCGCTCGATCCCGGCCATAGCGAGGACTCCTGGGCCAAGAACCGCCGCGACGAGTTCGAGATCACGGCCGGCGGCGACAGTCTGGCGGCGCCGAAGTGAGCCAGAGCGGCTGGCGGCTTCTGGCGCTCGCCAGTCTGGCCGGGTTCGCTGCCTGTGCGAGCCCGAGCGACGTTCGGCGAGTTCAGAACGAGGTGGCGCTGCTCCGGGCCGAGTCTGCTCGGAAGGACTCGGCCCGGGCCGCGCGGTTAGGCGAGATGATCCAGCTGCAGCAGCGGATCATGGACTCGTTGGGGCTGGCAGTGCGGTCGTTGCGGGGTGACACCCAACAAGACCTCTACCAGATCCAGCAGCAGCTGGTGCAGTTGCAGGAGCTCACCGGCCAGAGCCAGCAGCGGCTGACCGAGCTTCGAACCCAGCTCGAGGCCCGCGGAGCCGAGATCAGCGCCTCGGGCGGCGCCCCGCCGGCGGGTCCGGCCGGCCCGGGCGACAGCACGTCGCCGGCTGGAGCAGGCGGGCCGAGTGCCACCCCCGACCAGATGTACGAGGCATCCGTGGCGCAGCTCCGCCGGGGCAGCACGTCGACCGCCCGCGTCGGGCTTCGCCAGCTGCTGCAGACCTACCCCACCAGCGACCGGGTGCCCGATGCGCTCTACTTCCTCGGCCAGAGCTTCGCGGCCGAGAACCCCGACTCGGCGGCGGGCTATTACCGGCAGGTCCTGGAGCGGTTCCCCCAGTCTCCCCGCGCGTCGGCGGCGTTGTACAACCTCGGCCTCCTGGCCGAACGCCGGAAGGACCCCGCGGGCGCGAAGGACGCCTATCAGCGGGTGATTCGGCAGTACCCGCAATCCAACGAAGCCGCGCTCGCGCGCGACCGTATCAAGACGCTCGGCCGTTAGGCCCGGGCGCCTCGCCCAGAGGCCATGGCGAACCGCAGCGGGGAGATGCCGTTCCTCGAGCATCTCGAGGAGCTTCGGTCTCGCATTCTTCGCTCGCTGGCCGCGCTCGCGGTCGGCTTCGGCATCGGGCTGTGGCTGGTCCAGCACTTCACCCTGGTCTCGCTCCTCAAGCGCCCCATCGAAGCTTACCTGACGGGCGGGAAGCTCGTCGTCCTGAGTCCAACCGAGCCGGTTCTCATCGTCTTCAAGTTGGGCTTTGTGGTCGGGCTGGTGCTCGCGTCGCCGGTCGTGCTATGGCAGCTGTGGGCCTTCGTGGCCCCCGCCCTGTACGAGCGGGAGAAGCGGGCGATCATCCCCTCGCTGTTCGCCGGGCTGGGGTTGTTCCTGACCGGTGCCGTGATCGCCTGGCTCTTCGTCGTGCCCAAGGCGCTGGCCGTCCTCTTCAGCTTCCAGACCGAGGCGATCGCGCCGTTCATCACCTACGATGCGTACTTCGACTTCGTGCTGCAGGTGGTGCTCTCGCTGGGCATCTCCTTCGAGCTGCCGCTGGTCATCATCATGCTGGCGTGGCTGGGGGTGGTGACCCCGACGATCCTGCACCGATTCCGCCGCTACGCGGTCGTACTCGCCTGTGTCGCCGGTGCTCTGCTGTCACCCGGCACCGACCTGATATCGATGCTGATGATGACGTTCCCGCTGATCCTCCTCTACGAGGTGGGCTTCCTGGGAGCGGTCGTCATCCACCGGCGGCGGCGCGCCGCGGCGACCGCGGCGGCCATCCTGCTCGCCTGTGTCGCATTCCCATCGCGCGCCGGGGCGCAGCAGCCGGAATACCCGGGGCAGGCCGGCGGGGTCGGAGGGCTGGTTCCGGGCCTCCGGCCGGGCCAGGGCGTGGGCATCGGGCAGGTGGGTCCGAGCCAGCCCCTCGATACGGCGACAGCCCGGCTGCTGGGGCTGCCCACGGGGCCTACCCGGAAGTTCCCCCAGGAAGACTCGGTGCTCACCGAACTGCTCAAGCGCACCGGATATAAGGCGACCCGCTATAAGGCCGACTCGGCGGTGTACTACTCGGAGGACCGGCGCATTCGGCTCCAGGGTGAGGCTCTGACCGAGCAGCAGGGAGTCAAGCTGGAGGCCGACACGGTCCGCTACCAGCAGGCCAGCTGCATCCTGGAAGCGGAGGGCGAGCCGCACCTCTTCGACAAGAGCCAGGTGCTGGTGGGCGGCTCCATCTCGTATAACACGTGCACCCGCCGGGGCGTGATCAAGAAGGCGCTGACCAGCTTTTCCGCCGGGCAGGCGAACTGGTTCATCCGGGGCAACGTGGCGGCGGACTCGAGTGCCTCCCGGCTGTATGCTGCGTCCAGCGAGATCACCAGCTGCGATCTGCCGACGCCGCACTACCATTTCGTGGCGCGGCGGGTGAAGTGGGTCTCGAAGCGCGCCTTCGTGGCGCGGCCGATCGTGCTCTACGTGCGCGACGTGCCGATCATCTGGCTCCCGTTCATGTACCAGGACATTCGGCCGGGCCGGCACTCCGGCATTCTCATTCCTCAGCTCGGCTTCGCCGACATCGTGCGGACCTCGCGCTCCTACAACCGGCAGATCAGCAACATCGGCTACTACTGGGCGACCAACGACTACATGGATGTCACCTTCCGACTGGACTGGTTCTCCCGCCGGTATGTGCAGGTGGGGGCCAGCATGCAATACAACGTGCTGGACCGGTTCATGAACGGGTCGTTCGAAGTAAGCCGGCAGTTTCAGAGCGGGGGCGGCGGCGCGACCAGCTTTCAGTGGCAACACCGGCAGCAGTTCGACCTGAGCACCAACCTCACCTTCAGCCTGAACTACGTCAGCAACTCGTTCGTCGTGCAACAGAACGCGCTCAACCCGCTGCAGAACACCCAGCAGGTGAACAGCGCGGCCAGCCTGCAGAAGCGGTTTCGCTGGGGCATCGTCAACCTGGGCGGCAACCGCCGCCAGAACCTCTCGGACAACAGCTCCTCGACCGAGCTGCCGGCCCTCACTCTCTCGCCCAATCCGCTGGATCTGTCGCGCAGCATTACCTGGTCGCCCAACCTGAGCCTGACCAACGACCTCACCGCCAATACCCCGCTCCAGAGTCTTGCCGTCGCCCGCCCGGACGGGACGGTGGACACGATCCCGCAGGTCGGCAGCTCGCGAAACACGGCGTTCACCCTGACCACCCCGTTCCGGTTGGGCAGCTTCAACTGGTCGAACTCGGTGAACGTCGTGGATCGGACCACGACGGCTCGGCAGGCTTTTTCGTTTCTGGCCCCCGGTCTGGTGACTCCCGCTGATTCGGAAACCGTCTCTCAGTTCTTTCCCGGGGATTTCGCGACGACCTTCGACTGGCAGACCAACTTCAGCCTGCCGGTGCTGTTCCAGCGCACCTGGCGGATCATTCCGACGGTCGGGGTGACCAACAAGACCGGCCAGGCATTCGCCCTCCGGAACCGGCAGACTGGCGGTGCCTGGGTGGTGCAGGGGAAGCGCTTCCAGTTCGGGCTCTCGTCGACCCCCACCCTGTTTGGCTTCTATCCGGGGATCGGGCCGCTGTCACGCATCCGTCACAGCTTCGCGCCGATTCTCCGGTTCAACTACTCGCCGGGGGCGTCGATCTCGGAGGAGTTTGCCCGCGCGATCGCGACGCCGGGCCAGGCGCTCCAACTGCGAGTGGATCCCACCCAGACGGTGAGCCTTGGCTTGAGCAATACCTTCGAGGGGAAGACCAAGGCTGCGCCGGGAGACACCTCGGAGTCGTCAGTGCGCAAGGTCAAGCTGCTGAGCATCAATACCAGCGACATCTCGTACGACTTCGAGCAGGCGAAAAAACCGGGTCGCACCGGCTGGACCACCCAGACGATCACGAACACGTTCCTGACCGAGCTGCTGCCGGGTTTCAACCTGAGTATCACTCACGACCTGTGGCGGGGCGTGGTGGGGACGGACACGGCCAAGTTCGAGCCGTTTCTGACCAGCCTCCAGACCAACTTCACGCTCTCGGCCAACACGTTCCGCGCGATCGGGTCGATTTTCGGCTTGGGCCGAGGGGCCCGCCCGGGGGAACGACCCAGGCCGGACGAGTACGGGCAGGTGCCCTACGAGGCGCAGGGGGCGCGTCCGACCACCTTCTTCAGCGCCAACCAGGTCTCGCTTCCGCACCAGCCCTTCGCCGTCAACCTGAGCTACACCCTCCAGCGAACCCGGCAGATCCCGGGGCAGGCCGCGGTGCCCTCCCGCAAGAACCTGAACTTCAGCACCAGCCTGTCGCCGACCCGGTTCTGGACTATCCAGTGGAGTGCCCAGTACAACCTGACCGACAGCCGGTTCGAGTCCCAGTCGGTCGCGCTCCAGCGCGATCTGCACGACTGGCGTGCGCAATTCAACTTCACTCGCAATGCAAACAGCAATTTCGCGGTGTACTTCTCGATCTTCCTGATCGATCTACCCGCGCTCAAGTTCGACTACAATCAAGCCACGTTCGAGCAGTGAGTGTCCGGAAGAGCGGACGGGAGCGGGCGGGAGCAGGCGGGAGCGGGCGGGAGCAGGCGGGAGCAGGTGAGTGCTCCGCGAAGTCTCCCTGGAGGGCG
>JBIOTT010000116.1:0-3610 GCA_044866195.1 Gemmatimonadales bacterium
GCTTCGTCACCGGGGTCACCTGGATCGACGGAGAGCTCTGGCACGGCACCTGGGAAGGTGACGAGAGCGATTTGAGGCGAGTCGATCCTCGAACGGGAGAGGTCCTGGAGAGGCTCGAGATGCCGCCTGGAGTGGGCGTGTCGGGGCTCGAGTCCGATGGCGGCGATCAGTTCTTCTGCGGAGGCGGAAGCAGCGGGAAGGTGAGAACCGTCCGCCGACCCAGGCGAGGCTCGAGGCGTCCACCACCCAGAGACGCAGAGGGCACAGAGAACAACCCTTGAACCACAGAGGCACGGAGACACAGAGTAAAACACCCTATTGTTCTCTCTCCGTGCCTCTGTGCCTCTGTGGTTAAAAGAGCTGTTCTCTGCGCCCTCTGGGTCTCTGCGGTGAAATACGGGTTCAGGCCTCCACCAGCGGCAACCCGGGCAGCAGCTTGTCGAGCGTGATGGGAAAATCCCGCACTCGCACCCCCGTGGCATTGAACACCGCGTTCGCCACCGCCGCGTTCGCCCCGCAATTCCCCAGCTCACCGACCCCCTTGGCCCCCAGCTCGTTGGCCTTGTCGTCAACCCCGTCGAGCAGGATCACGTCAATCTCCGGAATGTCGGCGTGCACCGGCACCAGGTATCCAACGAGGTCTCGGTTGACGAACGCACCGGTGCGCGGGTCCACGATGGCCTCCTCGTGCAACGCCATGCCTACCCCGAACGTCATCCCGCCGATCAGCTGAGAGCGCGCCGTCTTCGCGTTGAAGATCCGACCGGGCGCGAAGACTCCCAGCATTCGCCGGAGCCGGATCTCGGCCGTATCGATATCGACGCCCACTTCCACAAACTGCGCCCCGTAGGCGTGGATCGAGTAGTTCTGGTAGTTCGGTTCCTTCCACATCCAGGGAAGCGTGCCCTCCGCCTCCACTCCCTCGGCCGGGACCTCTCCATCCTTGAGCTTCTCCTTGAGGGCCTTGCACGCCCGATGGACCGCCGTGCAGTTGTTGGTGGCCCCCCATGAACCGCCGGAGCCCGCGCCCGGCGGATAGTCCGAGCGCCCGAGCTCGACCCGCACGCGATCGAGCGGCAGCCCCAGCGCGTCGGCCGCAACCTGGGTGACGATGGTGTAGGTGCCGGTGCCGAGGTCCGTCATGTCGGTCCGGACCACCGCGATCCCGTCCGACCCCATTCGGACTTTCACGACTGTCTTGGCCTGGAACTGCATCCGGATCGCGCCCGCCATCCCATAACCGACCAGCCATCGGCCGTCGCGCAGGCTCGCCGGCTTCTTCGGCCGCCGCTCCCAGCCGAACTGCCGCGCGCCTTCGCGCATGCACTCGACCATGCGGCGATCGCTGAACGGTACGCCGCGCTCGGGATGGACCTTGGGCTCGTTCAGGATCCTGAGCTCGATTGGATCCATGCCCAGCTCGTGCGCCAGCTCGTCCATGGCCGACTCGAACGCGAGGAGGCCCGGCGCCTCCCCCGGCGCGCGGACATCCTCCCCGCGCGGCAGGTCGAGCTCCACCAGCCGGTGCCGAGTCAGCCGGTTGGGTGCGGTGTAGAGGTCACGCGCGGCGGTGGCGCTCTGCTCGGCGTACTCCGCGAGCGGACTGGTATGCATGGTCACGTCGTGGCCCATGGCAACCAGTCGCCCGTCCTTCCCAGCCCCGAATCGCACCCGCTGGCTTGTAGTGGGACGCACGCCGATGAGTTGGAAGACCTGCTGCCGGGTCAGCGCGATCTTGACCGGCTCGTTCAAGGTGCGCGCGGCCATTGCCGCGAGGATGGTCTCGGAGTGGATGCCGAGCTTGGAGCCGAACCCCCCACCGACAAACGGGGTCACGAGGTGCAGTCGCTCCTCGTCGACCTTCAGCGTGCTGGCGATTGCCGTGCGCGCCTCGCCCAGCATCTGGGCACTCACGTAGATGTCCAGGTCCTCACCGCGCGGCACCGCCATGCAGGCATGCATCTCCATCGGCTGCGAACACCCGTACGGCGTGGTGTACACCCGGTCGATCTTCACCTCGGCACCGGCGAACCCGGCGTCGAAATCGCCCACCGCGCTGTCGGTCTCGAGGCCGGCATTGACCTTCTTGGGCGCGTACGCCTGGCCCAGCTGCGCGGCAAAGTCGAAGCGCCCCGGCTCACCGGAATACTCGACGTCCACCAGACTGGCCGCAGCGCGCGCCCGCTCGTAGGTCGCGGCGACGACGAGCGCCACCGGCTCGCCGTAATGGTGAACCTCGGGCCCGTTCAACACCGGGAACGCGCGCGAGTACTGCGAGGGGATCGACGGGTCGGGCCTTCCCTGCTCCGGCGCATTGCGATAGGTCATCACCAGGCGCACGCCGGGCGTCCGCTCGGCGCGCGTGGTATCGATCCGCGTGATCTGGCCTTTGCCGATCGTGGCGCCAACGATGAACCCATAGAGCGGCTGCCCCAGGTCCCAGTGCTCGTAAGCATAGGTGGCGCGACCGCTGACCTTGAACGGACCATCGACGCGATTGACGGGTTGCCCTGTGATCGTGGCCATGGTCTCACCCTCCCTGCGCCGCGTTGGCCAGAGTGCGGCACAGCGTACGCTTGGCCAGCTCGATCTTGAAGTCGTTGTGCCCCCGGCCCACCGCCTCTCCCATCGCCGCCTCAGCGGCCGCCCAATACGTCGCCATGGCGGCGGGACGGTTGACCAGCGTCACCTCCGCCTCGCGCGAGCGCCACGGCTTATGGGCCACGCCGCCGAACGCGACCCGGGCGCCCGTAATCGTGCCCCGGTCCGTCGCGACGACGACCGCCACCGAGACCAGCGCGAACTCGTAGGAGGCCCGGTCGCGCACCTTCCGGTAGAGTTGCCGGCCCGGTGGCGCCGGCGGCAGGACCACGCCGGTGATCATCTCGCCCGGCTCGAGGACGGTCTCGATGTGCGGCGTGTCGCCCGGCAGCCGGTGGAAGTCGCCGATGGCGATGCGGCGAGTGGCCCCGTCGGCGCGGAGCAGCTCGATCTCAGCGTCCAGCACGGCCATCGCGACGGCCATGTCGGAGGGATGGACCGCGATGCAGGCGTCGCTCGCGCCCAGAATGGCGTGGATCCGGTTGATCCCGCCGATCGCCGAGCAGCCCGAGCCGGGAGTCCGCTTGTTGCAGCCCGCGGCGGTGTCGTAGAAGTAGGGGCAGCGGGTGCGCTGCAGCAGGTTGCCGCCAATGGACGCCTTGTTGCGCAGCTGGCCCGAGGCGCCCGCGAGCAGCGCCTGGGAGAGAACCGGGTAGCGAGTACGGACGCGGCGGTCGGCGGCCGTATCGGAGTTGGCCGCCTGGGCCCCGATCCTAAGCCCGCCGTCCGGCAGCTCTTCGATCTCTCGCAGCGGCAGGCGGCTGATGTCGACCAGGTGGGTCGGCTGCTCGATCTCGAGCCGCATCAGGTCGAGCAGGTTAGTGCCGCCGCTGATGAACTTGGCGCCGGCCCGGGACACGGCGGCGACCGCGCTGCGCGCGTCGGTGGCCCGCTCGTAGGTGAAGGCCCTCATGGGCGGCCTCCTTCCGCCACTTCTCGAATGGCCGCCACGATGTTGGGATAAGCCGCGCAGCGACAGATATTGCCGCTCATCCGCTCCCGGATCTCC
>JBIOTT010000117.1:0-8538 GCA_044866195.1 Gemmatimonadales bacterium
AGCGAGCTTCCCGTTGCTATGGCGGGAGCTAACGCGCCTGTCGGGCCACCCACCTCGGCGGAGCGCCCCCCAGAGCCACGCGCTCCCGCCTGCTCCCGTCCGCTCCCGCCACCTAATACCTAAGGCAAGCTTCCGCCCTTGCCGAGCGTCCGACCTCACGGCCCGCCGGCCCGTCCCGTTGTACATTCTCACCTCCAAACCGAGCCGAGGAGGGTTCCCATGGATCGGCGCCTCGCGATTGTCCCGGTCGCGCTCGCCGCCGCCTGCGCGGTCAACCCGGTGACGGGCAAATCCGAGCTGTCACTGGTCTCCGAAAGCCAGGAGATCGAGATGGGCAAGCAGAGCGCCCAGGAGGTCGCCCAGAGCATCGGCTTCTACAACGACGCGGCTATCCAGAGCTATGTCTCGGGCATTGGCAAGAAGATGGCGACGGCCTCGGAGCGGCCCCAGCTCCCCTGGGAATTCCACGTGGTCAACGACGCGTCGGTGAACGCGTTTGCCCTGCCGGGGGGGTACATCTTCGTGACCCGGGGTCTCATGACCGCCATCACCAACGAGGCAGAGCTGGCTACCGTGGTGGGGCACGAGATCGGGCACGTCACCAACCGCCACTCGGTGCAGCAGATCTCGCGGGCCCAGGTGGCCCAGCTCGGGCTCGGGATCGGGATGATCCTCAAGCCCGACCTCCAGCCCCTCGGCTCCGCCCTCGGGACCGGCCTGGGCGTCCTGTTTCTCAAGTACGGCCGCGACGCGGAGAACCAGGCCGATCTCGCCGGGTTCCGCTACGCGCTCAACCAGGGCTACGACGTCCGGCAGATGATCAACATGTTCCAGACCCTGAAAGGCGTGAGCGCGCTCAGCGGAGGCGGCAAGCTGCCCGAATGGCTCTCGACCCACCCCGACCCGGAAAACCGGGCCCAGACCACCCAGGCTCGGCTCGACACGCTCCACAAGGACCTTAGCCACGCGATCGTGGGGCGCGACGAGTACATGCAGCGGCTCAAGGGCATGGTCTACGGCGACGATCCGCGCCAGGGCTACTTCAGGGGCACGACCTTTCTCCATCCAGACCTGCGGTTCCAGCTCGCGTTTCCGGACGGCTGGAAGACCCAGAACTCGGCCGAGGCCGTGGTCGGGGTGAGCCCGAACCAGGATGCGATGGTGCAGCTCTCGCTTGCGGGCCAGACCGAGCCGACCCAGGCGGCCCGGCAGTTCCTCTCGCAGCAGGGCGTGAAGGCGGGGCAGGGCAGCACCGAGCCGATCAACGGACTGCCGGCGGCCTCGAGCTATTTCGCGGCGCAGACCGAGCAGGGTCAGATCGAAGGGCTGGTCGCGTTTCTTTCCTACCGGGGCACCACCTACGGCCTCCTGGCCTACACCGGGGCGGGGAATCTCAGAACGTACGACGATACCTTCAAGCGGGCGATCGGGAGCTTCCGCGAGCTGAACGACCCGGCCGCGCTCAACGTGCAGCCGGCCCGGGTGGAGCTGGTGCAGCTGGACCAGGACATGACGGTCACCCAGTTCAACCAGCGCTATCCGTCGACCATTCCGATCGGGGAGGTCGCGCTCATCAACGGGGTCGAGGGACCGGAGGCGACGCTCAGGCCGGGACGGACGTATAAGAGGGTGGTGGGGGGGATGCCAAAACAATAAAAGCGTGTTCGCTGCGCGTCCGGCGGCTCAGTGGGCGCGCAGCGCGATCATCAGGCCGGCCAATGTGAGCATGGTGGTGACCCAGAATCCGAACATCCAGCGGATCAGGTCGGTGCGGACCTGCTGAAGCTCGGTTCGCAACTGTCCGACTTCGCGCCGTAGCTCGGTGAGCAGCTCGGCGCGCAGCTCGGCCAAACGCTGCTCCAGCTTCGCCTCGAAACGGGCGAAGTTCAGTTGGTTCAGCTCGCGCAGGTCAGCGCGGTAGGTCAGATCCACGGCTTTGAACGTAAACAGTAAACGGTGAACGGGGGCTCCGCTGATCAACGGCGCCCCCGTTTACCGTTTACCGTTCACCATTCACGCCTTTGACAGCAGCTCCCTCGCCCTCGCGAAGATCCGGTGCCACATCTCGCGCGTCAGTTTTCCCGTGTTCGTGTTCTGCCGGCTGGGATGGAACGAGCACAACAGAACGCGGCCGTCCGGCAGGACTGTCTCGCGGCCGTGGCCGAAGGCAGGCCGCTCGGCGGGGGCGAGGGACTCCCACCAGCCGGCCGCCCGCAGCCAAGCCTCGCAGGCGACGCGGCCCAACGCCAACACGACCTGCACGCTGGTCAGCAGGCGGAGCTCGCGCTGGAGAAATCGGCGGCAGTTGGCCAGCTCCTCGCGCGAGGGCTTGTTGTCCGGGGGCGCGCAGCGGACTGCGGCGGTGATATAGCAGCCGGTGAGGGTGAGGCCGTCGTCTCGGCTCAACGAGACGGGGCGGTCGGCAAAGCCGTAGCGGTGCAGAGCTTCATAGAGCCAGTTGCCGCTGGAGTCGCCGGTGAACATGCGGCCGGTGCGGTTGGCGCCGTGGGCCGCTGGGGCGAGCCCGACGATGAGGAGCCGGGCGGCGGGATCGCCGAAGCCGGGCACCGGACGGCCCCAGTAGGTGCAATCGCGGAACTCACGCTTCTTGGTGCGTGCGACCTCGCGGCAATGCTCCACCAGGCGGGGGCAGCGGGTGCAGCGGATGACATCGCTGTGCAAGGCGGCCAGCCCGGGCGGCGTTTCCGGGGCGCTCCCGCGGTGGGGATGCCCCGCCGGCGCTGCAGTTCGCTCAGTCACACTCGTATCTAACCCGGGCACCGCTCACTGACGCGCCTCTGGGGCACCCCCGCCGCGGGTCGCGCCGTCGCGCCGTTGCGATTAGCGTCGCTGGACCACCGTCCGCCTGTCCGCGATCAGCCCGTCCGCTCAGCCGCTAGTCCAGTCGAACTGGTTCAGGTGGGAGTGGGTGTTCTCGTGCTCGAACGCGAGCGGCTCGGTGGCCCGGGTCCGGAGCGCCACGGAGTTCGCCACCTCCGCCTCCTTGTACTCGAACCCTTCCGGCAACACGATTCGGGCCCGGTGCTCCTCCCCGGTGACCGGATTCCGGATCGGCTCCGTCCGGCTCTCGAGCAGGCTGGGCACGCGGACGATCGCTCGGCGACGCTCCCGGTCGATCTCGATGGCGACGGGAGCGAAGACGGTTTCTTGTACGTGGGGGCAGACCGTCGCGAAGATCTCGAAGAGCGCGCCCCCCGCCGTCCCGTCGTGAAGCGCGATCAGCGCTTGTCGCTGAGCGGGGCTCGCGCTTTCATCCACGATCAGCAGCCGGGTACCGTTTCCTTCGTGGATCGGGCCTGGCCACGAACAGATCCATGCAAACCGGACGCCATCCAGCCTGGTGGCGCCGAAATGGCCCTCCCGCACGGCCCAGGCCGCGATACCATGGCAGCTCCCGCGGGTCGGCGGCGCGTCGAACTGGCACGGGCAACCCCACGCGCAGTTGCAGGCGGCGACCTCATCACCGGTGAGCCGCCATCCCACTTTCGTCGCGGTCGCCATGGTTGTCACTGGTCCCTTGCGACCCAGCTAGCTGACGCGCCTCGTCTTCCGCTTCATGAAGTCCATCAGGATGAACTGCCCCAGCGTCATCGTGTTGGTGAAGTACGCCTTTCCCTTGCAGATCGCCGCCACCTGCTTGACGAACTCCACCAGGCTCCGGTCGCGCGCGAGCATGAACGTGTTGATCATGATCCCGCACCGGCGGCAGTTTGCCACCTCGCGATAGGTGGCCGCGAGAATCTGCGGGTCGAGCCCCATCGAGTTCACATAGATCCGGCCATCCGGCATCGTGAGCGCCGAGGGCTTGCCGTCGGTGATCATGATGACCTGCCGCATGTCCTTCTTCTGGCTCAGCAGGATCCGCCGGGCGAGCTTGAGCCCCTCTGCGGTGTTGGTGTGGTACGGGCCGACCTGCGCCGCCGCGAGCGCGCTCAGCGGGATCTCTTCGGCGGAATCGTGGAACAGAACCACCCTCAGGCTGTCGCCCGGGAACTGGGTGCGGATGAGGTGGGTGAGCGCGAGCGCGACCTTCTTGGCCGGCGTGAAGCGGTCCTCGCCGTACAGGATCATCGAATGGGAGCAGTCGAGCATCAGCACCGTCGCCGAGGACGAGCGATACTCCGACTGGCTCACCATCAGGTCTTCGTACTCGAGATTGAGGGGGACGCCGAGCCCCTCGCGGGCGATCGCGCTGCCGAGGGTGGCCGGGACGTCGAGATTGAGCACGTCGCCGAACTCGTAGGGCTTGCTGGTGCCTTCGGTCTCGACGCCGGTGGCGAGATAGGGCGTCTCGTGGGCACCGAAGCTCGATTTCCCGACGCTGCCGAGCAGGTTCTTGAGGGTCTTGTAGCCCAGGAAGTCGATGCCCTTCTCGGTGAGATTGAAGTGCACCTGCTGGGCGGCGGACTGGGCCATGCCGCCGGGCCCGAACATGGACTGATAGCCCCCCGGCACCTGGGGCGCCTGGGTGACGTTGAGGTAGCCCTCGTCGATCAGCCGCTGCACGATCCGGTCGAGCAGCTCACCCAGCTGCTGCTCGATGTTCTTGTCCCGGTTGGCATCACCGGTGCCTTCCCCGCGGAGGACCTTGAGCATCTCGGGGGTGAGCTGGCCCGACTCCATCAGAGCCCGGAGGATGGCCTGCTTGAGCGCGTCGAGCGACCGGTCTCCGTCGCCCATCTCGTCCTGCCAGAACGACTGTCCCTGCCCGGCAAAGCCCGACTGGAGCAGGAAGTCGCTCAACTGATCGAGCAGGCCCTGGAGGTTCACCGCATCGGCCAGCTCGGGGAGGTATTTGGAGTAGGTGGTGAAGCGCATGGGACCCCGCCGGAACTGCGTGAACGGTGAACGGTAAACGGTGAACGGGGGATCCCGTCCCCTCCGGGCTTCCTAATCCTACCTCGCCTACGGGGAGGGTTCAATTGAAGCGCGGCCGCCACACCCCGTTTACCGTTTACCGTTCACCGTTCACCGTTCACCGTTCACGCTGTTCGCTTTACCGTTCACCGTTTACGTTTTTGCAGTGTCCATCTCCATCGCCAGCACTGCCTCGACCTTCCCCCGGGCCGCAGCCCTCCGGTTGCGCTCTACCTTCGCCGCCCTCCGCCATCGCAACTACCGGCTGTTTCTGTTCGGCCAGTTCGTCTCGCTGTGCGGAACCCTGATGCAGCAGGTAGCGCTTGGGTGGCTGGTGCTCGAGCTCACCGACTCGCCCTTTGCCGTAGGACTGGTCACGACCCTGGGCTCGCTCCCGATCCTCCTCCTCACGCTTTATGGCGGGGTGGTGGCCGACCGGGTGGACAAGCGGCGCTTCGTGGTCCTGCTCCAGTCCCTCATGTTGCTCGAGGCCCTGATCCTCTCCATCCTCACCGCATTCAACTGGGTCACGGTCCACTGGATCATGGCGCTCGCCGCCTTCGCCGGCCTGGTCTCGGCGTTCGAGGTTCCCACCCGGCAGGCGCTGGTGATCGACCTGGTCGAGCGCGAGGATCTCATGAACGCCATCGCGCTCAACTCCTCGGCGTTCAACGTCGCGCGGGTGATCGGCCCGGCGCTCGCCGGTGGGCTGATCGCCGCGCTGGGACTCGCAGCCTGCTTCTTCGGCAACGCCGCGAGCTACGTTGCGGTCCTGGTGGCCCTGCTGATGATGAAGACGGAGGCGCCGGCGCGGGGGTCGCGCACCAACACCATAGCCGCGATGAAGGAGGGGTTCCGCTACGTGCTGGACAATCGCTGGCCCCGCGCGCTGGTGGTGCTCATCGCCGGGTTCGCGGTGTTCGGCTTTCCCTTCATGATTATGGCGCCGGTGTTTGCCCGGGACGTCCTCGGGGTGGGCGCGTCCGGCTACGCCGCCCTGGTCTCCGCCATCGGACTCGGCGCCGCTGCCGGCGCGCTCGGCCTGGCCGGCTTCGGCAAGCGCTACCGCAAGGAGCGGCTCCTGATGCTCGCCTCCTCGGTGTTCGGGGTGACCCTGGCGTTTATCGCCGTGGTGAGCAGCTTCTCGGCCTCGCTCGCCCTCTTCACCGTTGCGGGATGGACGATGGCTGCGAACGGGATCCTGGGGAACACGCTCCTGCAGATCCAGGCACCCGACCACCTGCGCGGGCGGGTAATGGGGGTCTACTCTTTCCTGGTCCTCGGGCTCGCCCCACTCGGCTCGTTGCAGGCGGGCTTCGTCTCCGAGCACCTGGGGGTGCGCTACTCCATTGGCCTCGGCGGCGCGGCGTGCTGTCTGACCGTCGCATGGGTGGCGTGGTATCTGGGAAAGAGCCGGCCCGGCGGACAGGCGGACAGGCGGACGGACGGACGGGCGGACGGGGGCGCGCCGCGCGAGGAGCAACCCGCTCCCGCCCGCTCCCGACTGCTCCCGACTGCTCCCGACTGCTCCCGTCCGCTCCCGTCCGCTCCCGCCCGCTCCCGTCCGCCTGTCCGCCCGTCCGCATAGCCATGCTGATCACGATCTCCCGCCAATACGGCGCCGGCGGCTCCGAAGTCGCTCGGCGGGTGGCCGACGCGCTCGGCTGGCGGTTGGTCGACAATGAGCTGGTGGAGCAGGTCGGAGCCCGCGCCGGACTCTCACCCGAGGAGGTCGCTGGGATCGAGGAGCGCACGCCAAGCTTCATCGAGCGGCTGGCTCAGGTGCTTGCCACCGCGACACCCGAGCTGTTTCCCCCTGCGACCGGCACCGTGCCGGAGCTATCCGAGGCGACCCTGGTCCGGATCACCGAGACGGTGGTGGCGGAGGCCGCGGCCGAGGGAAGGGCGGTTCTGGTGGGGCGGGCCGCGCCGGCGGTGCTCGCGCGGGAGCGGGACGCGCTGCACGTGAAGCTGGTGGCATCGCGGCCATTTCGGATCCGGGTCACAGCGACCCGGCTGGGGCTCGATCCCAAAGAGGCCGAGCGGGTGATGCAGCAGACCGACGCGCAGCGGGAGCGCTATCACCGCGAACACTATGGCCGGGACTGGAACGACCCGGTGGGCTATCACCTGGTGCTCAACACCGAACGGCTGGGGTACGACGGCGCGGTTGCGGTAATCGTTGCGGAAGTGGAGCGACGGGGCTGGACGGGAGCAGGCGGGAGCGGGCGGGAGCAGGCGGGAGCAGCGAAAAGCAAGCGGGAGCAGTCAGGAGAGTGATCCTCCCGTCCGCTCCCGCCCGCTCCCGCCTCTCACCCAAAGGAGATCCCTCCCTTCCCATACCCCGGCTCCCGCCGCTCCGGCTTCGCCCGGGTGTAGCCCAGCTCCTCGCTGCGGCTGATCCGCTTCTGCGCCGCCAGGCCTTCGAGCACCAGCTCGCACGCCGCGACGGCGCAGGGGAGATCGCCGCGGCGGGCCAGGCCGAGATCGGTCACGATGTCCAACATGCCCGGCACCACCCCGAATCCCTTGGCGCAGACTTCGGCTCGCTCGTCGCCCGAGACCTTGAGCGCGCCGCCCTGATCGAACCAGCTGACGATGCGGCTCAAGTCGGCGCCGCCGGCCCGCTCATCGAGCACCCGGCCGGCGGCCCGGCGAATGAGCTCCCGCGCAATGGTGTCTCCACCTTGCAGCTCGCCCTCGTATTCGAGCTCGAGCTTGCCGGTAATTGCCGGCGTCGCGGCGTAGACATCGCTCACCCGGGGCACGACCCGGGTCTCGCCCAGGCCGATGGCGCGCCGCTCGGCGTTGGATATCACGTTCTCCAGCACGCTGATCGGTAATCGCTGGCTCACGCCCGAGCGCCGGTCGACCCGCTTGTCCTCCCGCGCCTCGAAAGCGACCCGCTCGACCAGCTCGAGGATGAACTCGGGGACGTCGATATCCAGTGCGCCGCGCCGAGTCCAGGCCTCCTGCGCCGTGATCTCCATGCCGAGCTCTATGGTGCGGGGATAGTGGGTGATGATCTCGGAGCCGATCCGGTCCTTGAGCGGCGTGATGATCTTGCCCCGCGCGGTGTAGTCTTCCGGGTTTGCGGTGAAGGCGAGCAGCACGTCCAACGGCAGCCGGACCGGGTAGCCTTTGATCTGGACGTCGCCTTCCTGCATGATGTTGAAGAGCCCCACCTGGACCTTTCCGCTCAGGTCGGGCAGCTCGTTGATGGCGAAAATGCCCCGGTTGGCGCGGGGCAGGAGCCCGAAGTGCATGGTGAGCTCGTCGGACAGGAGGTGGCCACCGCGCGCGGCCTTGATCGGATCGACGTCGCCGATGATGTCGGCGATGGTCACATCGGGGGTGGCGAGCTTCTCGACGTAGCGCTGGGAGCGGTGCAGCCAGGCGATGGCGGTGGCATCACCGCACTCCGCCAGCCGTTCCCGGGCGTACTTCGAGATCGGGTTGAAGGGATCGTCGTTCACCTCGCTGCCGGCCACCACGGGGATCCGCTCGTCGAGCAACTCGATCGTCTGGCGCAGGATCCGGCTCTTGGCCTGGCCTCGGAGGCCCAGCAGGATGAAGTGGTGCCGGGCCAGCAGCGCGTTGACCAGCTGGGGGAGGATAGTGTCCTCGTAACCGACGATTCTGGGGAAGGGCTGTTCCCCG
>JBIOTT010000118.1:0-2535 GCA_044866195.1 Gemmatimonadales bacterium
CCGGCTCGGTCGCAAACCCGCCCTCGAAGTCCGCATTGACCGGCACCCCGACAGCATCTGCGATTGATCGAATGTGAGCCAGGGCCTCGTCCAGCGTCACGTGGTTGTCGGGCCGGCCCAGCGACCAGGCGAATCCTGAGCTGGTGGTGGCCAGGGCGGGGAAGCCGAGTCGGACGAGCAGGCGGGTGCTGCCGAGGTCCCATGGGTTCGGGATGACGAAGCAACCAGATTGATGCAGTTGGCGAAACACGCGACAGCGGTCAGTGATCATCGTAGATGGCTCACGCGAACAGGGTGTGGTCAGGCCGCGCTACTCCGTCGGAGCCGGCATGGCGGGCTGAAAACGCCGTTGGACACTTGACGCATCGCCCGCCGCGCCGTAACTCACCGGAAGTTCGGCCTTAGAGGTCTCTTGATCAACAAGCTGAGTCCCGAGCTGCGGGGGCACGTGCGGGCGAAGCAGGCCCGCGATGCCACGCCGATACCGGCCGAAGCCCCGGCGCCATCGGCCGAGCGTATCGACCTGCTGGTCGAGTTCACCGGGGATGTCGCGGACTTGAAGGCGGTCGGCTTCGAGCCCGACACTCTGCTGCGTCACCCCACGAAGGGTTACACGATTGCAGCGGGGACCCTGCCGGTCGATCGTCTCGCGGATCTCGCCGCCATCGACCACGTCGGGGTGATCGAAGGGCCCCAGACGCTTGGGCCCACCCTCAACTACAGCCTCCCCACCATCCGGGGCGATCTGGTCCACAAGGGCACCCCTTCCCGCAAGGGGCGTGATGTCGTCGTCGGCATCATCGACACTGGGTTCGACTGGCGCCACGGCGCCTTCGTCGACCCCAACACGGGTCTCTCCCGGGTTCTCGCCCTGTGGGATCAGGGCTTGGAGGTCAAGCCCGGCGAAAGCCCTGGTCCGGTCGTGCTCGGAAATCCCCTGGGCGTGCTCTACAGTCAGGACGAGATCTCCCGGGCGCTTCGGGGCGAGGCGATCGTGCGGACCCGCGACCCGTCGCCCCACGGGACGCATGTGGCCGGAATTGCAGCCGGGAACGGAGCCCCGGCTGCCTGCTGCCATGCTCCCCGGACCTACGTCGGGGTCGCGCCCGAGGCCGAGCTGATCGTCGTGCGGCAGGTGACCGTTGGCATGCTGGGCGAGAGCCCCCGCCTGGTGCGAGCGCTCAACTACATCTTCGAGCACCCGGCAGTTGCCGGGAGACCCGTGGTCATCAACATCAGCCTGGGCATGAACCGCGGGCCTCATGACGGCACCTCCGCGGTCGAGCTGGCCATCGATGCCGCGGTCGCCGTGCCCCGGAGGGCCGTGGTGGTGGGGTCCGGCAATGAAGGCGACATGCACTCCCATGCCACGGCGTCGGTGCCGGGGCGGACCGCGGCAGGCCCGGGCACGCTGGACCTCGAGTTCACCGTACACGAAGGCTGGGCCGCGCACGGCTACGTAGACCTGTGGTACGCGCGGGCCGGTACGCTCCACATCGAGGTGTTCGCCCCGAGCGGTGCGACCAGCCACAGCGTCAATCACGGCCTGGACGATTCGTTCATTGCCAATCCAGCCGCCCCGGTGTCACAGCGATCCCGAGTCTTCATCGACGGGACGAGCAACGGCCTGCACGAGCGAGACAACAACTTCCGCATCGAGATTCGGAAGCCAGCCTCGGGGAACCTCCCCCATGGGACCTGGAGAATCCGGCTGACCAACCCCGACGCCGGCGCAGTCCGGTTTCACGCCTGGATCGAGCGGAACGACCATGAAAAACCCAAACTGGAGTTTCTGCATCCGGTCACGCCGCCGGACGGAAAGGTTCGCTCTTCGCCGGATTCGTCGCTCACCATACCGAGCACTGCCGCGGGCGCGATCACGGTGGCCAATCACTCCAACAAGACCAACTGCTGCAATTGCTTTCCTCTCGGGGGCCTGCAGCTCTCCTCAGGGCAGGGGCCGGTCGCGCGCCAGGCGGACCCGACCCGAGCGAACGATAAGCCCGACCTTGCCGCGCCCGGCTTGGAGATCACCTCGGCCGAGGCGAATGCCTGCAACTTTCCCGGCCGTTGCTGCTCGTGCTGTCCGGACGGCTGCTGCTTCCTCTACGAGGACATGGGCGGGACCAGCATGGCGGCGCCGCACGTCGCCGGGACGGTCGCGCTCATGTTCGAGGAGAATCCCAGCCTCACGAGAGACGAGATTTTGACTCACCTGCAAGCGAGCGCGACGCCACCTCCCAACGCCCCCCAGCCCCGAAACTGGTGGGGTGCAGGAAAGCTGAATGCCGCGGGTGCGGTCGAGGCCGTTCGCGCGGCCGGGGGTGGCGGCGGCGGTCCGCATCCTCGCGCGCCGCTCGATCCCGGAGGCGCCGGGTGGGGCCGCGGGCGGATGCATCCGGTGTTCCGGACTATCCAGGCTCGCCTGCAGACGCTGCCCGAGGGCCTGGAAATCGCTGCGGCCATCGGCCGGCACTTTAGTGAGGTCCGGAGGCTGATCAACAGCAACCGCCGCGTCGCCACCATGTGGCATCG
>JBIOTT010000119.1:0-8368 GCA_044866195.1 Gemmatimonadales bacterium
GCGACCGGGGGATCGGGGTGGCCGACAAAAGCAAGACGTCGGGCGCCGTGCCCTTCCCGATCAGCGCGGCGCGCTGCTCGACCCCGAAGCGGTGCTGCTCGTCGATGACCACGAGCCCGAGGCGCTGGAACGCGGTGGTCTCCTGCAGCAAAGCGTGAGTGCCGATCACGAGCCGAGCCTGTCCGGCCGCGAGCCGCTGGCGTAGGGCGGTCTTTTCGGATGGAGTGAGCCGGCCCACCAGCAGCTCCGGCCGGAGCGAGAGCGGCTCGAGCAGCCGAGTGAGCGTCGCGACGTGCTGCTCGGCCAGGAGCTCGGTGGGAGCCATCAGCGCGGCCTGATAATCGTTCTCCAGCGCGAGCAGCATCGCGAAGAGTGCGACCACGGTCTTGCCGGTACCGACGTCCCCCATGAGAAGGCGGTGCATGCGCTGGGCCGCGGTCATGTCGGCCGTGATCTCCTTGAGCGCGCGCTGCTGGTCGTTGGTGAGCGACCAGGGCAAGCCCTGCTTGAGCCGGGTCGTCAGCTCGCGCCTGACCTGGAAGGCCACGCCCGATCTGGCCCGCTTGGCCAGGATCCGGGCCCGAACCAGCATGAGCTGAAGATCCAGCAGCTCGTCGAACGCCAGGCGGCGGCGCCCCTGCTCGGCCTCCTCCAGCGTTGCCGGCCGATGGACCATCCGGAGCGCATCGGCCAGGGGCGGCAGTCCGGCCGCGGCCCGGACCGGCTCCGGGAGGATGTCGTGCGACCCGGCGATCAGCCCGTCCAGGTGCCGATCCACCAGTCCGCGAATCACCTTGTGGCTCAGGCCTTCGGTCGCGGGGTAGACTGGCAGCACCTTCCCTGCTGCGAGCGGATCGGCCTCGCCGTCGGCCTCGCTCAGAATGAGAT
This sequence comes from Gemmatimonadales bacterium, assembly GCA_044866195.1. Taxonomy (GTDB): domain Bacteria; phylum Gemmatimonadota; class Gemmatimonadetes; order Gemmatimonadales; family GWC2-71-9; genus DASQPE01. Next base: position 889 of record JBIOTT010000119.1, read on the forward strand.
ACTCCCGCGGTGCCATCTGGCGGCCATGGTAGAACCGCACCGGCCCGGACACGAGAAGCGTCTGCCCCACCTCTATCGTGCGGTCGAGGAACGGTTGGCCTGGCCAGGCGCACTCGAGCACGCCGCTCTCATCGCGGAGCACCGCGTGAAAGATCCTGAGACCCTTGCGAGTGGGAAGCACGCCCTTGCCGACGACCCGCCCGACGCAAGCGACCTCCATGCCGACCCGGGCCTTCGCGAGCGGCGTCACCGATGAAGCGTCGACATATCGATGGGGCAGGTGCCAGAGCAGATCCTGGGCGGTACGGATTCCCAGCCGAGCGAGGGCCTCCGCCCGTCGCTCGCCGATCCCCTTGAGGAACTGGACCGGGGTATCGAGGCGGATTGGACGCGCGGAGGCCGGAGGCATCTGGCTGCGCGTTAGGCGGTGTCGCCTACCAGGTTGGCCGCGAACCGCTCGGCATCGAAGGGCTCCAGATCGTCGAGCGACTCACCCAGTCCGACGAAGCGGATGGGCAGCCCGAGCTCCCGCCGCAGCGCCACCACGGCCCCGCCCCGGGCGCTGCCGTCGAGCTTGGTGACGATGATGCCGGTCGGTGAGACCGCCTCGCCGAACAGCCTGCCCTGCTGCAGCGCGTTCTGGCCGACCGTTCCGTCCAGAACCAGCAGGGTCTCGTGAGGCGCACCGGGCACCCGGCGGCCGATCACCCGGGCGACCTTGCGGAGCTCCTCCATGAGCCCCTCCTGGGTGTGAAGCCGGCCGGCTGTATCCACGATGACAGTATCCGCCCCGCGCGAGCGTGCGGCGTCGATGGCATCGAACGCGACCGCAGCCGGATCGCCCCCGGGCGCCCCGGCGACGCAGGGAAGATTCAGCCGCTCCGCCCAGATCTGAAGCTGTGAGACGGCACCCGCGCGGTAGGTGTCCGCCGCTGCCACCAAGACCTTGCGCCCCTGCCGCGCCAGCAGCCGGGCCAGCTTGGCGACGGTGGTGGTCTTGCCGGTGCCGTTGACGCCGACCATCAGGATGACGGTGGGCCCCTCCCCGTTGGCCCGGGTCAGTGCGTCAGGCTCGCCCGGCACGGCGAGCAGGGTCGCGATCCGGTTGCGGAGCGCACGCTTCAGGTCGGCCTCGGTCTTGAGCGTGCCCTTTCGGACCTCGTCCTCCAACCCCTGGGTCAGGACGACCGTGGCCGGCACGCCGAAATCCGCTTCGATGAGCAACCGCTCGAGCTGTTCCAGGTCGGCCGCATTGAGCCCGCGTATGATGGCATTGACGTCGGTAAACGCCAGGCGCTTGAGGCGGGACCAGAGAGACGTCTTCTTGTCGCCAAGTCTGCTGGCCATGAGAAACCAGGTGAACGGTGAACGGTGAACGGTAAACGGGAGCGAGTGCCGATGACACCCCGTTCACCGTTTACGTTTACCGTTCACGCAGTCTACCGAAGCCCCATTCGTCGCCGCGCCACCCATTCCCCCGCCAGCCCCGCCACGCAGAGCGCAAACAGCCACGGCCACTCGCGAGCAGAGCGGCTGGCCGACACCAGTACCGTGCGCGCGTCATGGGCGGCCACGGCCACTGGGCGAGGGAGCAGCTCCTCCGAGTAATCCTCGACGGCAACGATCCCGGTCCCGCCGGGCTCGAGCCGATAGCGGTACTGGCCGGGCGCGAGCCAAACCGTCGCCCTGCCGGCGCCATCGAACCGCAGCGTGTCTGGGCGGGGGCGCCCGGTCCACTGCACCGGCACCGGCTTGGCGGCTCCAGGCCCAACCCATTCGAACACCAGCGGGCGCCCGTTCGCCACGACCCCGTGCACTGGTCGGGCGACGCCCTGCACCGTATCCACCCCTCCCAGCAGCCAGCTCACGCTGGCCGCAACCCAGGCGCGGTAGCTCTGCTCGCTCGAGCCGCCGCGGAAGGCCCAGCGCCACAGCCCATCGACCAGCACGGTCAGCTCGCGCTCTCGGCCTCCCTCGCGCCCGAAAACGGCAGGCCATTGCGGTCCTCGGCGGCCGTCTTGGGCGGTGAGCCCGATCCAGTCCGCGGCAGGCTTGCGCAACTCGGTCAGCTGAATTGCGGGGGGAAAGGAGTCCACCGGGAAGCCGGTGAACGCTGGCTCGACCGGCGAGCCACCGGCCGGCATCAAGTACCAGTCGCCGGCCGTCGGGGCCCCATCGCCGGTCTCCCCACTCGGCCAGCGCCACACGCCCCGGGCACGGCCGCCATCGGACACGCTGCCGACGTTGCCCTTGAGCACGAGCAGATCCGCTCGCCGCGCCGCCTGTCGCACCAGATCCGAGCCCACAACCGAGAGATCCTGGAGCGACCGCCAGCGCTCGCCCTCGAGCCGGGCAAACCCCCGCACCGGCAGCTGGGCAACGTCCTTGAGCGTGCGATAGAGGAAACGGCTGTCCCAGTCAGCGGGGCCGGCCAGCAGCACGATCCCGGGTGTCGGAACCACGTTCAGCAGATGCAGCCGCAGATCGGTGCGCGGTTCAGGGTCCCGGTGCCCCACCAGAACCACGTGGAGCACATGCTCTCCGGGTGTGAGCCCCGCCGAGGAGGCTGCGAGGCGCACTCGCCCCGGCTGACCGGCGCCGAGTCGGACCGTACGACGAGCTAGGCGGTGAGTGCCGTCTTCGAGCGCCACCACTACACTCTCGGGTGGCTGGCCCCCGATCGCCTGAACGTCAGCCTCGACGGTCAGCGAGTCGCCGCTCGCGACGCGACCGGGGCCGGTGACGCGAGTGATGGCAACGTCCGGCGTGAGCCGACGCGGGAACAGGCGGACCGTGGTGCGCGCCAGCAGGTCGGCTGGCACGTCCCGGGCGTCTTCCACCTCGCCATCGCTCACCACGATGACGGGCCGATCCGCAGCCGACGTCCCGCGCAGTGCCGGCGCCAGCAGCGACCGCCCCCGGTCCGGCGCCGTGTCTCTGGCCGTCCGCTCGTCGCCGAAGACGCGGACGTCCCCCAGGCGGCGGGCGGCGTCCCGTGCCTCCCGCCAGCGGCCACCCGCGGCCGTGAGGCTCAGCGAGCCGTCCAGCAGGACGAGCGGACGCCGCGCCGGGCTCGCGACCGGACAGCTCAGGTTGAGGAGGAGGAGGCCCAGCGCACTCCAGGCGACGGCTCGACACGCGAGCGGCAGCAGTCCCCGCCGTCCGAGCCGTTCCAGATACAGGTAGGTGAAGGCCGCGAGAGCGGAGCCAATGAGGAGGACGGCGATGACGCGCATGAGGGAAGAAAAGCGTAAACGGTGAACGGTGAACAGCGAACGGGGGTCCCGATCTGCAACCAGGCCCCGTTCCCGTTCACCGTTTACCGTTCACCGTTCACGCCTTTGTCACGGCGAGGGCCTCGGCCACCGTAAACCGCCCCTCATAGATCGCCCGGCCCACGATCGCGCCGGCCAGCCCGGCGGCCTGCCCCCGTCGCAGGTCCTCGAGCGAGGACACGCCTCCACTTGCGATCACGTCCGCGCCCAGCGCCTGCAGGCCGATCGCACCGTCGAGGTCGGGACCCTGCAGCATGCCGTCGCGGGCAACATCGGTGTACACCAGGGTGCGGACCCCTTGCTCCACCACGCGCCGTGCCACGTCCCGGGCTCGCTCGCCACCGGTCTCGCGCCAACCGCGAATCGCGATCGTGCCATCGCGCGCATCGATGCCCACGGCAACTCGATCGGCTCCGGCCCTCGCAAGCGCCGCCGAGACCAGCGCGGGATCCCGAACCGCAGCCGTCCCGATGACCACCCGAGCCGCTCCGAGATCGATCGACTGCTCGATGACCGCCAGCGAGCGGAACCCGCCGCCCAGCTGGACCCGGGCGCGGTCGCCGACCGCCGCAACCAGGCGCTGGATGAGTGCGGAGTTGTCGCCCTCTCCGAACGCGCGGTCCAGGTCGACCACGTGGATCCATTCGGCGCCCTCGGCCACGAACCGCTCGGCCTCGGCGATCGGGTCGTCGCCGTAGATCGTTTCGCGGGCCGCTTCGCCCTGCCTCAGGCGGACGACCTGACCGTGACGGATGTCGATGGCTGGGAGGAGGAGCATGCACCTATCCGCTATCCGCTATCCGCTATCCGCGGAGCGCAGGCGGACGACGTCTGGAGCGCAAGGAGGGCAGTTCGAAGAGCAGTAGCGGATGACGGATAGCGGATAGCGGATAGCTGGCCCCTCAGCTACTGAAGCGCTATCACGGCGTCGGGCTTGAGGAGGGCCAGCGCTCGATCGCGCTCGCGTTCGAAGGCCGCACGCAACCCCGGCGACAGGGCCGCGCCGCGGCCCAGGTTGGCCCGGCGGGAGTCCTGAGCCACGCCGTTGACCCTGAACTCGTAGTGCACGTGCGGACCGGTGGCCAGCCCGGTCGAGCCGACGTAACCGATGACCTGCCCTTGCGACACCCGGGAGCCGCTGTGAATTCCGCGCGCGAAGCGCCGCAGGTGGCCGTACCGGGTCGTGATTCCGTTGCGATGACGGATCTCGATCAGGTTTCCGTACCCGCCCCCGGAGCCGGCCCGCAGCACGACGCCGTCGCCGGCGGCCATCACCGGCGTGCCGGGCGCGGCGGAATAGTCCGTCCCTTCGTGCCGGCGCCATTTCCCGAGAATCGGGTGGAAACGGGCCCGGGTGAAATTGGACGAGATTCGACGGAACTCGACCGGCGCCCGGAGAAAGGCGCGGCGCAGCGAATTACCATTGGCATCGAAGAACCCGCCGGTTCCGGCGGAGTCGAACCGGATCGCGGTCAGCTGCTTGCCACCGATCGTGAGGTTGCTCGCGACGATGCGGCCGAACCGGGTCGCGCCATCAGGAGCCACCAGGCGCTCGAACAACACCGCGAACCGGTCATCCGGCTGGATGTCGCGAGTGAAGTCGACTTGCCAGGCAAAGACGTCGGCGAGGTCCCAGGCGAGTCTCACCCGGTCGGCCGGAGCGAGCTGGGCATCGGAGACCTGGGCGTCGAGCGCTTCGTACAGCGAGTTGTCGATCTGGCCCTCGATCCGGATGGTCTCGGCGTCCCATGGGATCGCCTCGGATCCGGCTTGCCAGCCGTTGCCCGCGCGGGTAAACGTCACCAGTCGTTCGGGACTGACCTGAACTTGAATGCGGGACGGATCGGCGTGCAGGTGGCTACGCCCGATGGCGAAGACCAGCCCGGCCCGGAGCCGGCGCGGGTCGAGCACACTCACGGGATCGAATCGGGAAAGGTCGAGGCCTGAGATGCCGTGGCGCGCCAGCAGCGCACCGAAGGTCTCGCCCCGGCGCAGGGTGTCCAGGGTCTCGATGAATGCCGGCTGGGTCGGACCCGCGGGGAAGACGGAAGCCGCCGCCAGGGCCGGCCGGTTGCGCTCGGTAAGGCGGTGCCAGGGCCAGCGGCCGGTCCGGGCCGCCACGGCCGCTCCGACCAGCACAACGATAGCAAGGGCCAGTCGGAGCCAACGCATCAGTCCATCTGCCGCCGGATAAAGGTGGGGATCTCCATGTCCGGAACATCAGCGGCCGCCGGGGGCGAGACCGGCTTGGGCGCAATTGGTGCAGCCTTCGGTTGAACCGTTGCCTGGGCCGCGGTCCGGCGCGCAAAATCAAGCACACCGGGCCGGGTCGGGCGGACCCCAGCGGCGGGAGTCTCGCCGGTAAGGGCGCGATCGAATCCGGTGGCGATCACCGTGACCCGTATCTCGCCCTGCATCGCCGGGTCGGTGACCGCGCCGAAGATGATTTCTGCCTCTTCGCCTACGGCATCATGAATGACGTCGTTGATCTGCGTGGTCTCGCCCAGGGTGAGGTCCTCGCCGCCGATGATGTTGATGAGGACGCCCTGCGCGCCGGTGATTGAGACGCTGTCGAGCAGCGGACTCGAGATGGCCTGCTGCGCCGCCTCCAGTGCCCGGTTGTCGCCCCGGCCGATTCCGGTGGCAAGCAGTGCGGCGCCGCCGTTCTGCATGATGGTCCGGACGTCCGCAAAGTCCACGTTGATGATGCCGGTCGAGGTGATGAGGCTCGAGATGCCCTGCGTGGCATGGAGCAGGACCTCATCAGCCTTCTTGAGCGCATCCTGGAAGGGGATGCCCTTGCCCACCACGGCCAGGAGCCGCTCGTTGGGCACCACGATCATGGTATCGACATTTTTTCGCATTTCTGCAATGCCGGTCTCGGCCTGGCGCATCCGGCGGCGACCTTCGAACAGGAAGGGCTTGGTGACGATGCCGACGGTGAGGGCCCCGGCTTCGCGGGCCAGCTGGGCGGCGACGGGGGCAGCGCCGGTGCCGGTGCCACCGCCCATGCCGCAGGTCACGAAGACCATGTCGGCGCCTTGCACGGCCTGGGCCACCTCGTCCTTGTTCTCTTCGATTGCCTGGCGGCCGATCTCCGGCCGAGCCCCGGCACCCAAGCCGCGAGTGAGCTTCCGACCAACCTGGATCTTGATGTCCGACTTGGACATCCGAAGCGCCTGCGCATCGGTGTTGATCGAGATGAACTCCACCCCGAGCAAGCGCTCGTCGATCATGCGGTTGACGGCGTTGCCGCCCCCGCCGCCGACGCCGACCACCTTCATCTTGGCGTTCTGCGGTACGCCGGTGTCTTCCAGCTCAAAGATCATGGCGGGTTCCCTCGGTTCGACTCAGAAGAAGTCCTGGAGCCAGCGCTTGACGGGACCGAAAACCTTCTCAACCGCAGGCGAGCGCCGGCCGCCTGAGCCGAACCCGCTGCCCAGGGCGACCTGGCGGGCGCCATAGAGTGCCAAGCCCGCCGCGACTGCCATTCTCGGAGATTCGACGCTGTCCGCGAGCCCGCGGAGTCGCTGGCCCGGCACGCCGACCCGGGCCGGCATCGCGAAGACCTCTCTTGCGAGCTCGACGATACCTGGGGTCAACGCGCCACCTCCGGTCAAGATAACGCCGGCGGGTAGCCGCTGGTGATACCCCGCGCGACTGATCTCGTCCAAGGCGAACTCCAGGATTTCCTGAAAGCGCATCCGCATCACGTGCGCGAGCATGTATCGCTGCGCGGTGCGCGCACCCTGACCCGGAGTGGACGGCAGCTCCACCAGGTCGGCCTCGGGCACCAGCGGCTCGAACGCGCCGCCGTGCCGCTCGCGGAGCCGCTCCGCTTCCTGCTGGGTAACCTGGAAGCCATGCATGATATCCGCTGTGACGTGGCCGCCAGCGCACAACAGCGATCCGGTGTGGCGGACCTTTCCGCTATGGAAAACCGCGACGTTGGTGGAGCCGCCGCCCAGCTCGACCAGAGCGCACCCCAGCTCCACTTCATCCGGCGTGAGGACCGCGAGCGAGCCCGCCAGCGGCTCGAGCACGAACTCCCCCACGTGATAGCCGGCCCGCTCCACGCAGCGGCGGAGATTCTGCAGCACGCTCGAGAGCACCGTCACCAGGTACACCTCGGCCTCGAGCCGGCTGCCCGTCATGCCGATGGGCTCGTCGATGCCCGGCTGCTGGTCCACGATGTAGTCCTGCGG
>JBIOTT010000120.1:0-13975 GCA_044866195.1 Gemmatimonadales bacterium
CCGGTGGTCTCGATCTCCGCCCCCTTGATCACCGGGTGCATCACCCAGGCGCCCGAGTTGCCCGCCTCCTGACCAAAGCTCTGCGACACGTCGAAGTCGAGCAGCACGATTTTCTGGGGACCGGTCACCTCGAGCGCGGTTCCCGGCAGCGTCACCTTGATCCCGCTCTGCGCCAGGCTCGGCATCCGGAGCTCGCCAGTGACGGTCGCGCCGGCAGGGAGCCCCTCGTAATCCGGCGAGGATGCGAAGATGCTGCCGTCTTGGAGCTCGACGTAACCCCCGGTCACCACCAAGCGGAGCTGACTGTAGCTCCCGGTCGGGACCTCGGCGTCCTTTACTAAGTCGAAGGTGGCGTTCTGCAGCTCGAGCAGACTGACCGTAGCCGGCGTGCTGCTGAGGGTGGTCTTGCCGCCGCTCCCCTGGAGATACACCTCGGAAATCGTGACCTTGGCGGTCTTGAACGGCCCGGCGGCATCGGTCAGCTTGACCGAGAAGCGCGCGGTCCCAGGCCCCTGCGAGTCGCCGCAACCGCCCAGGGCCAAGGCCGAGGCGAGGGCGAAAGCGGCTGCGGTGCGAGTGCCAAGCATGATCGAGCTCCCGTAGGCGGGTCCGGGTACAGACTCCCCGCCCGCCAGGACGGTCACACCTCCCGAGCCGGCGGACTACTGCAGTATCTTGCGTGATGTGAAAGGTTTAGCGCCCCGTGACCCCCTGCCCTCTCACGGAGTCTGTACCCCGGTGACGGATCGGTCCGACCCTGCCCTCATCCGCCAAGTGCTGGACGGAAACGCGGAAGCTTACGGAGCACTGGTGGCTCGGTATCGCGAGCGATACGCGCGGTTCGCCGTCCACATGTTGGGTGAGCGGGAGGACGCGGAGGAGGCGCTCCAAGACGCGTTCGTCCGGGCGTACCGGTCGCTGGCCCAGTGCGCCGACCCGGCGCGATTCGATGCATGGCTGTTCCGGATTCTCGCGAACCGCTGCCGGACGGCCGGCGCCCGGCGGGCTCGGCGGGCCCGGACGTTCATCCGGGATGAGGTGGCGCTGGGCGAGGCCTCCGCGGAGCACCCGGCGGAACGGCGAGAGTGGCGGGAAGAGATCTACCGCGCACTCAGCCGGCTCGAGCCCGACCAGCGGGAGGCGTTCCTGCTGAAGCACGTCGACGATCTGAGCTACGAGGAGATGTCCGCCCTTACCGGGGCAGGCATCTCCGCCCTGAAGATGCGAGTAAAGCGCGCGTGCGAGCGCCTGCGGGTGTTGTTGGGGGAGGTCCAGCATGCTTGACGATGACCATGACGAGCTGATTGCCCGGGTGGTTGACGAGCTCCGGGGTCCGATACGGCTGGATCCGGGTTTCGATGCGCGCGTCATGGCCCAGGTCCGTCGGGCCGCTCGCCGGCCTTGGAGGGAAGCGCTCCGCTGGTGGACTGAGCCCCGGCCGGTGCGGGTCTCGCCGCTTGTCGGCGTCGCCTGCGCTGCCGGCCTGGCCGCACTGGTCGTGGTGGGAACGCTGTCGCTGGGGCCCCGGTCGACGACGACGGGGCAGCCGGTTTCTGAGATTGGGGTTGGGCCGGTCGAGCCCGGCACCGAAATAGTGCAGTTCGTTCTGGTGGCGCCTCAGGCGTCCACCGTGGCCGTGGTCGGCGATTTCAACGACTGGGACCCGAACCGCACGCCCCTCCAGGCCGAAGCCGCTGGCGGTGTGTGGTCGGTGAACGTGCCGCTCCGTTCCGGCGCGCATCAGTACGCGTTCGTGGTCGACGGCAAGGATTGGCGGCCCGATCCTGCGGCACCTCGAGCCGTTACCGACGACTTCGGGTCGCCCAATTCGGTCATCTTCGTGGGTGGCAAGAGCACGTGAGATACGCTCTCGTACTCACCATCAGCTTGGCCGCGGTGCCCACGCTCGGGGCGCAGGACCCCCGGCTGGAGGCCCGCCTCGACCCGGCCACCCGCATGGCCGTGGCGGCGTTGCTCGATTCCGCCCGCTCCGCAGGTCTCCCGACCGAGCCGATGGTCGACAAGGCCCTGGAAGGGGCGACCAAGCGGGCCAGCGGCGACCGGATCGTGGCCGCGCTGCGGAACCTCACGGCCGACCTGCGGGCGGCCCGGCTCGCGCTTGGGCCTGCTGCGCCCGATGGCGATGTCATCGCCGGGGCGGGCGCGATTCGCGCGGGCGCCGGTCCTGAAACGCTCAAGCGAATCAAGGGGGTGCGCGGAAAGGCGGGGCTCTCGGTCCCGCTCGCCGTGCTGTCAGATCTGATAGCGCGGGGCGTTCCGGTCGACACGGCCGCGACCGTGATCCTCCACCTGGCCCAGGGCGGTGCCAGCGATGCCGATTATACCGGCCTCGAGCGCGGTGTCGCGCGCGACATCGGGGCCGGCGCTCCACCGGGGGCGGCTGCGGCAGTGCGCGCCCGCGTGGCCAGCGCAGAGGCCCGGTCGGCCGGCGGCGGGCCGCCGCCAGGAGTTCCCGGCAAAGGGCCCAAGGAGCCGAGAGGAAACCCCCAGAACCGCCCGTAAGCCGACACGAGTTATCCTTAGCTCGTGCCGAGATGCATCCGCCTCGCGGTTCTCGCTCTCGTCCTCCCCCTTCCGATCGCACGAGCGGCGGCTCAAACCGTCGGCTCTGTCGACGCGGGCGTCACTCGCATCGGGTACACCGCGCTTCCCGGCATCACTGCATACAGCGTCTCGCCGGCCTTCCAACTGTTCCGTCCCAACGCTTCCCTGCTGGCCAACGGTGTGTTCTCCCGCTTCGGCGGGGGTGGCTGGACGCTCCAGGGCACCACGACCGGCTCGGTGTTTGTGCCGCGCGGCTCCCGCGTCCAAGCGGAGCTGGGGGCGACGCTGGCGGGCAGCACCGACGACGACGGCAACAAGAGCGCCGAGGCGCTGGGGCAGATCCGCCTGCATTGGGGCGGCGCACGGCGGGGGCTCTGGGTGGGGGGCGCAGTGGGCCGTGCCTATGAGGGCACCGTGTGGGAGACAACCGGGGTGGTAGAGGCTGCCGGCTGGGCCCGCTTCGGGGCTGTCACCGCCGTGTTGAGTGCCGCGCCAAACTGGGTCGGGCCAGACCTTCGCTTCTTCGACAGCCAGATCACTGCCCGCCTGGTTCACGGCCCCCTCGAGATCGGCGGCTACGGAGGGACTCGGTCGTGGTTCGAACCCAATGGCGCCGACGGAAGCGTCTGGGGCGGCGCCACGGCCGCCTACTGGCTGAGTCGGCGCCTGGCCATCGTAGCTGCCGGCGGCTCCTACCCTGCCGATGTCGCGCAGGACTTCCCCGGAGCCAGCTATCTCTCGCTCAGCATCCGGATCGCGACCCGGCGGCCGCCCACACCGAGCGGAGTGGAAGCGCAGGAGTATCGCCTGTTGCAGCCGCTGGCCCGACCGGTAGTCCCGGACTTTAGGGTCAGCACCATGACCGCGCCAGCCCGACTCATCCGGGTGCGCGCGCCCAGCGCCACATCGGTGGAGGTGATGGGAGACTTCACTGATTGGGAGCCGGTTGCGCTGCGGAAGGGCTCCAGCGACGAGTGGACAGCGGTTTTGGTCATCCCCAGAGGCACCCACCGAATGAACCTCCGGGTGAATCAGGGAACCTGGGGCGTGCCGCCGGGCGTCCCGGCCCTGAATGACGATTTCGGGGGGGTCGTGGGGATTCTGGTCGTCGAGTAACAGGTTGGTTGGCGCGTGACGGTGTGAGGGGCGTCACGGGTCTCTCGTGCGAGGACCTTCGAATGCGGGGCGACATGCGACCGAGGCTTGCTTGGATCTGCGCGGGGTTCCTGGTGCTCCCAGGTAAGGCCGGGAGCGTCGTCGCTCAGGCTCCGGGCCCCTCCGACAAGCTCGCGCGGATGCTGCCAGTGGCCGCCGCGGAGCGGGTGCAAAGCCGGGTCGAGGAAGCACGCGCTCGCGGGCTTCCGGCGGCGACCCTCGAGCAGCGGGCGCTCGAGCTGTCGGCCAAAGGCATTGCGCCGGACCGGGTCGCAGAGGCAATCGACGAGTACGCCGAGCGGCTCGATTCGGCCCGACTCATCCTGAGAGCGAGCGGACGAGGCGAAGCCGCCGACGAGGAGATCGATGCCGCGGCCACCGCGCTCCGAAAGGGGCTGGCCAGTGGTGCCCTGGGCGATCTCGCGCAGTCGGCGCCTTCCGGCCGGTCCCTGGCCGTCCCCTTGCTGGTCATCTCCAGCCTGATGGACCGTGGACTGCCGGCGGACGCCGCCCTGCGCCAAGTCCACGCCCGGCTGAGTGCCTGGGCTTCCGACCAGCAGCTTGCGGGCCTCGCGTTACCCCAGGGGCTGAATGCCGGCCAGGCACGCGCGCTCACCGGCCAGGGCTTTGCCGCGAGCAAGCGTCCCAGCGAGCTCGGCAGTGCCAATTTCGTTCCCGCAGGGGCTCTGACCACCGGCAGTCACCCGGCCACCCCGGTCCGACCTCCAGGAAGGGAGCGACCCTAGCCGGCTGCCTATTCAGCCGTCGCCCGCCGGGCGGGGCGGATGAGCATGCCGTCCAGCTCGACGGCAGTCCGCGTCCAACCGATCGAGCTCGTCCTCGAGCCCGTTGAAAACCCCGATTTCGTGCACCAGCTCGGCCTGGATCTCGGGCGCCACGTGGTCGTCCAGCAGGCGCTGGACTCGCCGTCGGCGGAGCGCAAGGACGGACTTGAGCTGCACCGCAGTCCGCACGCAGGGCCTCGAGCCGGGCTTCGCGCAGATGGTTGAACGCCTCCCATGCCGCTGCCGCCGATACCAGCAGGATCAGGCCGATCACGACCACGGCCGGCGCGACCCGGATCACCGGCGCGACGAGAGGACGAGTCGAGCGCCCATTCGATCCCCCTCCGAACAGGTCTCGGCATTTCCGGCCCCACGCTTGAGCCTGGCCGGCCCGGTTCGTGCACACCGGCCTGCCAAGGCGGTTATCCGTGCCGCGCTGGTGCCCCAAGTTTGGGAGGACTTGGCTATGTATCGGCCTCTTCTGCTCGCCCTTGCGGTGGCCGTCCCGGCCAGAGCCGTATCTCAGAGCGACACCGCTGCCCCGACTGGGGTTCAGAGTGACACCGCCGTTCCACGCCGTGTGCTCGATGCTCTCCGGGCCACAGTCGCCGATCGGTATGTGACTCGGGTCCCGCCCGACTCACTGGCGCGGTTCAAGACCGCCGAGGCGCTCCTCGCTTCGCTGGGCGATCGACACACGGTCCTGTTCTCCCCTCGGGCTTTTCGGGACTTTCTGGTGGCGGCCGGCCAGCACTTCGGGGGCATCGGCGCGCGGCTCGCCGTACGCCGGGACACGGTGTACCTCGCCAGCGTCCTCCCGGGCGGCCCGGCCGCCAAGGCTGGGCTAGTCGCATTCGACCGGGTCGTCGCGGTCAACGGACGCTCGCTGGTAGGTCTCCGGGCGGACTCTGCAGTCCGGCTCATTCGGGGCCCCGACGGCTCGACCGCCCGGCTCAGCGTGGTGAGGGCCGGGCGTGCGCGCTCGGTTGCGCTGGTGCGCGGCGCAGTGGCGATCCCCAGCGTTGGTGGGGTGGCACTGCTGAAAGACCGGATCGGAGTGGTGCGACTGCGGCAGTTCGGCGAGGGGGCGACGGCCGAGGTCGCAAACGCGGTCGACGCGCTGGTGTCAGCCGGCGCTCGCGGCCTCGTGCTCGATGTTCGCAGCAACCCGGGCGGGCTCCTCGAGGAGGGGCTCGGTATCGCCCAACTGTTCCTTCCCTCGGGCTCAGGTTTGGTGGAGGTGCGCACCAGGCCAGGCACACCGGCCCAGCGGGCCCGGGCGGATGCGCCGCCCCAGTACCCGACCCTCCCGCTCGCGGTCCTGGTAGACGGACTATCGGCTTCCGCGTCGGAGATACTGGCAGGGGCGCTTCAGGATGCGCACCGCGCGGTGGTGCTCGGTCGCCAGAGCTATGGGAAGGGTTCGGTGCAGGAAACCGTCCGGCTTCCGGACGGCTGGGCGGTGAAGCTCACCGTGGCACGCTGGTACACTCCGGCGGGCCGCGGCATCGATCGGGGCGCGCAGGCGGACTCGACCCTCGACCCCGACGCCAAGCATCCGGGCGGAATCATGCCGGACGCAGCGCTGGCGCCTGACACGACACTCGCCCCGCCCCGCAGCGCGCTCGCGGTCTTGAGGCGCGCCACGTGGGCCCGGGTTGGCGATCGGCTGGCCGACTGGACCGAGTCGCACCGGACCGACTCGACCGCAACGCCGAGCAAGCAGACGGCGGACACGCTGCTCGCGGGGTTGTCGGTGCCGGCCGCGGTAACGCCCGCACTGGCAAAGTGGGTCGAGCGCGTGCTCACCCAGGAGCTGCTATCCGCCCGCTACGGCGAGACCGCGGGTGAGGCGTGGGCGCTGGCCCATGATGCGGAGGTGGAGGCCGCCCGCATGTGGCTCTTGCGACGGGTGGCGGCGTAAGGGCCGCCAGCAGCCACCCGTCGGTGTTCAGTGAGCTTGTCCAGCTGGGCACGCACCTGCCGCGCTTCGGCCACGAGGGCTGCCTCCGGAGCCGCCCGGAGCGCCAAATAATGACGGTAAGCGCGAGCCGCAGCCTCCCACTCGCCGACCGCCGACGCTAAGCGCCCCTCCATCAGCAGGTAGCCCCCCAAAAAATGGAGGTCGGAAGTCCGCCAGCTGTACGGCCGCCGCCTGATGGCCTGCAGGGCGCCCCGCGCGTCGCCCCGCGCGGCTTTCCACCGGCCGATCAAGAGATTGGGCAGCCGCTCGCCGTCTCCGATCGGCCCCGTCCGCATGAGAGAGTCCAGGTAATCGATGGCTTCGACTGGAGGTGTGGCTCCGACTTCACCTGTCCGGGCGCCCGCGAGCGTCGTTTCGAGGATCGTGGCGCACAGGTCAGGCTGGCCCTTGGGTGCCGGATGCCAGCCCTCGAGTGGAGCAGAGTCGGCAATGGCCCTGAGCCGGGCGACGCTCGCAGTGGTGCTGGTGGTATCACCATGCGCCAAACGCCACTGCTCCCTCCAACACGTCCCAAGGTGCTCCAGCCGCGGGTCCCGGGTCTGCATGGTTTCGAGCTGGCGCGCCGCTCTGGCCGCAGACTCAGCGTCTCCCCCGTAGTAGAGCGCGTCCATGATGCGACGCGCCTGAGTCTCGACCAAAGGGCGGGAGGCGCCGGGGGATTCGTCCAGCGCCCGAGCGGCCTGTGGGCGTCCCTGGTTTCGCCGAAGACGCCCGAACAGCTCGAGCACGGCATCCCGCTCCCCCCGGTTCCCGCCACGCTTCTCCAGAATGGTCGCCGCCAATTCGGCGTCGGCCAGATCCACGCCGTCGAGCTGGGCCACGCCCACGATTCGTTGGAGGCTCCGGCTGCCCATCCGGTCGAACTCGCCGCGCACGTTCCGCACGGCCGCGCTGTCACCGAGCGCCACCGCCACGCGCCACCGTATGTAACCGACGAGCTCGGATTCCGGAGCCTGGGTGACGTACAGCTCCGCGAGCTGGCGAAGCTGCCGGGCATTGCGCCCAAGCACCGCGAGCTCGATGAGGTGCTCGATTGCAGGGGCGTAGGTCGAGTCGACGGCGAGCGCACGCTCGAAGGCCGCTCCGGCGCGACGGTGCGCGCCGGCCAGGCCCAGGTAGGGTCCTTGATGAAACAGGAAATCGCCGAGCTCGAACCAGGCCTCGGCTCGGTCCGGGGCTGCCTGGGTCGCGAGCTCCCAGGAAGCGATCTGATCAGCGTAGGTGGGCCCGACCGGGTAATTCGGCCCGGCGTACGCCGCAAGAAGTGCCTGATCACGCCGACCGAGCCGCGCGCGAGCGGTCCACGCGAGCCGGCGGCCGCGGTGAGTGGCCGGCCAGTCCGCCAGCCACCCCGCTGAGGCGGTCAGGCCCAGACCTGCAAGGGCAAAGGTGGAATCCAGCTCGAGTGCCCGGTCGAAGTGCCGGGCCGCCACGGCGTATTCACCCCGGCGGTACATGGCTTGGCCGGCGAGGTAGGCCTGCAGCGCCGGCAGAGAATAGCTGGTAAGGGTCGCGAGGCGCTGCTCCCCTTCGCGTCCGCGCAGAGCCAGCAGCTTTGCGGCCAGATGGTCGATCATGACCGATAGGGAGTCGGGGGGACCCTCGACGCTCGCTGCCGCCGATCGCCGGCCATCAGGAACGGCCAACAGCGTGGCGCTGATGGCCACTCGTCCCGGCGTACCCACCACGCCGCCAAGCAAGAGTTGGCCGGCCCCCAACGCTCTCGCGACCCTCAGAGCCGCCGCCGCATCGAGCTCCTTCGCCGGTCCACCGCCTGCGCGCCTCCAGGCGTGCAGGACCGCGCGGGGATCGACGGCCCTTGGCGTGCCGTAGTCACCCAGCTTGGCGTCGAACAAGTCGACTATACCTTCGCGAAGGTAGTCCAGCTCCGAGGTGGCGGCCGCCACGCGGAACGGCATCACCGCAACGACGGAGGCGTCAATCGGTGCCGCCGCGCGAAACCAGCGGAGGCCGCCAATCAGCGCGGCACCGGCGGCAAGCGCGGCGCCGAGGAGCAGCGCCGGCCGCCTGCCTCGGCGGAACGACATGGGCCGCACCCGCACCGTCGGGACCTCGTGACCGCGCTCGAGCGCAGCCAGGAAATCCGAAATCGAGGCAAAGCGGTCGTCTCGGCGTGTAGCCATCGCGCGGCGAATCGCCCGCGAGACCCGATCCGGAACGTCGGGCTGGGCGGGGAGGACCGGCGGAGGGCTGTTCAACTGCTGCGCGAGGATTCCCCCCGGAGAGGGACCGTCGAAGGGCCGCTTGCCAGCCAACATCTCGTAGAGCACGCATCCGAGAGAGTAAAGGTCGGATCGGCCGTCGAGGTGTCGCTCCCCCGTCGCCTGTTCAGGGCTCATGTACCCGGGAGTGCCGATGGCGATTCCTGTCTCGGTCAGCGGCTCCCACACAGCCTCCTCGATCGCCCGGGCAATGCCGAAGTCCGCGACCAGGGGGTGGTCTCCGGCAAGCAGAATGTTGCCCGGCTTGATGTCGCGGTGAATCAGCCCACGGGCGTGAGCGTAGCCGAGCGCGTCGCCGACCTCATGGGTAATCCGCAGGGCCAGGGTGAGTTCGAGGGGCCCCTCCCGACCGAGGCGGTCCCGCAGGGACTCACCCTCGAGATAGGGCGTGACGTAATACGCCGCTCCCCCGGCATCGCCCGAATCATGAATGGGAAGGATGTTGGGGTGGGTGAGGTTGGCGGCGATCTCGATCTCCCGCAGGAAGCGCTCTCCGCCGAGCGCCGTTGCCACCTCCGGCCTGAGGACCTTCACCGCGACGTGGCGATGATGCTTCAGATCCTGCGCCAGAAACACGGTAGCGGTCGCTCCGCGCCCGATCTCGCGCACGACGACGTAGCGACCGGCCAGGGCCGCGTTGAGGCGTTCGAGCAGATCCAGCATGGCGATCCGGAGCAACGGGGTCCGGGAAATCTGCTTTCCTGTACCGGGGCACGCCATCCTGCACCATTGCGGGGAGCCGGCTGGCGACACCTAGCTTGACCTTCCATCAGCTCGCACATTGCTGGGGTATGGCGCCACCCCAGCCTCCATTGGTACGCGAAGTCGGTTCGCTCCCGACCGAACCGGAGAACCTTCGCGTGCTCCTGCTGAATTACGAATATCCGCCGCTGGGTGGAGGCGCCGGGGTCGCCACGGCCGCGCTGGCACATCGCTTGGCCGGACTGGGCGCGACCGTTCACGTTCTGACGAGCGGAAGCCCGCTCAACCCACCAGCCGCCGCGCCTCGGCTGACGATCTACCCGGTTCGGTGCAGGAGAAAGGGCGTGCACGACGCCGGCATCGGGGCTGTCCCGGCCTACCTCGGCGCGGCCTTGCCGGTGGCACGGCGCCTCCTCCGATCGAATCGCTACCACGTGGCGCACTTCTTTTTCTCGCTGCCAACCGGGGCGTTGATCCCGTTGCTCGACTTTCGGGACACAGCGATCGTGATCTCGCTTCGAGGGTCCGACGTTCCAGGGTATGACCCCACACGGACATCATTACGAGCCGCGCACCAGGCACTCCGCCCGCTTACCCGCTGGCTCTGGCGGCGCGCCGATCGAGTCGTCGCACTCTCCGAGAGCCTGGGGCGGCTGGCCCGAGTAACGGACCCCGCACTGAGTTATCGGGTCATCCACAACGGCGTCGACCTCGCGCGGTTCCGGCCATCAGAGATTTCGCGGCCACCGATGAGCGCTCCGGTCCGGTGTCTGGCGGTGGCGCGGCTGGTCCAGCGCAAGGGGCTGCCGGAGCTGCTGCAGGCGCTGGCGTTGCTCGAGCCTGGAAAGGTCCATCTCGAGATCGTGGGAAGCGGTCCCCAAGAACGTGGCTTACGAGGGCTTGCCGAACGCCTCGGCGTGAGCGCTCACGTGCGGTTTTCCGGAGCGCTGAGCCACGACGAAGTGACGGGACGGTATCGCGAGGCGGACCTGTTCACGTTGGCGCCGTACCAGGAAGCGTTCGGCAATGTGTTTGCCGAGGCGATGGCCTCCGGGCTTCCCGTCGTGGGAACCCGGGTTGGCGGCATCCCGGAGTTCGTCGACCACGGTGCTGGTGGGGTTCTGGTACCCCCCCGCGATCCGTGCGCGCTGGCGGAGGCAATCCGTCGCCTCGCCGATGATGGCCCTGGTCGGGCGCGTATGGGCGCCTGGAACCGCAACGAGGCCAAGGTTCGCCTGTCTTGGGATCATGTCGTGGAGCAATACCTGGAGGCGTACCACGACGCCATGCGTCACCGGCGTCTCGCGAAACCAGGCATCGCGTCCGCCGCCGCTGCGTCGTGAGCGTTGGTTTCTGGCTCGCGTCGGAAGCCGGGGCGATGTTTCGCGCCCTGCGTCGCGATGCTCGTGCGCTCGAGGTTGTTGCCCTTCGTCGCCTGCGCGACACCCTTCGGGCGGCCGCCAACACGCCATTCTACCGGCCGCGATTGCCGTTGCGAGAGCCGGATCCCATCGCTGCGCTGCGCAGTCTTCGGCCGGTCACCAAGGCAGAGCTATTGGCCGCTGGCGACGACGCGCTGTTCGGCGGCCGGCGGGTGCGCTCGTGGCGTACCTCCCTCTCGTCCGGCTCGACGGACGAACCGTTTCAGGCGTATTTCGATGCCCGGGCCTGGGCGATGCTCAAGTACCTCGTCAAGCTCAGGGCACGGGCTGTCTGCGGGGCCCATCCCGGCCTCAGGACAGCGGTGCTCGAGCCGGTTCCACCTCGGGGAATCCGCCATTCCCTACCGGGGCGGATGGCGCGGCTCCGGGGGTTCAGCGCCCTGAAACCGGCCTCTGAGATCGCGGCCGCGCTCGCGGACTTCGGGCCCCGCGTCCTGTGCGGCTGGCCTTCCGCGCTTCTCGACGTCGCGGTCGCCGCCGAGGCGACCGGCACCTGCATACGCCCTCAGCTCGTCTTCACTAGCGGCGAGCTCCTGCTTCCTGGGGTCCGGCGTGGCTTGGCTTCGGCATATCACTGCCGCGTCTATGACATCTACGGGACCTCCGAAACCAAGGAGATCGCGTGGGAGTGTCGGTCCGGAGCCATGCACATCAACAGCGACGTCCTGTTAGTTGAAGTCCTGGATCAGGCCGATTGTGCGTTGCCCGCGGGCGAGGAGGGCGCAATCGTGGTCACCGTCCTGGTGAATCAAGCGATGCCGCTGCTCCGATATCGCACGGGCGACCGCGGGAGCCTCTGCTCTGACTCCTGTCCATGTGGTTTGGCGCTGCCGCTGCTGGGCCTTGTAGCGGGACGTGAGGCGGAGACGTTGGAGCTTGCCGGGCGGTGCCTGTCGCCGTACGCGCTGACCTGCGCCATCGAACGAGTCGCGGGCACGCTTCGTTACGACATCGTCCAGATCGACATCGACCGCCTTCAGGTTCGTGCCATTGCGCCGGGACAGGGGAGCGACGCGACCCGCCTCGGCGAGGTCGTCCGTGCCGCTCTCCAGGCAGCGGTGCCACCGCAGATTCGGGTGGCGGTCGAATGGGTCGACCGGCTTCCGGCCGAGCCGGGGACGAAGCGTCGCCTGATCGTTCCGCTGGCCGAGACATCGCATATGCGATGACGGGCCATAACGAAGCGCCCCACCGCGAAAGCCTCGGCGGGGCGCTCGAGATGGGCCCTGAGAACTGTCGGCTACTCGACCTATCGGGAGAGCTCGGTTCCGATCGCCGTGTCCACCAGCGCCGCCTGTTCCCATGCGAGCGTGGTCGCCCGCAACAGCTCTCTGCTTTGGCGCGGGCGGAATCGCCAAGCGCGGTCGGCGGTGTTCCACACAGCCGCGTCAGCGTGCTCGATCTGCTCCGACGACGGCTCTTCGCCTGGCTCCAGTGGACCGCTGACGCGATCGGTCGCCCAGATCAACTGGCCACCCTTGGTGCGGAAGAGCCGGGCTCGGGTCGTCGCGACGGAGCGGTTTGATCCCCGACTCACGACACAACCAATGCCGAGGAGCCAACCTAGGAACGTCGGCTTCTTCTTCGTCGTAGTCAGGTACAACGCGAACTCGGAGGGCGGAACCTCCGTGGGCCCAGTGAGGGCGGGGGGCGATGGCGCGGTCATCGGTCGTTCCTTTGAGGGGCGTTAGGGAGCGCTCTTTCGAGGGGCGCTGAGCCCTGAGCCAGGAACCTGAAGCGGGGGACAAGACCCAATGTAGGCGGCGTCGCCTTGGGGTCAAGAATAGCCGCTGGCCGTCCCCGATTTCGCCCTCCAATTTACCGGCTCCAGGCCGGCGCGTCTTCCTGGTGGTCAGTAGCGGTGACCTGCTGCAGGTCCGTCCCGTCGGTCTTCATCGTGTAAATGTCGCCGTGGCCCGTCCGATCGCTGATGAACGCGATGCGGCGTCCGTCCGGCGAAAAGGTCGGATAGCGGTCGCTGATGGGGTCATCCGTAAGCTGAGTGAGCCCCGATCCGTCCGGCTTGATCATCCAGATGTTAGATCCGTCCCACCCGCCGCCCGGAGGGACCACCGTGAACGCGATCGCCTCGCCCTTCGGCGACCAGTCGGGCGCGTAGTCATCCACGTCGTTGTCGGTGAGCTGGACCGGATTGGTGCCGTCGGCGTTCATGATCCACAGCTCGAGATCGCCGTCCCGGTCGCTGGTGAAAGCGATCCTGGAACCATCGGGCGACCAGGTCGGCTCGCCGTCGTACCCGCCCCAGGCGGTCAACTTGACGCGCCCGGCCCCGCTCGAGTTCATCACCCAGACGTCCCCTCCGCTCTGGAAGGCGATCTTGCTGCCATCCGGCGACACGGCAGGCCACATCTCTTGCCACACATCGACGAGCTGGCCGCGACTGACCGGGGCTTCACCCGAGCCGTTTGGGTTGATGAAGTACAGATCGACGTCCGCCGAGTACGAGGGCTCGCGTACGAACACCAGCCGCTGACTGCCGACCCAGGCGGGGTGGGTGTCGACCGCCGGATTGTTGGTGACCCTAGTATAGGCGGAGCCGTCGGGGCGCACCGTGTAGACCTCCCTGCTGCCCTCGAAGTGGGCGGAAAAGGCGATCGTGCCCGCTGACTGAGCGACGCGGTTCATCCTGGGCGCCGCGCGGGCGGCGGGCGGTGCAGTCGGGGTCTCGCTCTGGCACGCGGTGAGCACGAGGAGTGGGGCAACGGCTGCAACGCCGAGCCGGCCGAGCAGGTGCATATCCATAGGGTCCTCCGTCCGTCGGGGTTCGAGGCGTGGCGGCGCCGGGCGCCGCGATTTGACGGAGGCCAAGATCGCGGCGGCTACCACCGCCGGATCACCGCACCCTGCAGGCGATCATTGCGAAGCAACTGAGCGGCTCCGTGCCGAGCGTGCGTCAGGTACGCCCAAGCGTGACGCTGGCACTCGACCAGGCACTCCAGCGGGCGCTCGCCTCAGTGCCGGCTGACCGCTTCGGCAGCATGGCCGAGTTCGCTCGGGCGCTCGTGCCGGCGCAGTCGCCGGAGACCGTGCTCTCTCCGGCGGTACGCAGGCGTGGGCCTACGCTAACGTTCGCCGTGT
>JBIOTT010000121.1:0-24757 GCA_044866195.1 Gemmatimonadales bacterium
CGCTCGACCCCCAGCCGGCGGAGGGAGGCCTCCACCTCGGTGCGAATCGATTCCGGCTTGAGCACCCGGCGCGGCTCGACCATGCGATCCCGGTCGTCCCAGACCAGGCCGCCCTTGGTGAACACGTACGGCCGATCGGCCTGCGGCACGTCCCGCAGCAGGCGACCGACCAGCTCCTCTGAGTGGCCCAGGCCATAGACTGCGGCGGTGTCGATCCAGTTGACACCGAGCTCGAGCGCGCGGCGCATCGCAGCGAGCGAGGCCGTGTCATCCTGCGGGCCCCAGCCGAAGCTCCATCCGCCGCCGCCTATGGCCCAGGCGCCGAAGCCCACCGGGGTGATGTCGAGGCCGCTGGTTCCCAGCGGACGGGTTGGCAAGTTCGTGCGCATTCGCTGAGTCTCTCCTCGTTAGCAAAGCAGTCTTCGGTCACCGCCCCGAACGTATCGGGCCCCGGCTCGCGGCACTTGGACCCAGGTGCTCCCCAGAACGGGGAATCGAAAGACTCCCCTCGGCGTTGCCTGGGGGGCGTTCCTCCTGGCGCACGCCGCCGCCGACGTGGTCTTCGCGTTGCTGCTGCTGTGGGCCCATCCGAGCTTCCTGCGGGAGCTGCGCGAGGGCTACGAGACGTGACGCGCCGCTAATCGCCACCAGCGCCACCGCGATGCCCGCATCAAGCCCTGCGGATCAGCGCCTCGTCCTGCAGGTGGTTCAGCCCGGTTTGCTCGGGCTCATGGACGGTTCGGTGTCGACGCTGGCACCGCTCTTCGCTACCGCGGAGCTCACGGGGTCGACCAGGAGCGCGCTCTTCGTGGGGCTCGCAGCCGCATTGGGCGCGGCGATCAGCATGGGGCTCGCTGAGGCGCTATCCGACGATGGCAGGGTCTCCGGGCGCGGCGATCCGTGGATACGCGGCGCGATCACCGGTGTGGGTACGGCACTCGGCGGGATGTTCCATACGGTGCCGTTTCTGATGGGCAATCTGGCCACTGCGCTGTCGGTAGCCTACGTGGTCGTTGGTGTCGAGCTCCTCGCCATCGCGTACATCCGTTATCGCTTCATGCGCAGCCTGCTCGGGCGCACGGTCGTGCAGGTCATCGTGGGAGGAGCGATCGTCTTCTTCGTCGGTTTGTGGCTCGGGCGATTCGGGCGGGTGGCCAGGGGCGGCCGCGGCTGCGGCACCGAGACACCTACGAGCGTCGCGCCATGCTGCTCGTCCCCGTGGCGATCCCATCGATCTCGGCCAATTCCTCTCTGGTCAGCCTCCAGTCGGCCGCAGCGGCATTGGCTCTCACCTGTTCGGGCGACGTCGCCACGGCGAGCGAGCCGATCCTTCGCGTTTTCATCCTGCGGCTCCTCTTCGTGATCTCCTCTGCGAGCGTCAGCCGCCGTCAGGGTGGCTCAGGATGAAGACATACGCGCCGACAGCAGCCAGCTGCTCGGGCGTAAGCTGGGCGCCGCCCATGGGCGGCATGACGCCGGTGTGCTGCTTCGGACTGGCCACACCCTCGCGAATCGTCTTCACAATGGACTTGTAGCTCCCGTCACCCCACAGCCACTTGTTAGCCGTGAGGTCGGGCGCGAGCGGCGTGCCCTTCCCATTGGTACCGTGGCAACCGGCGCAGGTGCCGCCGGCGACCTGGCCCTGGTAGATGCTGTCGCCCAACGCGACCATCGCCGGAGTGATGCCGGCGGCACGCGCGGCCGCGCTCAGCGAAACAGGGCGACCCGGCGGCGCCCCGGCCGGGTTGGCGCCGGCATCTGGGTGCGTGCCCTCCGGCGGGCCGGCCGACTCGGCCGGCACCGGCTTCGGCGCGGCCCCGGTCTCGACCCCCGCCCGTCGGTGCGCAACTGCCGCCCCGCCGCCATAGGCGACCCGCCAGATGCGTCCGTGCTGGTCATCACTGATATAGAGCGCGCCCTCGGGGCCGAGTGCGAGCCCCGAGGGACGGTGAGCCGCCTGGCCCGGATTCTTGTTCGCTCCGGCGAAGCCGTCGGCGAACACCTCGTACTTGCCGGTTGGCTTCCCACCCGCAAACGGGACGAAGACCACGTTGTATCCGCCCTGGGGACCCGGCGCCCGGTTCCACGAGCCGTGGAACGCGATGAACGCGCCCCCGCCATAATGCGCCGGGAAGTGGCTGCCACTGTACAGGAGCAGAGCGTTCGGCGCCCAGTGCGCCGGAAAGTAGGCGATGGGCTCCCGCTTCTTCCCGCACACCCCGACCGCCTTGCCGCCATCGCCGCCGTATTCCGGAGCTAGCACGAGCTTCGCCTGGGCCGAGTCGAAATAGCACTCCGGCCAACCGTAGTCGGCGCCCGTCTCCACCCGGAGCAGCTCTTCCGAGGGGAAGTTCTGGCCCTGAATCGCGGTGTAGAGCTTGGACCAGTTCTCGAACAGCTGGTCCCTCCCGTGCTGAGTGGAATAGAGTCCGCGGCCGGTCGAATCGACGGCGATCCCGACCGCGTTCCGGATGCCGGTCGCGTACCGCTCGCGGGGGGAGAAGTGCTGCCCCGTGCGGTTCGCGTCATAGCGCCAGATGCCGCCGCGGGTCTCGAGCTCGGTGCACCGGCGATGCCCGGGGGAGAGCGGGATCCGGTTCTTGAGCTGGCAGGCATTGGTGGCACTGCCGAGATCCATGTACAGGCCGCCGCTCGAGTCGATCGCGAACGGGTGCATCGGGTGGTCGCCGGTGAGCGGCAAGCCATCCACGACTACCTCCGGCTTGCCGCTTGGTGTGACGCTTCCCGCCGGCAAAGCATAGCGCAGGATCTTGTCGTTCGACTCGGCATACAGGGCGCCGTGGTACAGGGCGATCCCGGTGCCGCCATGACCGCCGCTCTGCACGCTGTCGCCGAACCGGGCGATCACGTCCGCCCGGCCGTCGCCGCTGGTATCGCGCAGGGCGACCAGAAAGCCGCCAGCGTGAGGCTGATCGTTGCCGTAATAACGGCCGCTCCAGGTGTTCACGTACACCGTTCCGTTCGAGGAGACGGCGAGGTGCCGCGCGTGGCCGATGCTGTCGGCAAAGACGGTGGCGCAGAAGCCGTCCGGCAGGGTAAGGCCGCCGTTGTCGCTCGCGCACGGGGGCGCAGTCGCCACCGCCTCGCCTCCAACCGCCGAGGTCGAACGATCGTTCTCGCGAGAACGGCAGGCAGCGAACAACACCCCGGCGCCCAACAGGGCGGCGGCCGGAAGGACGAAGCGCGCGATGCGCGCTGTCGACGAGTGCGGTCTGTGCATGGCTCGATTCACTTTCCCGACGAATGGAGATCGCCGCAGGCTACGATCGTGGTGAGATCGACAGCCGAGGCGTGGACGTTGACCAGGTAATCGCCGGTGGCCGGTGTGGGGACCTCGAGCGACGCGGTCGCGCTGCCCGTACCATCGGGGCCGACCTTGATCGGCGGGTAGTCGCTCGCGGACCCCAGCACTGCACCGTCCTGCCCGCATTGGCCGTGCTGCACGTGCCAGGGCCGGATCGCGCCGGGCCGGTCGCCCCGGATCGAGATCTTGGCCGTGCTCCTTGCGGGCCCGGTCGAGTCGAGCTCAGCCGCGCCGGTGACCGCGCCCGACATCTCGCTCACCGGTGCGAGCGTCGTGGTCCAACTGCGCTCGGGCATCGTCATAGCGACCGCCGTGGCGGCGATCAGCGGCGCGAGCACGATTTCAGTTCCGGGAGATCGCATTTCCCTTCTCCCGCGTTGCGCCAACCGAGCCGTTCACATTGCTCACGAAATACACGCCCCGCGCGGTGTCATAGGTCACCCCTTCAGCTTCACTGAGGCCGTCGATCACGGCCAGACGCTGCGGTCTCATCTGACCTCCTTGCTCGATCCGCCGCCCGATCAAAAAGTGGGGTGGACGTCCCCAGCCGAGACGGCGAACCCATCCCAGCGGTCGAGGACCTTTCGCGCAGCTTCGTAGCCGGCATGGATCACTCTGCCCGGATCGGCACCCCGCAGGGAATGCACGTCGGGGAGGTGGGGCCGGATCACGAAAAGCGGCGGCCCGTCCCACAGCGCGAGCGTGTGCCGGCCGAGGTCGCGGGTAACGATGCCCTGCGCATGCCACCAGAGGGTGGGCGCGGCGGACAGGGTGCGCGAGACCCGGGCCGGCGGAGCGGTGCCGTTCAGCATCACCACAATCACGAGGTCAGCCAGCGGAGCGACCGCTCGGAGCGCGAGGGGATCGAGCACGCCGCCGTCGATGCAGACTCGGCCGCATACCAGACCGGGCGGCAGCAGCCCCGGCATCGCGCACGAGGCATAGACCGCATCTGCCACCGGCACGTCGGGCAGACTGGGCACTCCCCACCACAGCGGGGCCGAGCTCTCCACATCGACGGAGCTCACCACCAGCGGGGTCCTGAGCCCGTTGAAGGTCACGTCGCCGAAGAGCTCGGCGCACAGCTCGCGCAGGGGTTCGCTCCGGTACACCGCTTGAGCGCGCAGGCCATGACGCACCAGACTGAAGAAGTCGATCTGGAACAGCGGCTTCCGCCGGAAGCGGTGGGCGATCGATTCCATCGCCCCCACGGCAATACCGTGTGCCGCCGCTGCTGCGACCAGGGCCCCGGCGCTGGAACCCGCGTAGACCGTCGGGCGGATCTCGGCCTCTTCCAGGGCACGGAGGACGCCGACGTGTGCCATGCCCTTCAGGCCTCCGCTCCCGAGCGCCAGTGCGATACGCGGCCTAGGCATCGTACCTCACCACGATCAGCATCAGCGGCCCCCGGTGCACAGCCCGAACAGCGGCATAGGGTGCAGATCGGCGATGGTGTAGTGCTCGCCGGGCTTGAGCGCACGAGGGTGCCAGCCGGCGAGCTCCAGCACGTGGTGCAGCATCTCATGCCGGAGATATGTCGTGTCGTTCCGCACCAGCACGATTCTCCGGCCCACCGTGAACGCGTAGGTCGGCCCCTTCGGCCCGTGCAGCGGCGCGTCCATCACGGACCACCGGATCGCGTCGTAGTCACCGGTCTTCCCGGCGCACCGCTCCACCTCGTGATAGATCCGGCGCCAGGCCGCGGGAGCCTCGAGTGGTTGGACCGACGCGAGCAGAAACGCCGGCGCGTCCCCGGCGGGGAGTGGCTGTGCGGCCCGGGTCCGCGGCGCCGGGCTGGCGTGTGCCGCCGCCGCGCGGGGAGCGACGATCGCCCGGGCGCCTGCAAGAGACGTCAGCAGGGCGCCAAACACGGCTGACAGTGGGATTGCAGCTAGCACTCGCATGACCACTCCGTCGTTCTCGCTCATGACGCCGCCGGGCGCTGCGGAGACGCTGCGCCCGGCGTTTGGACCAGCGTCAACCATGAAGTTGTGAGCCGGGACGCAGGACGGATTGGATTCCGGTGCTCCCCCGATCGGGTTAGCCGGCGATCAGGCTGGGCGACTTGGCGGCAGGGTCTACCTTGAACCGGATCCACATTCCCGAAAGGCCGTGCCCCGGAACACCACAGAAGATCCGGTAGCTGCCGCTGCTCGGCGCCGTGAACCGCAGCACGTCCTTCCCGCCCTGCGGCAACCCCTGCGTTACGTCCCTGGTATAGGCGCCGGGGATCGCGGGATCGCCGCCCATGTTCGGCATCGGGTCTTGATCGGGGATCAGCTCGGCGCTGTGGGGCGTACCGTCGTGATTGCTGAAATTCATGACCACCGTGCTCTGGGGCGGCACCACCAGCGTGGCCGCCCCGTTGGTGTAACCGTCGAAGTTGAACGGCCCGCTCGAGCCCGGCGCGCCGGCCTCGAGCGTGAACGTGACCGTCCTGGTTGCGGCATTGTATGCTACCCATGGCGATGCCTGCGCCAGCGCCGGAACGGCCCAGCCGAGGCCCGCGAGCACGAGCGGCAACGCTCTCAATCGGTGCATGAGCGCGACTCCCTTGGTTCAGGCCGAGCGGGGCGGGTACTTCGCGAAGATCTTCGCGACCGCCTCGTCGACGCGGTGGGTAGCCTTGGCCGGATCCCTGACCGGCAGGCCGATCACGCCGTCCGCCTGGCCCTGCCAGACCACGCGGCGCGTCTTCGCATCCACCAGGCATACCACGACGGTGCCG
This sequence comes from Gemmatimonadales bacterium, assembly GCA_044866195.1. Classification (GTDB taxonomy): domain Bacteria; phylum Gemmatimonadota; class Gemmatimonadetes; order Gemmatimonadales; family GWC2-71-9; genus DASQPE01. The sequence continues at coordinate 6,054 of JBIOTT010000121.1, forward strand.
TCGGTGTAGGTGTCGATGTTGGTCTGAAGGCTGGTGGGCCACGCCACGCCGAACCGGCGCCGCCACCCCCAGCCTCCCCAACCCCAACCGTTGCCGTAGGTGTAGATCTCCTTGTGGGTGCGGTCGACCACGCCGTAGCCCACGAAGAGATCCGCAGCCTGACGGTTGGTTTCCGACAGGCCTCTGGATCCGAGCTGCGCTTCGACCGCGTTCCGCACCCGGTCGTCGAGGAGCTGGTGCGACACGCTGTCGGGCCGGGAGACCAGCGCGAACGTGCGGTACTCGGAAAACCCGACCGCGGGGCCGTAGTCGGTCGAGACATGCTGGCCGGCACAGGCGGCCACCACGATGAGGCACGCACCCAGTGCGACGGCTCGCGTTCTACTCTGCATCCTGCCCTCCTTCCCGATGCGAATGACCCTTGCGACCGCAGCGCGGCCGCCGGCAGCGTTCGCCGCCACGACGCCGATAAGCTGCTCGCCTCCGGGCCAGCGCGATTGGATACCGCTGCTCCCCCGATCTGGGAACTCGGCCGGCGCCGGGCCGATTGCAGGCCGCGGGCAGGAGCCGGAGGCCGAAGCCTCCCCGAACGGGGAATTGCCTCCCGGCCGACGCCGCCGTTTCTTCGAGCATCCCCAGCGTGGATGCAGCATCTATGGACCTGGACGACAACGCGAGCGGCACCACAGAGCGGATCCGGGTCCTCATCGCCGACGATCACCCGGTGGTCCGTACCGGACTTGCCGCGGTCATCGCGGAACAAGCTGATCTCGAGCTGGTGGCGCAGGCGGATAGCGGAGAGCGCGCGGTCGCGCTGTTCCGGGAGCATCTGCCGGACGTGGTCCTGATGGACCTGCGGATGCCAGTCATGGACGGAGTGGAGGCGATCCGGGCCATCACCTCCGAGTTCCCGGCCGCCCGCATCCTGGCGCTCACCACCTACGAAGGCGATGCTGACATCCGCCGCGCGCTCGAGGCTGGGGCCCGCGGCTATTTGCTCAAGGATATGCTTCTCACCGAAGTCATCACCGCCGTCCGTGCCGTGCGGCGAGGCGAGCGGGTGATCCCCACTCCGGTGGCGGCGCGGCTGGCCGAGTTCCCCGAGCGCAGCGAGCTCACCGAGCGCGAGCTCGAGGTCTTGCACCTGGTCGCGCGGGGGCTGAGCAACAAGGAAGTGGCGCGGGTCATCGGCCGGACCGATGAAACGGTCAAGATCCATCTCAAGAACATGTTCGCCAAGCTGGGCGTCGCCGATCGCACCGAGGCAGTCACGGTGGCGCTCACCCGCGGTCTCATTCACCTCGACTGACCAACCTCCGCTCCGGTCATCCTCCCCCGAACGGGGAGTCAAAAAACTACCCGTCCCGGGAATAGATCCGGCTCCGCCGCAACCACACTCTTGTCGTGGACAAGAGTCGTGACGATCACACGAGCGGCAGGAGTTGTCGATGATCAGCGATGGTGCCGTGCGATTCTGGCAGCCTGCCCCGCAGGCAGCAAACGAGCTCGCCTGCGCGTATCTCGAGGTTGGACGGGGCCGCGCGCACGTTCACGAGGAGTGGCAGTTCGCGGTCGCGGAAGGCTCCGCCAAGCTGTCCGTCGGCGCCTTCCGCCGCTACGCGGCGCGGCCGACGGACCTGACCGCGGTGCCTCCATACGACGTACACACCGAGGGGGGCGGCAGCGGTCCCTCGCCGCATTGGCGGGTGCTGTACGTGGCCCCTTCCCTGGTCAACCGCCTCTACCGGGGCGTGGTCGGCCGCAGCGGCTTGGACGCGCCTCGACTCGCCGGTCCGGTGCTCGCGGATCCGGTCGCCGCGGCTGAGCTGGGCGGGTTACTGCAGGAAAGTGAGGAAGGCAAGATCGAAGGCTCCGAGTTTGTCTCTCGAGCGCTGCGCTGGGTCGAGACCCTCCTCCGGCTTCACGCCGCCGACGCCCCCGCGGCTGCCCGCATGCCCGCCGTCGAGCGGGCCCGGGCGTATCTGCGGGACCGGCCCACCCAGGCGGTGAGCCTGCCCGAGGTCGGGGTGATCGCCGGGGTCACTATCTCTCATTTGGTGCGGTCGTTCTCCCGGGCGGTCGGCCTGCCGCCCAAGAGCTATCACGCGCAGGTGCGGCTCGCGCGCGCGCGACGGCTCCTCGCGCAGGGTAAATCTGCCACCTGGGTGGCGTACGAATGCGGCTTCGCCGATCAGTCCCACCTGAGCCGGCGCTTCAAGGAGTGTTACGGCTTGACGCCGGGTGTCTTCCAGAGCCAGTACCGCGCCCGGCCTGTGGCAACCGGACTCGACTCGAACGCAGCATGACCAGGCCGGTGCTGCCCGGTGGAGAGGGCGCCGCCGCGATCACCTCGCCCCAGCCAGCGGTCGGACTGCCCCCGGAGTTTCGGTCCGGGCTGGCGCAGCGCGGTATCGACCTCGAGACCGAGATCGGCCGAGGAGCCTTGTCGGTGGTCTATCGCGCCACCGATCGGGTCCATGCGCGGCCGGTTGCGGTCAAGGTGCTGCGGTCGGATGCAGGAACCGGATACGACGCCGATCGATTTCTGCGCGAGATCCAGCTTGCCGCCGGGCTGCAACACCCGCACATCCTTCCGGTCTACGGCTCGGGAGCGGTGGACGGGATCCTGTTCTATGTCATGCCCTACGTCGAGGGCGAGTCGCTCCGCCGCCGATTGAACCGGATGGGTCCGCTCCCGCTATCGGAGACGCTCCGCTTCGCACACGAGGTCGGGGACGCGCTTGAGTACGCCCACCGCCGCGGCGTGATCCATCGCGACATCAAGCCGGAGAACATCCTGCTCGAGGCGGGGCATGCGGTCGTGGCCGATTTTGGCGTCGCCCTGGTCGTGAGCCGAGCGGTCCGCTCTCTGCCCGGCGACGGCGGTACCGCCGATCCGCGGCTCACCAGCCTCGGCATGGTGGTCGGGACACCCGCCTACATGAGCCCGGAGCAGGCGAGCGGCGAGGCGGTTCTCGACGGCCGGAGCGACGTCTACGCGCTCGCGTGCGTGCTGTACGAAACGCTCACCGGCGAGCCGCCCTTCATGGGCGAGACCGCGCGAGCGACCATCGCCCGGCGCTTCCAGGGCCCGCCACTGCCGATTCGCAAGCGGCGGCCCGACGTCCCACCGACAGTCGCCGAGGCGATCGAAAGGGCGCTCGCCCTCGACCCCGCCGACCGCTACTTCAGCGCAGCGGACTTCATCGCGACGCTGGCAGCGGCAGAGCGGCGCGGAAGAGTCTCCCCGGGGGGGCGGAGGCGGGTGGGAATTGCGGTGACCGCCGGCTCTCTCGCCGTGGCCGCCGTGGTTCTGCTGGCGGCGCGGATGCCGCACCGCCACCCGGCCCGGTTCAACCCGGGCCGGGTGGCGGTGGCCGCCCTGAGCAACGAGACCGGCGACACGAGCCTGGCCTCGCTCGGCCCCATGGTGGCGTCGTGGATCACCGATCGCCTGAGCGGTACCCCCGGCGTCGCCGTCGTCACCTCGGCAATCGTGGTACCCGCCCAGCACGATCAGCATCTGGCCCAGAGCGACGTGGACGATCCCGAACGGCTGCAGCATCTGGCCGCCGAGACCCGGGCCGGCACCCTGGTCTCCGGCTCCTATTATCGGGGCGAGCGCGGGGCAGTCGAGTTTCACGTCGAGATCACCGATGCGAATAGCGGCAGGCTGCTTCGCGCTTTCGGACCGGTCATCGGCGGCGAGCCCGAGCAGACCGCGGCCGAGCTGAGCAGGGCGGTGGCGGGCGCGGTGGATACGCTGGTTGGAAGGCGTTCCGCCGCGCCCCGCGCGGGATCCTAGTCCGTGCGCGCCATCGTGTCCGCGTTCACCTCCGCCCAATCCAGTTCTTCCTCCACCCGGTGGAAGGCATCGTCTCCAATGACTCCGGTGGCGCGCAGCTCGAGGAGCTTGCGCCGTTGGGCCGCTTGCGCCCGCCGCTGCACCGTCGCATAGGCCCTCTCTCCGTCGTCCTCGGCTGACTCCACGGAGCCTGCTCTGGTCTCCGCCCGGCGCAATCGCGACTGGTACTTCCGGCGAAGAAACCCCACCATTTCCTCGCCGCTGCCCACCACCCCATCCACCGCATCGAGCGCCGCCCGGGCGGTCTCGGCCCGCGCCACCCGAACTTCCCGCTCGACCGCGCCATCGTCCTCGAGAGCGAGCACCCGCATGAGCGGGCTCAGGGTCATGCCCTGGAGCACCAGCGTGCCGAGCACCACTGAGAACGCAGCAAAGAGAATGAGGTCCCGGTAGGGGAACGTGAACGGCCCGTGCACTCCGTCCGGCAGCGCCAGCGCAGCGGCGAGGGTCACGATGCCCCGCATCCCGCACCAGGCGATTACGGTTGCGGACTTGAAGGAAGCGTACCGGGCCGGCCGGTGAAGCCGCTCACCGAAGGTCTCCCGGATCCAGCGGCCGATCGCGACGTACCCCATCACCCACACGATCCGAATGACGATGACTGCAGCGGTGACGGCTGCCGCGGTCATCACGTAGGCAACGAACTCGGCGTGGGTCAGCCGCTCGAGAATGGGCTTGAGCTGGAGGCCGACCAGTATGAAAGCCAGCACGTTCAGCACGAATACGGCGACTTCCCATACCGCGTATGACGGAATCCGGAGCCGGGCGGGCATCTGGTCCGGCGCCGTGCGGGCAGTGATAATGGCGAACACCACGACCGTGATGATGCCCGAAAGGTGCAGCCGCTCCGCGATCAACCACACCGCGAAGGTGGAGAGAAACTGGCCGATGACCGCCGTCGCGACATCGCGGATCCGGCCCAGTGCGAACAGCGTGATCCGGGAGAGCACCGCGCCCAGCACGATGCTGCCCAGGCACACCAGCAGAAGCAGCGGGAGCGCGGTCCAGCCGGAAAACGCGCCGGTCACCGCCGCGGCGACGGCGAGCCTATAGATGAGAAGCGCGCTGGCGTCGTTGAAGAGGCTCTCGCCCTCGAGGATCACCATCAGACGGTGCGGCGGACGCAACTGGCGCAGCACCGCGGTCGCGGCCGCTGCGTCGGGCGGGGCGACGATCGCACCCAGCGCAATGGCGGCGGCCCACGGCATCTCGGGCACCAGCCATCGGGCGACCAGCGCCACGGCAGCGACCGTGAGCCCGACCGCAACCAGCGCGAGGCTGGTGACTGCGCGCCAGTTCTCCTTGAGATCCCGGGGTGACGAGTCGAAGGCTGCGTCCAGCAGCACCGGCGCCACAAACAGCGCCAGGGCGAGCTCCGGATCCAGGGTCACGGTGGGAGCGTTGGGGAGCAGCGCCAGGGCCGCGCCGGCCAACGCCAGCAAGGCCGGGTAGGGCGCGTTCAGCCGCCGGGCCGCCGACGCCAGGACGGCTCCGACGAAGAGCAGGACGATTACGAGTTGGAAGACGGCCATCAGCCCGATGAGAGCCGCACGGTGATTCCCCAGGGGTCGCGAGCCAGATAGCTCCCGCCGCTCCCTGTCACCGGGTAGCCCGCTCGGCGGAGGCTCTCGGCCGCAGCCTCGGTGGCTGCGGCATCGGGAAGGACGAGCTGCCAGGAGAGCAGCCTGGCATCGTCGTCAGTGGCTGCCGGCGCCCCGGCCGCCCAGGTGTTGAGCCCTACGTGGTGGTGATAGCCGCCCGCCGACACGAACAGCATGCCAGGCAAGGTCCAGATGGTCTTGTCGAAGCCAAGGGCGGCGTGATAGAACGCCTCGGCGAGCGGGATATCGCCCACGTAGAAATGCATGTGGCCGACCGTGGTGCCCGGGGGAAGCCCCTGCCAGGACTCGGCGCCAGCGGCAGACAAGAGCCCTTCGGCATCCAGCGGGTCGCTCGGGGCCACGAGCTCCCCATCCCGGTAGGGCCACTCCTCCCGGGGCCGGTCGCGGTAGACCTCGATCGAGATCCCATCGGGATCCACCAGATAGGTCGCCTCGCTGATCCGGTGCTCGGCGGCTCCGATGCGGACGCCGAGTGCCGATGCGTGCCGGAGGAAGCGACCGAGATCCCCTCGGCTGGGAAGCAGCACGGCGAAATGGTAGATCCCCAGGCGCCCGCGGCGAGGCACGGGGTGCACGCCGGGCTTCTCGACCAGCTCGAGCAACACCCGATCGCCTTGGCGGGCTCCCAGCTGCGCCGTGCCTGGGCCCAATGCTCCATCGCGCGCGAGCAAGCGAAAGCCGATGACGCTCTGATAGAAATCGAGCGAGCGCTGCAGGTCGGCGACCTGCAGAGTCACCGTGCCGACAGTGACGTCAGCCGGCAACCGGAATGAGCATTGTCGTTCAAGCGCCAGCATTCACCCCCCGTTAGCTTGCTCGGCCTCGGCCTCTGATCCCTTCTCACAGGAGACAATCTATGCCAATGATCACCACCAAAGATGGCACCGAGATCTACTACAAGGACTGGGGCAGCGGGCAGCCTGTCGTGTTCAGCCACGGCTGGCCGCTGAGCGCAGACGCTTGGGAAGATCAGATGCTCTTCCTGGCCGAGCGAGGATATCGCTGCATCGCACATGACCGCCGCGGTCACGGCCGCTCGGGCCAGCCGTGGAATGGCAACGAGATGGATACCTACGCCGACGACGTCGCGGCTCTGGTCGAGGCGCGCGACCTGAAGAACACCATCCACGTCGGCCACTCTACCGGCGGCGGCGAGGTCGCCCGCTATATCGGCCGCCATGGCACGAAGCGGGTGGCCAAGGTGGTCCTGATCGGTGCGGTGCCGCCGCTGATGCTCAAGACGGCAGCCAACCCCGGCGGCTTGCCGATCGAGGCGTTCGATCAGATCCGGGCCGGCGTCCTCGCCGATCGCTCCCAGTTCTTCAAGGATCTGAGCGTGCCGTTCTACGGCGCCAACCGGCCGGGCGCCAACGTGTCGCAGGGCCTGCGGGACTCATTCTGGCTCCAGGGCATGCTCGCGGGCCACAAGGCGGTCTTCGACTGCATCAAGGCGTTCTCGGAGACCGATTTTACCGAGGACTTGAAGAAGTTCGACGTCCCCACCCTGATCCTGCATGGCGACGACGATCAGATTGTGCCCATCGGCGCCGCCGCCCTGCTCTCCTCCAAGCTGGTCAAGAACGCCAAGCTCAAGGTCTATAAGGGCGCGCCGCACGGCATGTGCTCGACGCTCAAGGACCAGGTCAATCAGGAACTGCTCGCGTTCTTCAAGGAAGCGGCGGCTGAGAAGCAGCCGGCGGAACAGCTGGCAACGAGCGGCGCCCGTCGCTGATGCGCCGGGCGGGGCGCCGGCATCCACGGCCGTAGTCACCAACACCGAGGGCCCGGTCTCCGGGCCCTCGGGAGGTCAGCCGCTTCATGACAGTCAGCTTTGGTGGTCGGCCGCGGTACTCGATGATTTTGCTCGCGCTCGTGTTGGCCGGCACGTTGATCGGCAGCGCCGCTCGCGCCAACTCGGATCGGACCACGGAGGAAGCGATCGTGGGGCGGTGGGACATCACCATCCATACGCCCGCCGGAGACCTCCCCTCGGTTCCTCCCGCCGTTCGAATTCACCTGCGTCGAGCGGCAGCTGAGCGAGAAGATCCGGGCACACTACGGCAATCGCTTCGTGGTGCAGGGCCGCTGGGCGCATCTCACCCAGCCGAAGGAGATCCATCTGCAGCAAGGGCGCGGGACTTGCCAGGCGCGCAATCTCTGCGGGCGCAGGTGCCCGTTCGGGGGCTACTTCAGCTCGAACTCATCGACGCTCCCCTGGGCGGCGAAGACGGGAAACCTGACGATCCGCCCCCACGCCGTGGTGCATTCCATCCTCTACGATGAGCGGAAGGGGAAGGCGACGGGCGTACGGGTGATCGACGCGAACACCCATGCCGTCACCGAGTATCACGCCCGCATCATCTTTGTGAACGCGTCGGCGCTGAACACCAACCTGATCCTCCTCAACTCGACCTCTGCGCGGTTTCCCCACGGACTCGGCAACGATAACGGCCTGCTCGGGAAATACGTCGCCTTCCACAACTACCGCGCTACGGCCAATGGGACGATCGACGGCTTCGAGGACCAGTACTACTACGGCCGCAGACCCTCGGAGTGCATTCTCGTCAACTTCCGCAACCTCGGGAAGCAGGAGATGGACTTCGTTGGCGGCTACACCACGTTCACGGGGGCGTGGCGGGCGCGCGGTGAGCCGACGGAGGAGCGGGTGGGCGGCGCGTACAAGGACGCGCAGGCGCGACCGGGGCCGTGGGCCATCTACATGTACCTGCAGGGCGAGACGATCCCCAAGGAGGCAAATCACGTTCGTCTGCACGACACCCGGAAGGACCAGTGGGGGATCCCGCTGCTCGTCACCTCGGTGGGATACGACGAAAACGACGAACGGATGATCAGTGGTTTCCGGGACACGATATCCATGAGATGGGCGGGTGCCGCACGGGGCGTGACCCGAAGATGTCGCTCCTCAACCAGTGGAACCAGCTACACGCCTGCCCCAACGTCTTTGTCACCGACGGCGCGTGCATGACGTCCACCGGAAACCAGAGCCCCTCCATCCTGTACATGGCGCTCACGGCCCGCGCGGCGCATCATGCGGTTGAGGAGCTGGCGAAGCAAAACCTCTGAGCGACTCCGGATCCCTCATGATCCCAATGAACCGGCGGGAAGCGCTGAAGGCCGCGACGGCCCTCGTAGGCGGTGTGCTGGTCACCTCCAGCGGCGTCCTGGCCGCATGTGCTCCCGAGGCGCGCAAGGCACCCCGGGCGTGCTGACTCTCGACGACCAGGCGCTTATCGAGGAGATCGCCGACACGCTCCTCCCCACGACCCCGGCATCGCCGGGAGCAAAGGCGGCGGGCGCCGGCGCCGCGATCAACCTGCTCCTCACCGACTGCTACGAGACCGAAGCGCAGCGCCGGGTCCTGCAGGGGCTCCAGGAGTTTCGCGCGATTTGCCGCGATCGCTGCGGCGCCGGCTTCGCATCGCTGACGCCGCTCGAGCGGGAGCGGCTGCTTTGCGAGATTGACGCCGAGGCGCAGCAGGCTGGGCGGTGGGAGGGATGCATCCCGCTCGCCCCCGGGCAGCCCGCGTGGGGGGGATGACGGTGACCGAGGGAGCGCTCTGACCTGGTCATCACTAGGGTCCCTGCCGCCCCATCCTCTATCTCGCATTTCACGAGGAGCCGCACGAGGAAATCCCCCGGCGAGCGGGGCGTTGCGCTCGCGAGCGGCTCACTCGCCTACGGCCGTCCCCGCGTCGTGTCCTGGGATCTGGGCTCCGCGATCAGACGGGCGAGCCGCGACCTCACGTCCTGCACCACCGGCTGCAGTGCGGGGTCGGAGTGCTCCCAGAGCTGGAGAAAGCGCTGATAGTGCCGGGCCGCTTGCTCTCGCTCGCTCAGCCGTTCGTAGATCTCGCCCTGCGCGAGATGAATCGGCCCGAGATAGGCCAGCTCCGTGGGCGTGTCGGCAAAGCCGTATCGCAACCAGTCGAGCGCCTCGGCGTCGCGGCCGAGCCGCTGCAGCACCTCGGCACGCAGGTAGCGCGCGGGCTCTTCGGCAAAGTAGGACACCCGGAGGAGCGGCGCCGGCAGCTCTCCTCGCACGACCTCCAGCAGTTTGAGCGCGTCGGCAGCCCGGCCCCCCTGCGCGGCCGCGGCCGCCCGAAGCGTGTGCCGCATGGACCGGACGACCGCGTCCGCACCGCCGGGAACCGACAGACGCTCGAGCTCATTCGCGCGGGCCTCCGCTCGTGACGCTGGTCCCAATCGGATCTCCAGCAAGCCAAGCAGCCAGTGACGCAGATGCGGCGCGAGCGCTGCCTCCAGCGTCGAGCCGGAATGCGGCGGCTCCGCCACAGGATCCCAGTGCTCGACCTCCTGGTGGATCGCCTCGACCTCCGCGCGGGCGGCACCCGAGAACGGCAGGCTGGCGTAGAATGCCCGCCTGAGCCGGGCGCCCGGCTGGGCAACGCGCGCCAAGTCCGCATTGGTCTCGCGCCAGCGGCCTTGGCCCATGTGCAGCAGCGCAAGGCGGCGGTAGCTCGAGTCGCGGAAGGCCACGGCCCGCTCCGGCGAGGTACCAAGCAGGAGCAGCTTCTCTGCCGATGGGAGGTCGTTCAGAAACAGCGCGACGTCCTCGCCCGCGTGGAAGAGTTCCGGGTCGTTATGGGCGGCCAGCTCTCGCGCCGCGGGAACGAGGACCGTGCCTCCCCGGCGCAGCTCGAGCACGATGCTGTGCGCGAATGGGACGCCCTTGGGCCCGAACCGCAGCGTGTTCAGCGTGTCGAAAGTGGTCCATTCGTCCTCGCGCCCGGCGAGGCTGATCAACGGTCATATCGGGCAGAAGAACCGGGGGTCCAGCTCGACCACGCGGCGAAAGATGTCGCCGCTCTCCGCCCGGGATCGTCCTCGCAGGGGATTGTAGTTGAAGAGCAGGTGCGCCAGCTCAGCGCTGGCCTCGAGGTCGTCTGGGTAGTCGCGAAGAATTGCCCGGTACCTGCGTTCGGCGTCTTCGGGTGCGCCGCGGCGGAAGGCATCGAGGGCACTCACGAGGGCGCGGTCCCGGTCTGAGAGCCGGTCGGCCAGCCGGACGGTACGGTCGAGCGCCGGATCGATCTGGGATGGGCGGTTGCCCCAGAGCGCGGCGACCGCCAGGCGATAGTACGCGAGCGCGAACCCGCTATCCTCCTCCAGCGCGCGCCGGAACCCCGCGATCGCGGAGTCGTGTCGGACCGCGCGGAACTCCTGCTCGGCTTTCAGGTAGGCCTTGAGGGCGGGCAGCGACCGGGTCGTGACGGCGGCGGTCCGCAGCAGCCGGAATCCCGGGCCCTGGGTCTGCGCCGTGAGCAGCTGGGCGGCCAACCGATCCACCAGGGTAAACAGCTCGGTGGAATCGCCTTCCACCGAGGCGCGGGAAACCGGCGACTCCAACTGGCTGTCGGCGGCCAGCAACTCCGCCTGAATACGGAGCCGCGTGCCCGCCGCGCTGATGGTTCCCTGCACGATCCCGCCGGCCCCGAGGCGATGCACCACCTCCCGAGCACGCAAAGCATCGCCCGCGCTCACGCCAGCCTTCCGGAGCGCGGTGATCACGGTGGCCGCATCGAGGGTCCGGATCTCCCCCGCGCCGTCCAGATTCCGGCTCAGGAGATCCACCATTCCCGGCCCGAGATAGGCGAGGTCCGCACCGGCGGCCACCGAGAATGGAAGCACCGCGACTCGGGTTACCGGGACGACGCCCTGTTGGGGTTTGCCCAGCCGCAAGATGGCGAGCACAGCAGCAGCGAGAAGCACCGCGCCCGTGGCAACAATCGCGCGCCGTGCGAGCCGCCAAGTGCGCCGGTCGCGCGGGGCAGCCACCGGGCGGGTAGCCGGGAGCTCCATGCTGGACGCGGCCTCGAGGGCCTGCGCGAACTCCTCCGCCGTGGCGAAGCGGTCAGCGGGCACCCGGGCGAGCGCACGAGTGACGACCTGCTCCAATGCCGCAGGCACGTCACGCACCGTCCTGAGGTGCGGTACCGGTTCGACGATCCGCTTGGCGATCACAGCCTGCGGCGTCGGGCCGGTGAAGGGTGGCTCGCCGGCGAGCATTTCATACAGCACGCAGCCGAGCGAGTAGAGGTCGGTACGCCGGTCAACCGTACGCTCGCCCGCCGCCTGCTCGGGGCTCATGTACGCCGGGGTACCCATCGCCAAGCCGGTCTCCGTCAGCCGATCGCCGCCCGCGGCGGATACCGCCGCGGCGATCCCGAAATCTGCCACCACTGCTTGATCGCCCTCGAGGAGGATGTTCTCCGGCTTGATGTCGCGGTGCACCACGCCGCGCTCGTGGGCGTAGCCCAGCGCCCCCAGGATCTGCCGGGCGATCTGGATCGCGTCGCGCACTGGCAGGTGCCGCTCCCGCTGGAGTCGCTGGCGCAGCGATTCGCCCTCGACGGAGGGCATGGTGTACCACAGCTGCTCGGCGACGGTGCCCGAATCGAACAGCGGCAGGATGTGCGGGTGGCGGAGCGTGGCGGTGAGCTGTACCTCGCGCAGAAATCGCGCCGGGCCCAGCGTCGCTGCCAACTCGGGGCGGAGGACCTTGAGGGCGACGGCCCGGTCATGCCGGAGGTCGCGGGCGAGGTAGACGACGGCCATGCCACCCCGGCCGAGCTCGCGCTCGATCCGGTAGCGATCAGCCAGAGCGGTCGAGAGGCTCGGCAGCGGGTCGGTCACGACGGGTGTCCAAGGTGTAGTCTGCTGCTATGCTATTGCCGGAATCCGGTACTGGCCAGAGGCGCCGATCTTCGAGCAGACTGCTGGGGGCGAGCGCGAACTGATCACCTCGGCGGTTACCCTGCTGGAAGTGCTCGTGGTGCCGTACCGGGCCGGAAACCTGGCCCTGGCAGAGCAGTACGAAGCGCTGCTCACGCGGAGCCGGACTGCGCCTGGACGAACTGGCGCGGGAGCGGATCCTTCAGGGCGCGTGGCCCGGCAACGTGCGGAGCTCGCCCTCGAGCGCGCCGCCATCCTGGCCGAGCAGGACCTAGTGCGAGGGGAAGATCTCAGGGTCCACCACCCGCACCGCCTTGCCCTCGCTCCGCGGCACGGTCTCCCGATCGAGTACCTGCACCGCCACGTGGAGGCCGGTTCCCTCGTAGACTGCGTGCTCGAGCCGGGAGCGCAGCAGCTCCCGATCGAACTCGTCGCCGGCCGGCTCGCAGAGGAGCATCAACTGGTCCAGGGTGCCCACCCGTTCCACCACCACCTGATAGTGGGGCGGGAGGCCTTCAACGCCAAGCAGAATCCGCTCCACCTCGGAGGGATAGAGGTTCACCCCCCGGATGATGAGCATGTCGTCGAGGCGCCCGCGGATGCGACTCATGCGGGCAGTGGTGCGGCCGCAAGGACACGGCGTCACGTCGAGCGAGGTCACGTCTCCGGTGCGAAACCGGATGAGCGGCAGTGCTTCCCTGGTGATGGGGGTCAGCACCAGCTCGCCGAAGCTACCTGGAGGCAGGGGCTCGCCGCTCTCGGGGTCGACGATCTCCGGCAGGAAGTGGTCCTCCTGGATGTGAGAGCCGTTCCGCCCCTCGATGCACTCGGCAGACACACCCGGGACACCGGCATCCGCGGTACGGCGGGATGCGCGTGGGCTTCCGTGGTCGTCTACCGCAAGCTCGGGCTCCGGATGCCGCGGACGATGTGGATCAACCTGGACTCGATCTGGGGAGGAGCACTGGTGGTGACGGGAGCAGTGGCGCCCTCACGTGACCGACTGGAAGCGGCTGCATCAGACCCATCGATCCTAGCGAGTCCCGTCCCGACGCTGGTGAACGTGCAGCGCGCCTATTAGCGTGCTCGGCAAAGGCCCGCTCACAATGACGAGACCTCTCCGGATTCGAGTCAACGGCAGAGCCCATCACGTCCAGGCCGCACCGGACACACCTCTCCTCTACGTGCTCCGGAACGAGCTGCGCCTCAACGGCCCCAAGCTCGGCTGCGGTATCGGGCAATGCGGGGCCTGCACCGTGCATCTGGGCGACGCCGCCGTGCGGTCGTGCGTCGTCCCAGTCTCCGCCGCGGCGGGGCACGCCGTCACCACGATCGAGGGACTGGGGACGCCCGCTGCGCCGCACCCGCTCCAGGATGCGTTCATCGCCGAGCAGGCAGCGCAGTGCGGCTACTGCATCAGCGGGATGATCATGACCGCGGCGGCGTTCCTCGAGCCGTGAAAGCAGAGGTAATCGGCGGTCCTACTGCACCGTGTTCATCATGTCGAAGATCGGCAGATACATGGCGATCACCATCCCACCCACGACCACGCCGAGGAACACGATCATCATCGGCTCCATCAGCGAGAGCAGCGCGCTCACCGCCACGTCCACCTCTTCGTCATAGAAGTCCGCGATCTTCGAGAGCATCTCGTCCAAGCCGCCGGTCTGCTCACCCACCGCGATCATCGAGATCACCATCGGCGGGAAGACCTTGGATTTCTCCAGCGGAGCCGCGATCGTCTCACCGCCCGCGATCGACTGGCGTGAAGTCATGACGGCGTCGTGGATCACCATGTTACCCGCCGTTCTGGCGGTGATCTCGAGCCCCTCGAGAATCGACACGCCCGAGGAGATGAGCGTGCCCAGAGTACGGGTGAAGCGCGACACGGCCGACTTCCGCAGCAAATCGCCCAGCACGGGGGACCGGAGCAGCATGGAGTCGATGTTCTTCCGACCGGACAGCGTCCCGTAGTATCGCCGGATCGCGAAGATCACAGCCCCGATCCCCAGCAGCATCGCCCACCAGTAACCGATCAGCACATCCGAGAGCATGATCACGATCCGGGTCGGCAGCGGCAGCTCCATGTTGACCGACGCAAACATGCTCTGGAAGACCGGAATGACGAAGATCAGCAGGACCGCGATCGCGATGGCCGCCACCGTCATGATGACGCCGGGATAGACCATGGCTCCCTTCACCTTGCGGACCAGCGCGTCGTTCTTCTCGAGAAAGCTGGCGAGCCGCAGGAGAATGGTGTCCAGGATACCGCCGGCCTCGCCGGCCGCCACCATGTTCACGTAGAGGTCGGAGAAGGCGCGCGGGTGCTTGCTGAACGCATCGGCCAGGGTGTTGCCCGACTCCACGTCGTAGACCACCGCCCGGGTGATCTCCGCCAGGGCCTTGTTCTCGGTCTGCTGGGCCAGGATCGTCAGCGACTGCACCAGCGGCAGGCCCGCGTTGATCATGGTCGCGAACTGCCGGGTGAAGATCACGACGTCGCGGGTCTTGATCCGCTGGGCCCCCGGCATCCCAAGCTTGATCTGCTTGGGCGCCTCGCGGACGCTCACCAGCATCAGCCGGTTTTTCCGGAGGTAGTTGGAGACCTCGGCCTGGCTCGCGACATCGAGCTGGCCCTTCTGGATCTGGCCGTTGCTGGTGTTGCGGGCCGTGTATTCGAACAGCGGCATCGGTGGGTTCCCTTCCGGCTATCGGCGCGTGGCGCCGGCGGCCCGGAGCGGCTTCTCGCCGTTCGCGGAAATGTCCTGCTCCTCCAGCGGCTTTTGCCCGATCATCCGGAGGAACTCGTTGGGATCGCCCGAGACCCGGAGGCACTCTTCGTCGGTCACTTCCCGCGCAACGTAGAGCTGGTACAGCGCGTCGTTCATGGTCTGCATCCCGTACTTCTTGCCCGACTGCATGGCCGAATAGATCTGGTGAATCTTCTCGTCGCGAATCAGCGCTCGAATTGCCGGCGTCGCGACCATGATCTCCGCGGCCATCGCCCGGCCCCGGCCCTTGGCCTTGGGGAGCAGCGTCTGGGTGATCACGCCCTCGAGCACGAAGGCGAGCTGGGCCCGCACCTGCGACTGCTGGTTGTGGGGGAAGACGTCGATGATGCGGTTAATCGATTCGGCCGCGGAATTGGTGTGCAGCGTCGCGAGCGCCAGGTGACCCGTCTCGGCGATCGTGAGCGCCGCGGCGATGGTCTCGAGGTCGCGCATCTCGCCCACCAGGATCACGTCGGGATCCTCGCGCAGGCTGTACTTGAGCGCGGTCGCGAAGTTCTTGGTGTCGGTCCCCACCTCGCGCTGGTTGACGATGCAGCCCTGGTGCCGGTGGATGAATTCGATCGGATCCTCCACCGTGATGATGTGACCCTTCCGCTCCTTGTTGATCTTGTCGATGATCGCGGCCAGCGTGGTCGACTTGCCCGACCCGGTCGGCCCGGTCACCAGAATCAGGCCCCGGGGGCGCTCGGCCAGCTTGGCAATGACCGGCGGCAGCCCCAGCTCCTGGAAGGTTCGCACATTGAAGGGAATCATGCGGATTACCATGGCCACGCAGCCCCGCTGCTTGAACACGTTGCCGCGGAACCGGGCCAGGTTCTGAATTCCGAAGCTAAAGTCAAGCTCGTCTTCGGTTTCGAACCGCTTCTTCTGGTTCTCGGTGAGCACCGAGTACGCCAGCTGGAGGGTGTCCTTGGCGTTGAGGACCTCGGGCGCGGAGCTGTCCGTGATGTCCCCGTCAATCCGCAACTTAGGCCGCTCGCCGGCGGTGATGTGAAGGTCGGAGGCCTGTTTCTCGATCATTTCCTCGAGCAGGGCCCGCAGATTGACGGTCATCCGGCAGTCTCCTTGACGACTTCCTCGAGGGTGGTCACGCCTCTTTCGATCTTCTTCATCCCGTCCATGCGGAGGGTGAGCATCCCCTCGACGACGGCCTGCGCTTGCAGCTCTGCAACGGACGCGCCGCGCAAGATCATGCGCCGCAGCTCGGGTGAGAGCGCCATGACTTCATAGAGCCCCTGGCGGCCCTTGTACCCGGTGCCGCTGCAGATGTCGCAGCCGCGGCCCTTCATGAAGGTGATCTTCCGCAGCGAGTCAAGATCCGTGCCCAGGGACCGCAATTCCTCGTCCTTGTACGTGTGCGGCGCCTTGCACTCCGAGCAGATGCGGCGGACCAGCCGCTGCGCCACCACCAGGTTCACGGCGCTGGCCACGTTGAACGCCTCGATACCCATGTCGATCATACGCGTGATGGTGCTCGCCGCGTCGTTGGTGTGTAGCGTGGAGAGGACCAGGTGACCCGTGAGCGCCGCCTTGATGGCGATGCCACCCGTCTCGAGATCCCGGATCTCACCGATCATGATGATGTTGGGGTCCTGCCGCAGAAACGCCTTGAGTGCGGCCGCGAACGTAAGCCCGATATCGGTTCGCACGAGGACCTGGTTGATCCCCATGAGGTTGTACTCGACCGGATCCTCCGCGGTCATGATGTTGGTGTCGATTGTATTGATCCGCTGGAGACAGGAATAGAGCGTCGTCGTCTTGCCCGATCCGGTGGGCCCGGTGACGAGCACCATTCCGTACGGATTCAGGATGGCCCGCATCAAATCCTGCTCCGCCTTCACCTCGAACCCGAACTTGGTCAGGTCGAGCGTCAGGTTCCCCTTGTCGAGGATTCGGAGCACGATCTTCTCGCCAAACAGCACCGGGAGGGTCGACACTCGGAAGTCGATGACCCGGGTCCCCATCTTGAGCTTGAGCCGACCGTCCTGCGGGACCCGGCGCTCGGCGATATTGAGCTGGGAAAGGATCTTCACCCGCGATGTCAGCGCGGCTTTCATCTTGATCGGCGGTTTCATCACCTCGAGCAGGGCGCCGTCGATCCGATAGCGCACCCGGATCTCGTGCTCGAACGGCTCGATGTGAATGTCGCTGGCGCCGCGCTTCACGGCGTCCGTGAGGAGTCCGTTGATGAGCTTGACGACGGGCGCGTCGTCCACGTTGGCTGCTGCGGGATCGTCTTCCTGCTCCTCCAGGACCTCGACGTCATCCTCCAGCCCCTCCATGTCCTTGAGGATGCTCTGGAGCTGCTGGTCCGAGGACTCGTAGTGCCGCTCGATCAGCGCGCGCAGCGTGTACTCGCCCGCGATGACGGGGAACAGATCGTACCGGGTGATGAACTTGAGGTCTTCCAGCAGCCCGTGGTCGGTCGGGTCTGCCATGGCGATCGTGAGCGTCCGCCCCTCGCGCTTGAGCGGCAGCACCACGTGCTTGGTCGCGAGATCTGCGGGAATCAGCTTGACCAGCTTCGGGTCGACGTCGAAGCGGGAAAGATCGACCGCCGGCATTCGGTACTGGCGAGCCAGCAGCTTGGTGATCTCGAGCTCCTGTACCAGGCCGAGCTTCACCAGGACATAGCCCAGGCGATGCTTGCTGGCCCTCTGCTCGGCGAGCGCCTGATGCAGCTGCTCGCGAGTGATCAGGCCTTCCTTTATCAGGATGTCGCCCAGCCGGTCAGGGCCGGCGGCCGCAGTCGCCATCTTCGAGGTCGAGCTCACCGTTGTGGGTAGGGAGAGACCTAAGCCCAGGTGCGCGCGACGGGGTGTCAAGCTTTAACGCACCTGCAACCGTTCGCGCACGCGGGCGACCAAGGCAGGTTTGATGCCGGGGACCCGGGTCAAGGCCTCGACCGAGGAGAAGGGGCCGTTGCGCTCCCGGTCGCGCACGATCGCCTCCGCCCGCTTGGCTCCAATCCCCGGCAGCGAATCCAGTTGGGCGATCGTGGCATGGTTGAGGGAGAGCCGCGTTTCCCTCGGTTGCGGAGCCGCCCCGAGGGCAGCGCCGCCCTCGGCGCAACCCGGCAGCATTCCGGGACATGGCGCCATTCTCCCCGCCGGGCCGGCCAGCGGGGTGGGCTGGGATGTCTGGTTGCTGCTCGGCCCGCTGAAGCTTGCATGATCCGCGACAGCAGCCAGCACGCGGGCGCCAATCCCGCTTACGCGGTCGAGGGCAGTCAGACTGCCGAATGGGCCACGAGCCTCCCGATCGGCAACGATGCGTTTCGCGAGGCCTAGCCCGACTCGCGGGAGGCGGGCAATCTCTGCCGGGCCCGCCCGGTCAAGGTCGACCCGCTCACCCGGCTCGAGCGGCCGGGCGAGCGCCATGGTGCTCTCCTTGTGGGCCAGCGGTGACTGGGCCGGCAGCGTGCGGACCAGCTCGACTTCGCCAGGGGCCGCGCCGGGCTTGGTGACGACAAACCGCACCGCATGGCCGGCGACCGCGAGCCCGAGAAGAAGCAGCAGAGCACGACGCTCCGCAGGTGGCATGGGCGGACGCTAGCGTGGGGTGGGTCGAGCGGCGGTACCGAAAAGATGCGGACGGGAGCGGACGGGAGCGGACGGGAGGCGGGAGCAGGCGGGAGCAGACGGGAGCGGGCGGGAGGAGGTTCAACAAGAGTCTAGCGAACCGGATTACTCCGCTCTCGGAGACCTCTCC
>JBIOTT010000122.1:0-3876 GCA_044866195.1 Gemmatimonadales bacterium
AGCCGCTGAGCCGCTTTGGTCTGGTTGCCGCCGGCCTCGCGCAGGGCCTGCTCGATCATGACCTTTTCCCATTGGGCCAGATCCACCCCTGGCGGGGGAAGCGGTCCATTGGGTGTTGAGTCCGCTCCGGCAGCGGCTGGAGCGGCCGGCTCTTCGGTGGGCTCCGCTCTAGGAGCCGCGGCCTCCTCCCTGGGCTCGCTCAGAGAGAGGTGCTCGACATCGAGTACCGGTCCGGCGCTCCAGAGCACCGCCCGCTCGATCACGTGGCTCAGCTCGCGGACGTTGCCCGGCCACCGGTAGGCGAGCAGGCGGTCGCGCGCGGCTGGCTCGATCCGGCGCACGTCCCGGCCGTACTTTGCGCTGAACTGCTGGAGGTAGTGCTCGGCCAGGCGCAGGATGTCGTCGCCCCGCTCCCGGAGCGGAGGGAGCCGGAGCAGGATGACTGCGAGCCGGAAATAGAGATCCTTCCTGAACCGCTCTCGCTGCGACTCCCGCTCGAGATCGCGATTGGTGGCCGCCAGAATCCGCACGTCGATCTTACGATCGCGAATTCCTCCCACCCGGCGAACGGTGCGCTCTTCGATGGCCCGCAGCAGCTTGCCCTGGAGCGACAGCTCGACATCGCCGACCTCGTCCAGGAAGATGAAGCCGCCTTCGGCGGCCTCGAACAGGCCGAGCTTCGACTCCTTCGCGTCGGTGAATGCGCCCCGCTCGTAGCCAAACAGCTCCGCCTCCATGAGCGTGCCGGGCAGCGCCGTGCAGTTGACCTCGATGAAGGGCCGGCCGCCGCGGCCGCCCGAGGTGTGGATGGTCCGGGCCACCAGGCCCTTGCCGGTGCCGGTCTCGCCGGTGATCAGCACCGGCGGGGTTTCGTCCAGCGCGGCGATCTGGCGGGCCCGCTCCAGCACGGCCCGCATGGCGGGTGACTCACCGACCACGCCTCCGAACGGGGTCTCGCGAGCCTGGCGGCGGTAGTATGACAGCTCGCCTTCGCGCCGCGACTGCTCGCGGGCCCGATCGGCCAGGAGCTTCAGCTCCTCCAGGTCGACCGGCTTCTTGAGATAGTCGAAGGCACCCAGCTTCACCGCTTCGACGGCGCCCTCGATGGTTCCGTGCGCAGTCATGATGATTACCGGGACGGCGGGGTCGAACTCGCGGATGCGGCGAAGCAGGTCGATGCCGCTCATGCCGGGCAGGCGAACGTCGGCGAACACCACGTCCGGCCGCAGCCGCTCGAACACGCCCAGCGCAGTCTCGGCGTCGGCAGCCACTTCGGCCTCGTAGCCCGACTCCGCGAGGAAGGTGCGCACGGCGCGGGCCAGGGTCCGCTCGTCGTCCACGATGAGAACGCTGGGGCCGCTCATACTCCTCTCCCGGTGGGAGCCATACCGTTGGCCTCGGCCACGGGCAAGCGAACCCGTACCGTGGTGCCATCGCCGGCCCGGGTCGCGAGCTCGAGCCGCCCTCCGTTCTGCTCGACGTAGCGCTTGGCGATAGCGAGCCCGAGCCCGGTGCCCTCGGAGCGGGTGGTAAAGAACGGCTTGGTCACCTGCGGCAACACGTGCTCGGGGATTCCGCTCCCCGTGTCGGCGATGTCCAGCACGATGCCGTCGGGGCCTTCCGGGCTCAGCGGCTCGCGCCGGCCGGTAATGGCGAGCCGCCCGCCGTTGGGCATGGCATCGAGCGCGTTGGAGACGATCTCCACCAGGCTCTGCTCCACCTGCATAGGGTCGACCCGGACGTCCGGCAGGTCGGGGGGGACATCCAGCCGCAGCTCGACCTTGCGCTGGTCGAGCAGCTGGGCAAAGGCCGGCAGGACGCCCTCGACCAGCTGGGTCACCGTCTCCCGCATCGGATGGAAAGGGGCCGGCCGGGAGAAGGCGAGGAGATGAGTGATGCGGCGGTCCAGCCGGTCGACCTCGTCGATGATGGCGCTCAGCTGCTCCCGGGAGGCGGGGGAATCGGGCCGCTTGAGAGCGAACTGTGCCGCCGCCCGGAGGCTGGCGAGCGGATTGCGGAGGCCGTGCGCCACCGCGGCCGACATCTCGCCGATGGATGCGAGCTTCTCCGACTGCACCAGCTTGGCCTGGGTGCGCCGGAGCTGCTCGGTCATGTCGGCGAAGGCGCGGGCGAGATCGCCGATCTCGTCCTGCCGCCGCACGGCCATGGGATGGTCAAGCTCGCCGGCGCCCACCACGGCCATGGCTCCCCGCAGCTCATTGATCGGGCGCACCAGGCCCCGGCTGATGAGCCAGGCGCCCAGCAACCCGCCCACCAGCGCCAGGAGCACGATCCCGAACAGGATCCGGCGCTCGGTATTGACGATCGCCTCGACCCGGGCAAACGCC
Organism: Gemmatimonadales bacterium; assembly: GCA_044866195.1. GTDB lineage: Bacteria > Gemmatimonadota > Gemmatimonadetes > Gemmatimonadales > GWC2-71-9 > DASQPE01. Next base: position 2,349 of record JBIOTT010000122.1, read on the forward strand.
TGCTGCACGCTAAACTCACGCGCCTTGCGATAGATCTCCCGGTTCAGATGCGCCAGCGTCGGGAGCAGCCGCATCTTGATCTCCTGGCGGGCGATCCGGTATGCCTCCTCGCGGTTGCCGCGGTCGGCCAAGGCAATCACGCTATCACCCACCGCGCGGATCTGGCGCTGGACCTCGCGGACCCCGTTGGCGAGCTCGATCTCGTCCGGCCGGAGCTCCGCGCTCCAGCGCTCGAGCCAGTAGTCGACCACCTCCCCGCTCAGGCGCCACTCCTTCCTGGCGTCGGGGTCGAGCCCGCTCAGCTGGCGCCAGATCGCCTCCGTCTGGTCGAACATCGCGTTTTCGACGTCGGCATAGGTCCGGGTGCGAGAGAGACTCTCACCCAGGGTCTCGAGGGCCCGGCGCTCGAGTGCGTTGCTGCGGATGGCCTCGACCCCGACCAGCAAGGCCGGCAGGGCCATGAGGGAAAAACCCAGGAGGAGCTTGCGCTGGAAGGTCATGGGGGCGGCGAGAAGTATGAAAGGCGCCGCCTCAGTGCGCCATCCCGCCTCCCCGGGCTCGGCCGGTGCGGAAGAGCAGCAGGAGGGGGAGCGCCGCCGCGAAGCTCACGCCCATGATGAGAAACACCTTCTCGAACGAGAAGACCGACGCCTGCTGGCTGAGCCGCAGGTCGAGCAGGGCCGAGGCCTTGAGCTGAGCCTCCGCCAGCGACCCGCTGACCCGCTGCATCAAGGCGGTGACGTTGTCGAGCCAGCTCCGGGTGGCCGCGTCATACGGCGTCAGATGCGTCACCAGCGCACCCCGGGCCTGCTCGGTAAACCGGGTGAGCAGCGTGGCGGTCACGGCGATGCCGAAGCTGCCGCCCAGCTGCCGCGACAGATTGAAGAGGCCGGTGCCCTGGGGGATCTGCCCCGGGGTGAGATCCGCCACCGTGGCGGAGGTGAGCGGCACGAACACCAGGCCGATGCCGAAACCACGGAGGACCATTGCCCAGAACAGCTCGTGGTGGCCGGTGTCGAGGGTGAAGTGGTAGTGCATCCACATGGAGCTCAGGAACAGCAGGACGCCGGTGCTGATGAGAATGCGGGCGTCGACCTTGGGCACCAACTGGCCCATAGACGCCATCGCGATGGCACTGGCGATCGCCCCCGGCAGGATCACCTTGCCCGTGTCCCAGGCGGTGTAGCCGAGCTCATTCTGGAGGAACACCGGCAAGGCGAACACGCTGGAGTAGAGCGCAAACCCCAGCAGCACGCCGAACGTGACCCCGACCGCCAGCTGCCGGTTCTTCAGCACGCGGAGATCCACGATCGGATGCTCGGTTCGGAGCTCGTGCCAGATGAAGCAGATGATGCCGATAGCGGCAACGATCCCCTCGATCACGATCTCCTGGGTCTCGAACCAGTCCCTCCGCTCGCCCCGCTCGAGCATGATCTGCAGCGCGCCGATGCCGACGATCAGGAACGCGAGCCCCCACCAGTCGACCTTCGTGGTCTCGTGCTTGCCTTGATGCGAGGGCTCGGGGACG
>JBIOTT010000123.1:0-29910 GCA_044866195.1 Gemmatimonadales bacterium
AAGCGGGTGCCGGCGCGCCGCAAGCCCAGGCCCCGCCAGCCGCCAAAACCGAAGGGAAAGGGAGGCTGAGGTGCTGCCAGTCCAAATCCGCCCCGACCAGGCCCTCTCCGAGCTGCGCGAGTTCAGCTCGCGGCTCCAGCGGGGCGTCAAGACTCTCAGCGAGCTGGGCGACATCACCGTCGGCGCGACGGCCAAAGAGCCGATCTACACCGAGGACAAGCTGGTTCTGTACCGCTTTCGTCCGCAGCGGGAGCGGCCCAACGCCATTCCGGTTCTGATTGTCTACGCGTTGGTGAACCGGCCCTACATGGTCGACCTTCAGGAGGACCGCTCGATCGTGCGGAGCCTGCTCCAAGGCGGCCTGGAGGTCTACCTGATCGACTGGGGCTACCCGGACGCAGCCGATCGCTATCTCACGCTCGACGACTACATCAACGGATACATCGATCGCTGCGTCGATGTGCTCCGGCGGCGCCACCGGGTGGATGCCGTCAACATCCTCGGCATCTGCCAGGGCGGGACCTTCAGCCTCTGCTACAGCGCGCTTCATTCCGAGAAGGTCCGCAACCTCATCACCACCGTGACTCCCGTGGACTTTCACGCGGGCAACAATCTCCTGAGCCGGTGGGCCCGCCACGTGGATGTGGATCTGGTGGTCGATACCCTCGGGAACATCCCCGGCGAGGTGCTCAACTGGACCTACTTGTCACTCAAGCCGTTCCGGCTCACTGGCCAGAAATACCTCGACCTGGTGAACTTGCTGGACGACCCGGTGCAGGCCCGCAATTTCATCCGCATGGAGAAATGGGTCTTCGACAGCCCCGATCAGGCCGGCGAGGCCTTCCGCCAGTTCACCAAAGATTTCTACCAGCGCAACGGCCTGATCAGGGGCGACGTAAGAATCGGCGACCGGACCGTGGATCTCGCGCATATCACGATGCCGGTGCTCAACATCTACGCGTCGGAAGACCATCTGGTGCCGCCTGCTGCGTCGCGCGCGCTTGAGCAGTACGTCGGCACCGAGGACTACAGCGCGCTCGAGTTCCCGGGCGGCCACATCGGGATCTACGTGAGCAGCAAATCCCAGAAAATGATTCCCCCGGCCATCTGCAAGTGGCTCGGCGAGCGGAACTGACGCAATGACGACGGCGGGGCAGGGCCCCACCGGTCCGGGGCGGCCATCAAGAGTTGCCCTGGTGACCGGTGGCATCGGCGGCATTGGTACCGAGATCTGCAGGCGCCTGGCGGACAGCGGCCATCGGGTTGTCGCCACTCACGTGGCGGCCGAGCGCGAGATTGCGGCCCGGTGGCGGAGCGAGCGGTGCAGCGAAGGTCGCGAGATCGAATTGGTCGAGTGCGACGTGGCCTCGTTCGAGGACTGCGTCCGAATGGCGGCCGAGGTCCGGGCGAAGGTCGGGGTAGTGGAGATCCTGGTCAACTGCGCCGGCATCACCCGTGACAAGACGTTGGTCAAGATGGACCCGGCCCAGTGGAGCGCCGTTCTGGATACCAACCTGAACGGCGCCATCAATGTCACCCGCCAGTTCATCGATGGCATGGTTGAGCGCGGGTTCGGCCGGATCGTCAGCATTTCGTCAGTGAACGGCCAGAAAGGCCAATTCGGTCAGACCAACTACTCGGCCTCCAAAGCTGCCCTGTTTGGGTTCAGCAAGGCGCTCGCCCGCGAGGTGGCGGGAGACGGAATCACCGTCAATACCGTCTCGCCCGGCTATGTCGACACCGCCATGGTGGCCTCGGTTCCCGCCGAGATCCGGGACGCGATCGTCCGAAAAATCCCGGTCGCGCGATTGGCGCGGCCAGAAGAGATCGCCTGGGCGGTGACGTTTCTGGCCGCCGAAGAGAGCGGATATATCACGGGGGCCAACCTGCCGGTGAACGGCGGGCTCTTCATGGGCTGATAGGCACCCTCACATCATGTGCTGGCCGCCGTTGCACGACAGATTGGCTCCCGTGAACAGCGCCGCCTCGTCGGAGGCCAGGAACTCGACCACGAACGCCACTTCCTCGGGTGTGCCCATCCGGCCGATCGGGATCTCGGCAACGATCTTCTTCCGGATGTCCTCCGGCACGGCGGCTACCATCTCGGTCGCAATGTATCCGGGCGAGACGGTGTTCACGGTGACACCCTTGCGTGCCACCTCCTGCGCCAGCGCCATGGTGAAGCCGTGGATGCCGGCCTTGGCTGCCGAGTAGTTCACCTGCCCGAACTGCCCTTTCTCGCCGTTGATGGACGAGATGTTGATGACCCGGCCGTAGCCCCGGTCGGTCATCCCCTGGATGACGTTGCGGGTGACATTGAACAGGCTGTCGAGGTTCGAGCTCAGCACGCAGTCCCACTGTTCCTTCGTCATCTTGCGAAACGCCGTGTCGCGGGTGATGCCAGCGTTGTTCACCAGGATGTCGACGGGGCCTACCTCTTCCTGGATCGATTCGGCCATCAGCTGGCACGAATCGAAGCTGGACACGTCCACTTTGGCCAGGGCGAGCTGGTATCCCTCCACCTGCCGCGCCTGCCTCCATCGCTCCGCCTTCTCCTCGTCGCGGTAGGTGGCGACCACGGCCGCGCCGGAATCGGCCAGCCGCTTGCAGACCGCAGTTCCGATTCCGCCGGTGCCACCGGTAACCAGGGCGACTCGGCCCGCCAGTTTCTTTGTCATCCGTTCTTACCTCGCAACGGCCAGGGCGACGCCCTGACCGCCTCCAATGCAGAGTGTGGCGAGCCCCCTTCGGGCCTCGCGCCGGATCATTTCGTAGAGCAGAGTAACCAGGATACGGGCGCCTGAGGCTCCGATGGGATGTCCCAGCGCAATCGCGCCACCGTTCACGTTCACCTTCGCGGCGTCCCAGCCCAAGCCGCGGTTTACCGAGATCGCCTGGGCGGCAAATGCCTCATTCGCCTCGATGAGGTCGAGCTGGTCCGCGGTCCAGCCGGCTTTCGCAAGACACTGCTCGGTCGCGGGGATCGGTCCGGAACCCATCAGGGCCGGGTCCACCCCGGCACTGGCGTACGCGGCGACGCAGGCGAGCGGCTTGAGCCCGAGCGCCTTGGCCCTGCTCTCGCTCATCAGGATCAGGGCCGCCGCCCCGTCGTTGATTCCGGAGGCATTGCCCGCCGTCACCGAGCCGTTCGGGTCGAAGGCGGCGCGCAGCTTGGCGAGCGAGTCGGCTGTGACCCCGTGACGCGGGAACTCGTCGGTGTCGAACCTCACCGGCTCACCCTTTCGCTGCGGGATCGAGATCGGAATGATCTCGTCCCGGAAGCGGCCGGCCTTCTGGGCCGCTTCGGTCCGTTGCTGCGACTGAGCAGCGTAGTTGTCTTGGTCGGCGCGCGAGATCTCGAAACGCTTGACCAGGTTCTCCGCCGTGATCCCCATGTGGATGTCGTTAAAGGCGTCCCACAGCCCATCCACGATCATGCTGTCCTTGAGGGTCCAATCGCCCATCTTGGTCCCGTTCCGCGAGCTTGCCAGCAGGTGCGGCGCGAGACTCATGTTCTCCTGGCCACCGGCGACGACCACTTCGGCATCTCCGCAGCGGATCGCCTGCGCGGCGAGGTGGACCGCCTTGAGACCGCTCCCGCAGACCTTGTTGATGGTCATACTGGGGACCGATACCGGTATCCCGGCAGCGATCGCCGCCTGCCGGGCCGGGTTCTGCCCGGTGCCGGCTGTCAGTACCTGACCCAGGATCACCTCGTTCACGTCGGCCGCTTGGATGCCCGTCCGCGCCAGCAGGGTGGCGATGACCTGCGCGCCGAGCGCGCTCGCGGGCAGCCCGGCGAGGGCTCCACCGAACGATCCGATGGCCGTGCGCCCCGCCGCGACGATTACGACATTCTCCATTCCTGGCTCCCTGGTTCGGCGCTGTCGTGCGCAAACAGCGCCTCGATCAGGCTGAGCGTTTCTTCAGCAGTGGCGCTCGGGGCGTCGAGAACCTCACGGATACGGTTCTGCCCCATGGTAGCCGGGGACGGCGTATCCCGCGGGGAAGGCGGTGCGACGAAGCGTCGTCCCGGTTGGTCGAGAGGTAAGGTCGAGATTGGCATGGGCTGCATCGCTCGCTCTGATGGTTCTTGGTAACAAAAGTGTCGCTCGTTGCGATCGAGCCAACAAAAAAGCCCGCGGATCGGGGGCGGGCCGAGACACAGGATCGGATACCGCTACAGCCGCATTACCCCGGCGCCACGCTGCGCAACAGCGCGCAGTTTCGCTGCAGGTGAGCGAGGGCCGTCAAAGCGGATCCGATTCTCATGCAAGCCACAGTAGTGCGTTTATCAGATTCTGTCAACGACTTCGTGCGCAATGTGCACGAATCAGCCAACACCAGTGCCATTTTCGGCCGACTTCTGGTTTAACAGGTCACGAGTTTGTCATTTTGTGCCGCCGCGTCTTGACATTGGGACCTTACCTCTATTAACAGTGCCGGGTCAGTTTGCCGCCAGAGCGGGGAACCAGAACAGGAGCAGCTCGTGCAGGACGCCAGCCCATACGCCAGCCAATCGTTCCCGTCGGGCCCTCTCGCCTCGCCGTTTCGAAACTGTAACTGACGCCAAAAGCGGGAGCGTGACTCCCGCGCCCGATTCTCGCCCTGACGTCGGCCGATCGGGGGCGTTGCCGTTCTAGGCAGGCGAAGGCGTGAGACCGCGTCGCCAGCCACATCAACCAGAACGCGGACCAACACGAAAGGTGCGATCATGCCGATACAAACCGCGGTGGAGCGCCGGCACGCGGTACGCCGGGTCACCCTGCTCGAGGTGTCGTGGACCCAGCCGGACCCAGGGATGCCGGGCGCGCTGGCGCTCGAACTCAGGCTCGAGGACGGAGGCCGGGAGTACGTGCTTCAGGCGGCACCGGACGATGCGGCGGTGCTGCTGGAGTTCCTGGCCTGCAGCCGCGAGGTCCGGTTCGACCCCAGCGACCGGCGGGCCGGGCTGGGGCGTTGGCTGCCGCCCGGTCGTCCCGGCCCATCAGCTGGGTGGGCCGAGGCCAGCCGCATGCAGACCTGAGTCCTTGACAGGCCAGGCCGGATTTCCTATGTTGCGCTGCACAAATGCTGCACTGCAACATAACCCGTGACTACCGGAGAGAGGCCATGCCGACCGAGACCATCGAGCAGTGGGGAAAATTCAGCCGTGCCGCCCTCGACTCCCTCAAGGAGCTGGCGGCGATCAACGCGAAGCTGGTGGAGCGCCTGTCCGAGCAGCAGCTCGAGCTGGTCGGCCTGACGCTGGAAGCCAGCCTCAAGGGCGCCAACCTGGCGGTCGGCGTTCCGGCGTACAAGGAGCTCATGTCCGGCCAGACCGCGCTGGCCAGCGAGTACAACGACAAGGTGCTCAGTATCGTGCGGAAGACCGGCGGGATCGTCACCGAGGCTCGGGATCAGTATTCCGAGTGGACCGAGGGGCGCATCAAGGAGATCGCGACGCCGATTACCCGGGTGGCGGCCAAGAAAAGCGCCTGATGCGAGGCAGGCCGAGGCAACGCAGTCGTGCGTGGCACGGCGGCGATGTTTCGGTTTCGCCCCCCACCTACTTGGTTTTCTTCCGTTTTCGCTTGCCCCGGGCGGCGCCCCGCCGCGTCGGCTCGGGTGCAGGCGCCTCCTTGGGGGATCCGTCACCGAACACGGCTCCCTGCATCTCCCGCCAGAGCGCGAGGTTCCGCCGGGTCAGCTCGGACATGGCCCCCACCGCGTCTTTCGTCATCAGCTCGTCCAGCTGACGGCGAAACTGCTGTTGCTGCTCGCCGAACGCCGACAGACTCCGCTGGAGGAAGTCCGAGGCCAGGCCCTGCACCGCATCGCCGTAGAGGCGGATGATCTGGGTCAGGATCGGGATGGTGAAGATCGGCTCGCCGCCCGCCTCCTGCTCGGCGATGACCTGTAGCAGGATGCTGCGGGTAATGTCTTCGTCGGTCTGGGCGTCGCGGACGACGAAGGCCACCCCGTCGCGCACCAAGCGGCGCACGTCCTCGAGCGTGATGTACTTGCTCAGGGCCGTGTCGTACAGGCGCCGGTTGGGATACTTCTTGATGACGCGCGGCTCGCTCATGGTGCCTTAAATCATATGTTGACCGCCGTTGCAATATACCTTGGTACCTTCCTCGCCCTGCTGGAGCACTGGTGCCAGTAGATGGAGCTGGCGACAGGTTCGCTCCCGACAGCTGACCTGGGTCCGGCGGTCGGAGCAGGAGCGCGCTCGCCTCCTCCCGGTGATTGGCTCCGGCATCAGCATGAGTCAAGCGGCGCAGTCATTGGGGATTACGCGGAGCACCCTCTACCACCGGCTCCGGCGTTTCGGGCTTCAGCCGAAGCGCGTTTTCGGCTGACAAGACCGCTAAAGCAAATACTGCTGTTACCCCTAGGTCATAAATGGGCGGGCCGGCACGGCTTACGTGTGTTGGTTGACACTGTGCGACCCCCCGGACTTTCGGTACGCTGCGGGCGGTAGCTGGAAGCAGCGAGTCGAGAGGGGGCGGTTCGCCATGGAACAACGACGTCTGGAAGCAGCGGGAAGGCTGGGGCGCTTGGCCGAGGCTTTTCGAATTCGGGCCACGACGCCCCGGATCCTGGCCGGGGCGGCCGGAGTGATGTTGCTCCTGGGGCTCGAACCGGAGGGGCCCCGGCTGGCGGAGCGAGCCGAGGCGCGCACCGTTGCCGCGCCGCTTGGCGCAGCGACTGCGGTCGTGCTGTCGGGCCAGGCGCGACGCTATCTGGCCATGCAGTTCAAGGTGTACCCGACGGAATTCATGGGCTGCATGATCGGGGAGCGGCAGGGCAACGCGATCGTGGTGCGGCGGATTGCGCCGGCAGACGTGGATTCGTCGCAGTCTGCGGCCACGCACGTGGTTCCAACGATGAGCTGTGAGGCTGCCGGCTGGGCCGGGACTGTGGGCATGATCCACAGCCACCCCGGGGCCAAGTCCTGCTGGTACCATTTCCCCGGAACGCAGGTGGCCACGTCGGATATGCAGTCATTCGCGCGCCAGCCGTATGCCGTCGACGCGATCATGTGCGGCGATACGATCGTGTGGATCGGCCGGGACTACACGGAACGGCGGGTCGCGCTGCGAGGAAACCAGGGGCCGCCGGTGGCGGCAGCCCCCAAGCAGCCGACCCGGGGGAATCAGGTGCCCGCGGCGAGCCCTTAGGGGCTCGCAGCTAACCGCTATCCACTATCCGCCATCCGCCTGCCGCCATCCGCTAGCGGATAGCGGATAGCGGTTGGGCGCGATATGTTGTCGCATGGACAGCACACCGCCCTCCGAGGAAGCTCCGACCAACCACCTCCAGCCTGACGATCCCAAAGCCTTAGAGCGGCGCCGTTTTCTCTCCCGGCTCTCGATTGCCCTCTCGGCCCTCGCCGCAACCGTCGTGGGGGTGCCGGTCATTGGGTTTCTGGTCTCCCCGCTCTCCCGGAAGTCGCCCCGCCAGTGGCGCCCGGTCGGCCCAGTGGACCGGTTCACGATCGGTGAGACGGTCAGCGTGACCTTCGAGGATGCTTCGCCGCTGCCGTGGTCGGGCGTGAGCGCGCGCACCGCCGCATGGCTTCGGCGGGATAGCGACTCGAGCTTCACCGCGTTTTCGGTGAACTGCACCCATCTCGGCTGCCCGGTGCGCTGGTTCGCCGACCCCAAGCTTTTCCTCTGCCCCTGCCACGGCGGCGTCTACAACGCCGACGGCAGCGTGGCCGCGGGTCCGCCCCCCAAGCCGCTCGGCCGCTACCCGGTTCGGGTGCGGAGCGGAAAGGTCGAGATCCTCACCAGCCCGATTCCCATCGCGTGAGGCAGGCGTGATCCGGCGATGCCTCGCGTGGCTCGACGACCGCAGCGGCCTGGTTACCTGGGCTCGGCACGCGCTGGAGCATCCCGTCCCCCGGCGGATCGGCTGGTGGTACGTCTTCGGCAGCGCCACGTTCATCGCGTTCATGCTGCAGGTGGTCACCGGCATCGCGCTCGCCACCGCCTACGTGCCCTCGAGCGGCGATGCCTACGAGAGCCTCCAGTTCATCAGCGAGCAGGCGTTGATGGGACGGTTCCTGCGGGGGCTGCATTACTTCGGCGCGTCTGCCATGGTGGTCCTGGTCGGCATCCACGTGGCCCGGGTGTACGTGATGGGAGCGTACAAGTTCCCTCGCGAGCTCAATTGGCTTTCGGGCGCCCTGCTGCTGCTGCTCACGCTGGCGCTGGCCTTTACCGGCCAGCTCCTCCGGTGGGACCAGACCGCCGTGTGGTCCCTCATCGTTGCGGCGGCGCAGGCCGGACGGATGCCGGTGTTCGGAGGCGACCTGGCGCGCTTCATACTGGCAGGCGATACGGTGGGGGGAACCACCCTCAGCCGGTTCTTCGCCTTTCACGTGTTCTTCATTCCGGCGCTGGTGTTTCTGCTGATCGGCCTCCACCTCTGGCTGGTGCTCAAGCACGGCATCTCCGAGCCGCCCACGCTGGGCGAGCCGGTCGACAAGGCCACCTACCGCGCCCGCTACGCCGAGCTGCTCCGCCGGGAGGGGGTCCCGTTCTGGCCGGACGCGGCCTGGCGCGACGTGGTGTTCGGCGCCGGCGTCGTGTCGCTGGTGGCGCTGCTCGCGGTGGTGGTCGGTCCGCCGACCCTGGGCAACCCACCGGACCCGAGCATTCTCGAGGCCTATCCCCGGCCCGACTGGTATTTCCTCTGGTATTTCGCGGTTCTGGCCCTCACGCCGCAGCACCTGGAGACGTTCGTCATCATCGTCGCGCCCCTCTTGTTCGGCGCGATCCTCCTGCTGGTCCCGCTCTTCAACACCGGCGAGCGCAGCGTGAAGCGGCGGCCCTGGGCCGCTATCGTCGTCCTGCTCATCGTGACCGTGATCGGGACCTTCTGGTACGCGGGGGAGCGGGCGCCCTGGTCACCCGATTTTGCGGCCAGGCCGCTGGCCGCCTCCACCGTACGCGACAGCGCCACCGCGGTGGTCACCGGGGCAAAGCTCTTCCATCAAAAGGGATGTGAGTTCTGCCACGCCATCGCGGGGCAGGGCGGCAACCGGGGTCCGGATCTGACGCTGGTCGCGACCCGGATGTCGAGCCTCGAGATGGTCGGCCGGATCACCAACGGCGGGCCCAACATGCCGGCCTACGTTTCGAGCCTGACCCAGGAGGAGCTCGATGCGATCGTCGCCTTTCTGGCGACGCGGAAGTAGGATCGCCGGCAGCGCCTTTACTGGGGCTCCGCCGGAGCCGATCTCCGCGCCCACGCGGCGGCGCGCTCGAGGAGCAAGGTGCGCTCGCGGGTGTTTCGGGTGAGCTGTGCTGCACGCTCCAGCTCGGCGCGAGCCTCGTCGAGCCGGCCGAGCTTGGCCAGGAGGTCGGCCCGCACCGCCGGCAGGAGGTGGTAGCCACCGAGGGCCCGTTCCGAGGTCAAGGCATCGACGATTTCGAGCCCCGCCGCCGGACCGGCTGCCATCGCAACCGCAACTGCCCGGTTCAGCTCGACGACGGGAGACGGCGCCAGCCGAGCCAGGGCGTCGTAGAGGGCCCGGATGCGGGCCCAGTCGGTCTCCGCCGCGGTACGCGCTCGGGCGTGGCAGGCAGCAATCGCGGCTTGCAGCGCGTAGGGACCGAGCGCGCCGCCGAGCCGCTCGGCACGCTCGAGCGCCGCGAGGCCACGACGGATCAAGAGCTGGTCCCAGCGCGCGCGGTCTTGATCCAGCAGCAGGATCGGCTCCCCCGAGGGGCCGATCCGGGCCTTGGAGCGCGACGCCTGGATCTCCATCAAGGCCACCAGCCCATGAACCTCGGGCTCGTCGGGAGCGAGCTCGGCCAGGATACGACCCAGCCGGAGCGCGTCCTCGCAAAGCGCCGGCCGGATCCAGTCGTCGCCGGCGGTCGCGGAGTAGCCCTCGTTGAAGACCAGGTAGACCACTTCCAGCACCGACGATAGCCGAGCTGCAAGCTCGGGCCCCCGCGGCACCTCGAAGGGGACCCCCGCCTCCGCGAGGGTCCGCTTGGCCCGGACGATCCGCTGGGCGATGGTCGGCACCGACACGAGGAACGCTCGCGCGATCTCCTCGGTGGTGAGACCTCCGAGCAACCGGAGCGTGAGCGCAACCCGCGCCTCGGTCGAAAGCACCGGGTGGCACGCCATGAAGACCAGGCGCAGTAAGTCGTCACCCACCTGATCGTCGATCGCGGCATCGAGATCGGGCGCGGCCTGCCGGGCCTCGAGCTCGTAGCCGAGCTCCTGGTGCTTGCGCTCGAGCCGCGATTTGCGCCGCAACAGGTCGATGGCCCGATGCTTCGCGGTGGCCATGAGCCAGGCGCCCGGGTTGTCCGGGACGCCCGACTCCGGCCACCGCTCGAGTGCCGCGACCAGCGCGTCCTGCGCGAGGTCTTCCGCCACACCGACGTCCCCCACCATCCGGGCGAGCCCGGCGATGAGCCGGGCCGATTCGATCCTCCATACCGCGTCGATGGCGCGATGGGCAGTGGTAGCCGTCACGGCTACCAATCAGCCCATCTTCCTCCGCCGATGCAAGGCCGAGGGACGCCACCTTCCCCTGGGTCAGGCCCCCCTGGGCTGTCCTGCCTGGGCCTGCATCTCGGGCAGCTTGGCCGCGGCCCTCTGGACCTCCGGCGGGAAGTCGGAGAACTCCTGCAGCTGGCGAACCTCTATGACCTCGTTGTCCGAAGCGGGGCAGCGCGAGGCCCATGCGACCGCCTCTTCCTTCGACTTGACCTGAATCATCCAGTAGCCGCCGACCACTTCCTTTGCTTCGGCAAAGGGGCCGTCGGTCACCTTGGGCCTGCCCTGGGAGAACGACAGCCGGGCGCCCATCGAAGGGGGGTGGAGGCCATCGAGCGCGAGCAGCACGCCGGCTTTTTGCAGCGACTCGTTGTACTTCATCATCGCAGCCACGCCCTTGGCATCCGGCATAGTGCCCGGCGCCGCCTTCTCGTATCCCTTGGGGATCATCAGCATCATGAAACGCACGGTCCGGTTCCTCCGCGTTACTTTTTCGCATTCAGCTGCGCGCGGAGCCGCGCCTCCTGCTCCCTGAGCTCGGGCGTGAACTCGGAGCCGAAATCCTCCGCCTCGAACACCTGGCGAATCTCGATCTCGGCCTCGTCGCCGGTCGGATTGGGGCAGCGCTTCACCCATTCGATCGCCTCTTCCTTTGACTTCACCTGCCACAGCCAGAAGCCCGCGATCAGCTCCTTCGTTTCGGCAAAGGGCCCGTCGATCACAGTCCTCTTCGAGCCAGAGAACTTCACCCGGGCCCCCTTCGAGCTCGGTTGGAGCCCCTCCCCCGCGAGCATCACGCCTGCTTTCACCAGCTCCTCGTTGAACTTCCCCATCTCGGCGAGGAGCTTCTGGCTGGGAAGAACGCCCGCCTCCGTATTCTTGTCCGCCTTGATCAGGATCATGAACCGCATTGTCGTGTCTCCCCTTGTTGTCAGGTTTCAGGCTGGGCGTCCGGCCGGTTTGGACCGGCTCTCCCCCGGCTTTACATAGGCGTCGAACGAGGGGGGACGAAATCGACAATTGCGGGGAAGGGGCCTTCAGATGAGGGCGACGGAGACTGCGAACGGGCGCGGGCCGCTTAGCGGAACAGGACCGACACCGTGTAGATCACCAGTCCGGCCAGGCCGCCGACCAGGGTGCCATTGAGCCGGATGAATTGCAGGTCGCGTCCCACCGCCAGCTCGATGCGCTGCGCCGCCACCTCCGGGTTCCACCGACGGACGGTCTGGGCGATGAGATCTCCCACTTCGTGCCGATGCTGCTCGACCAGCGCGGCGATGAAGCCGGTCACGGATTCGTCCAGCTCGGCTCGCCGACTGTCGTTCTCGAGCAGCGATTCCCCCAGCGCGCTGATCCCGCGGGCCAGCGGTTGGACAGCGGCGCCGTCGCCCTCCGTGGAGAATCGGGCCGCGGCCCGGCGCGCCCGGTCCCACAGCGTCGCCGCGAACTCCTCGACCACGGGATGTCCCAGCAGGTCTTCCTTCAGCTCCTCGGTCCGCGCGATCACCTTGGGCGAGTGCTGCAGCCGGTCAACGAAGTCCCGGAAGGCCAGATCGAACTTGAGGCGGAGCGGATGCCGGCGGTCGGCGGCGACCTCCTCGATGAGGCTGCGAGCCGCCGTCAGGATCCGGCGGTGAAACTCGTCGTCGATGATTCCGGGTATCCACCACGGGCTCTCTTCCCGGATCTTCTGGCGCAGATCCTCGCGGTTGGTCTCGAGCGCGTCCCGCACCAGGCGAAGCGCCTCGTCCAGCAGCGACTGGTGCCGGTCGTCGGCGGCCACGGCCGACAGCAGGTTCCCCAATACCGGAGCCAGCTGGAGCGCCTGGAGCCGGGCCAGCGCGCTCTCGCGAATGAGATCACGGGCGTCCGACTCGGGAAGCGTCTGGACCGCCTGCGCGACGCCCACCGCGAGGTGGCGGGCGATCCGGGTGCTGTGCTCCGGGTCGCTCACCCAACGGGCCACCCGCTCGGCCAGCTGCATCGATCGCAGCTTGGCGATCAGGACCTCGCGGGAGAGAAAGTGGTTCTGGACGAAGTTGGCGAGGACCTGACCGATCCGGTCTTTCTGGGTCTGGATGATGGCGGTGTGCGGGATCGGTAGGCCGAGCGGCTTACGGAACAGTGCTGTGACCGCAAACCAGTCGGCCAGTCCGCCAACCAGCGAAGCCTCCGCGGTGGCGCGCACGAAGCCGAGCCACGGGTAGGCGGGCTCGAGCAGCCGGGCCACCACGAAGACGGCGAGCGCGACCGCCAGGAGCCCGGTCGCCACCCGCTTCATGACTTTGAGCTCGGCCCGGCGAGCTGCGTCGTCCCGGGGCAGGAGATCGCCGGTCGGGCCTGCCCGCTGTTGCTCGTTTACCGCGCCTGCGAGGATCGCCATGCCATATAGAGGATAACGGGAGGTTGGGCCATTGACTTTCGGGTTTTATTCGGCTAGCGTGGCCGCACATCTCTCAAGGCTGGGTGGCGTATGCCCGATCTCGACTTCGAGCACAAGCTCGCAATGTTGATGGCCCTGGCCGCACACGATCGCGAGGGCCTACCGCCTCGACTCCGCCACACCAACGAGGTCGGCGCGCTGCGCCCGCTCAACCTCCGGACGGTCCGGCCCGGGCCCGGCATGCGCACCACCCTGCTGCGGGTGCTCTTGACCAACGCGTGCAGCTACAACTGTCACTACTGCCCCATGCGGCGCGATCGCGAGCTGCCGCGCTCACTGCTCAAGCCGGAGGAGCTGGTGCGCATCTTTCTCGACGCGCGGCGCCGCGGCTGGTGTGAGGGGCTGTTCATTACCACTGGGATTCCGGCCCGCCCGGTCAAGGTAGTCGACGACCTGCTGCAGGTGCTCGAATTGCTCCGTGGCCGGCACCGGTTCGGTGGCTACATCCACGTGAAGCTGGTTGCGGGCGCGGAGCCGTCGCAGGTCGAGCGGCTCACGGCGCTGGCGAGCCGAGTATCCCTCAATCTCGAAGCACCCTGTCAGTCGAGCCTGAGCGCCATCGCGCCGGACAAGAACCTGGCGGTCGCCACCGCCGATCTCGAGCGGGTGCGGACGCTGGTCGTGCGCGAGCGTGCGGAGCACGCCGACGGCAAGCGGCGCAACCCGCTGCGACCGGGCGGCAGTGCAGGAATGACGATGCAGTTCGTGGTGGGCGCCACCCCGGACACCGACCGCACCCTGATCGAGAAGGTCACCGACCTGTACGCCGGCGGCGGGGTTCATCACACGCATTTCAGCGCGTTCCGTCCCATCAGCAACACTCCTATGGAAAGCACCCCCGCGGCGCCGGCCCTGCGGGAGCACCGGCTCTACCAGGCGGACTACCTCCTGCGAAGCTACGGCTTTGCCGCCGACGAGGTGGTCTACGGCCCCGACGGCAACCTGCCGCTCGCCCTCGACCCGAAGAGCGCCTGGGCGCTGGCGCATCCGGATCGGTTTCCGGTCGAGGTCAGCACCGCCACGTATGAAGAGCTGGTGCGGGTGCCGGGGATCGGACCGGTCATCGCGCGCCGCATCGTCGATCAGCGGCGCAGCGCCACCATCCGCGGGCTGGCCGATCTCCGCGCGCTGGGAGTGCTGACCAACCGCGCTGGAGGCTTTCTCACCCTGCGGGGTCGCCGGCTTCAGACCACCCGGTGGACCGAGCAGCTCGGGTTCTGGGCGCCGGAGGAGGAGGTCGGGGTCTACCACGTGGTCTACGAGGTGAGTCCGGGCACGTTCAGGTGAGCGGCGGGTCGGCCGAACCGTAGGGGCGAGCACCTGTTATCTATCGCAGGTCCTCGGCGCGAACGAGCGCCTCACGGTCGCGACCGCCTGAGCCCGTCCATGCTCCAGATCCCGGCGCCCCGCGAAGCGAGGTAGAGAAACACGAAGCAGAAGAGCACCGGCAGCTCGCCGTGATTCTCGATCGGCCAGAAGCCGCGGGGGGCGTGCTGCGTGAAATAGGCGACGGCCATCTCCCCGCTGGCGAGGAAGGCGACTGGTGTGGTAAAGAGGCCCAGCATCATCAGCAGGCCGGCGGGCACCTCGATGAGGCCAGCCGCAATAAAGAGCGGCGGGCCACCCCACACCGGCTTGCCTCCCAGCACGCCAAACAGCTTCTGCGCGCCATGGCAGAAATACAGCAGTGCGACGATGATGCGCATCAGCGTGTAGGTTTGCTCGCTGTAGCGGCCGAGAAAAGCGCGAAGGGCGGACATCGGGCCTCAGGTCGGCAAGGGGTGAGATGGATCAGACGCCAGTCGCCCTGGGTTTCCAGAGGGCGGCGTCGAGAATGGACCACAGGTGGATGATCCAGCCGAGCAGGAACCACCAGAGCACGGCGGCCAGGACGAACATGATCGCGGCCATGCCCAGCCGGCCTTGCAGGAGCTGTCCCAGTCCGGGAATGAAGAAGCTCGCGAGCGCGGCGATGACGTTTCCAGTGGATCCCTGGCCGGCCATAGACAGCTCCGCGTCAGGGTTGGGTGGCCGCCGAATCCATGCGGGCGCGCCGGCTGGCAGCCGAGTCGCTCACCGTGAGCGCGCGCTGGACCACACCGGCGCCCGGCAGCTTCGACTGGCCGATGATACTGTCCCGCTCCCGTTCTGTGCGGCCGGTTCCCGCTGTAACCGTGCTCCTGCACGAGGCCAGCGGCAGGGCGAGCAGGAGCAGCAGCGACGTGCGCGGCACTGACATGACTGTCCCCGGGGGGATCGATGGTGGGTGAATGGTACGAGGTTCCGGCCGGCGGGGCCAGCCGCCGTTGGGCCGCCAGGCTGGCTGCCCTGCTGCTGATCGCGGCTCCTCCGATTGCGGCTGCCCAGGTCGACTCCGGCAGCTTTGTCGTCCACGATTTCCGATTCGCCGACGGCCAGACCCTGCCGCAACTCCGGCTGCACTACCTCACCCTGGGCCGGCGCGACCAGCCGGCCGTGCTCATCTTGCACGGGACCGGCGGGTCGTACCACCAGTTCCTCTCTCCGATCTTTGCGGGCGAGCTGTTCGGCTCCGGGCAGCCGCTCGATACCGCAGCGCATTTCGTCATTCTGGCCGACGGGATCGGCCATGGCGGATCGAGCAAGCCGAGCGACGGCCTGCGCGCCCGGTTCCCGCACTACACCTACGACGACATGGTCCGGGCCCAATATCGCCTGGTCACCGAGCGGCTCCGGCTGCGGCATCTGCAGCTGGTGCTGGGCACGTCCATGGGCTGCATGCATGCCTGGACCTGGGCCGAGACCTATCCCTCATTCATGGACGGGATCGTGCCGCTGGCGTGTGCGCCTACCCAGATTGCCGGCCGCAATCGCCTGTGGCGCAAGCTCGCGATGGACGCGATCCGGAACGACCCAGGGTGGAAGGGTGGCGGATACACGGCCCAGCCGGCCGGGCTCCGCACCGTCCAGGCGCTGGTGTTGATGGTGAGCGGAAGCCCGGCCTACTATCACCGGCTCGGGCCGACCCGGGACTCGGCGGACGCGTACCTCGGGAGCTTCCGCCGGCGGATGCGGGAGGGCGGCTTTGCCGACGCGAACGACGCGCTGTACGCGCTGGATGCCTCGCGCGACTACGACCCGAGCCCGGGCCTGGACCGGATCACCACCCGTGTGCTCGCGATCAACTTCGCCGACGACCAGGTCAACCCGCCCGAGCTCGGGATCATGGAGCAACTGATGCCCCGGGTGAAGCATGCCCGGTACATCCTGGTGCCGGCCGGCAAACGCACTGCCGGCCACGGCACGCACACCAGGGCGGCGGTCTGGAAGCAGCATCTCAACCAGTTTCTTCGGGAGCTTCCGAACAGTAGCGCACCCGCGCATGGACGCGAGCCGCATTCCCGCGCCTTCCCTGAGCCACCGTGGGGTGCAATATTTGCCGGTATCGACCGGGAGTCGGCAAGCTGTAAGCCGGCAGGGAGCCGGCCCGCGAATCCCCCTCCGCGGCCCTCCCGACCCCCGGATCGGGTCCCAATGGCGACTATCCTCTGCGTTGACGACGAGCCGTCAGTTGGCGTCGTTCTCGAGCACACGCTCGCGAAGATCGGGCACCGGCCGCTTCTCGTGTCCGGCGTGGACGACGCCCTCAAGACCGTGGCGCGTGCCTCGGTGGACCTCATCGTCGCCGACTACGTCATGCCCCAACTGAACGGGATCGACCTCCTCAAGCGGCTCGAGAAGGAGGGGTACCGAATCCCGGTCATCATCATGACCGGATACTCGAGCATCGAGAACGCGGTCACCTCCATCAAGAGCGGCGCAATCGACTATCTGGTCAAGCCGATCCGCGCGGAGACCCTCGAAATTGCGGTCAACCAGGCCCTTGAGGTCATCCGGCTACGGCGCGAGAACGAATCGTTCCGGACCGAGATCCAGAAGCTCCGGTCCACCCGCACCCTGGTCGGCGAGAGCGAGGCCTTCCGGCGAGTAATGGAAATCGTCGCGACTGTGGCACCCACGCGCGCGACTGTGCTGCTGCAGGGCGAGTCGGGGACTGGCAAGGAGCTGTTCGCTCGGGCGATTCACGACCAGAGTCCGCGCGCGGACGGGCCGTTCGTCACGATCAATTGCGCCGCCATGCCCGAAGGCTTGGTAGAGAGTGCGCTGTTCGGTCACGAAAAGGGGGCCTTCACCGGCGCGACGGTGCGGACGGCTGGCGCGTTCGAGCGGGCCCACGGTGGCACGCTCCTGCTCGACGAGGTCACCGAGATGCGGCTCGATCTACAGGCCAAGCTCCTGCGGGTAATCCAGGAGCAGGAGTTCGAGCGGGTGGGCGGCACCCAGGCCATCAAGGTGGACGTCCGGCTGATTGCCACCACGAACCGGGATCTCAAGGCGGAGGTGGACGCGGGTCGTTTCCGGAGCGACCTGTACTATCGTCTCAACGTGATGCCGATCCGCACGCCGCCGCTGCGCGAGCGTCCCGAGGACATCCCGCGCCTCGTGCACCATTTTCTCCAGCGGGCGGCGGCGAATCTGGAGACGAGCGTGGGGGCTGTGGCCCCGGAGACGATGGAACTGCTCCAGCGGTACTCGTGGCCCGGCAACGTGCGGGAGCTCGCGAACGCAATGGAGCGGGCGGTGATTCTCTCCCGCGACAGCATTCTCCGCCCGGCCCATTTCATCGGGCATTTGCACGTCTCGCCGGCCGAGTCGGCGCCGCTCGGGCCCGGCGACCAGGCAGTTCGAGCGGAACCAGCCGGAGCAGAAGCGCCGATCTTCGATCTGGACCGGATCGAGCGTCACGCGATTGATCGCGCGCTCGTGGCGACCGGCGGCAACCGCACCCGTGCCGCGAAGCTCCTTGGCATCAGCGAGCGCACCCTCCGCAACAAGCTGAACACGCCCAAGGTCGCCACGCCGGAAACTTGAGTACTGTCTACCGGCAACATCTTCCGTAGCCGGTCCGCGCCAGCTGCCTGTCCGCCCGCGTCGCGCTCCGGACCCATTACGATAAGCCACAGCCAGCCAAACGCTTAGCCTTATCGCGCGCGCCCGGCTTCTGCCGGGCACGGCGGTTGCCTTTCCGGGCACCGACCCAATGCTCGGAGCAGCGCGCATGACCCGACTGTTGTCCGGCCCGAACCCGAAACGCGCGATGCTGCAAAGCGGCATCAAGCAGAAAACGGCCGCCCGAGGAAGCATCGCGGGCAACCATCCGGCCCCGCAGGACGACGCGCTCTGGCAGCGCTACCGGGCCACGGGCGACCCGGAAGCCCGAAGGCAGTTGCTCGACCGGTATGTCAGGCTGGTCTATCACGTCGCGCGGCGAATCGGTGCTCGCACCCCCTTCGTCGAGACCGATGAGTTGGCGAGCGCCGGCGCGCTCGGGCTGGTTCACGCGATCGAGAGCTTCGATCTCTCGCGAGGGCTGGCCTTCTCGACCTACGCCGTGAGTCGGATTCGCGGTGCCATCCTCGATGACCTGCGCAGCCGCGATCGGACCCCGCGTTCGGTGCGCGCCAAGGCCCGCCGGATGGCGCAGATCACTGACACGCTCGAGCGGAAGCTGGACCGGGCACCGGAGCCGCGGGAAGTCGCGGCTGCCCTCAGCATCGACCTCCCCACTTACTGGGACTGGCGGGGCGCAGTGGACGGCCGCGTCGTGGTCTCGCTCGACGCGGCAGATTCGAGCCCCCGAAGCCACGGGCTGAGGCTCGAGGAGGTGCTTAACGATGCCACTGCGCCGCTTCCCGGCGATGCGCTCATCGAGTTCCAAAAAGTCGCAGAGGTTCGCGAGGCGATCGGACGGCTGCCGGACAGGGAGCGCACGGTGCTCGCCCTGTACTACTACGAAGGGCTCAACCTGCGGCAGGTCGCGGAGATCCTGCACGTGACCGAGTCGCGCATCTCACAAATCCGGACTCAGGCACTGCGCCGGCTGCGCGACCTACTGGCGGATGACGCGGCCGTCGCGTGACCCCCTCAGTAGACCATCCAACGGGAGCGGAAAATGCTGGTATTGAACCGAAGGCTGGGCGAGGCGATCGTGGTCGACGGGGGTATCCGCGTCGTCGTGCTCCAGTGCGATCGCCGGAGCGTGCGGCTCGGCATCGAAGCTCCGGACGGCACGAACATCTTCCGCGAAGAGCTGCTGGTTGCGTCCGCTCCGGCGTCACCGGCCCCGGGGGGCCGCTAACTACCAGACCGGCAGCTCCACCACGAACCTGGCCCCGGGGCTGGCGGGCTCGTGGCGCAGCGTACCGCCGGTTTCCTCGACCAGGACTCGCGCCACCGCGAGACCCAGGCCCGCCAGCGGCCGGCCCTGCTTGGTTGTCGCAAACGGCTGGAACAGCCGATCCCGCACGCTCGCCGCCACGCCCGGCCCATCGTCGTGCATCGCCAGCTCCACCCGGCGTCCTCCAGCCACCACCCGAGCGCTCACCCGAATCGTGGTGCCCAGGCCGCCCGCGAGCGCCTCATGCGCGTTGACGAGCAGGTTGAGCAGCGCGTGGCTGAGCCGCTCCTCCACGCCGCGTACTGCCGGGAGGGCGGTCGCGAGGGCGCCGGATTGATCGAAGTCGAGCGGACCGTGATTGCTGGCGTGAACTGCAGCGAGCAATTCGAGCACGTGCCGGATGGGCACTGGCTCGACTTCCCGCGGGACGGACGGCAGCCGCAGCACCCGATCCAGCAGGTCGAGCACATCGCGCAGCCGGCCCGAGGCCGTATGCAGCGTGCTCTGAAGAGTCGGGTCTCCCAGGCTGTCGCCCTGGTCCAGCAGGTCGTCTACCAGCGAGATCGCCTGGGCTGGTCCCCGCACCTCGTGCAGCAGCCAGCGGCTGATCGTGCCGTAGACCGTCGCGCGGTTCGCGGCGATCATGAGCGCAACGTTGCGGTCGGCCGGCGCGCTCAGTTGCCCGGCTCCTGGGCAAGGCGCGCGAGGCGGCTGCGCACTTCCTTTACCCCCTGCTGCAGCTCCGGGTCGGCGGCTTTCCACAGGTCGACGAAACGATTGTAGTAGTCCGCGGCCTTCTTTCGGTCGCCCTTCGCTTCATAGAGCTCGCCCAGGCGCTTGTAGCTGGGCGCAAGAGCGTTGCGATCGGTGGCCAGGTGGCCCATGACAGTGGGCGTCTCGATCAGTCGCTCATAGAGGACCCGGGCCGAGTCTTGCTGGCCCTGGCGGTCGTAGAGACTGGCCAGCTCGAAGAGACCGCAGGTCCGGCAGAAGCCGGTGCGTCGGTTCCAGTCCCGGTACGCGTCCGCCGCCTCCTGCAGCCGACCCTCCGCCTCGGCCACCCGGCCGTAGGATCTTCCCGAATCTCGGGCGTCGTGGCGGATGGCCGCCGGGACCTTCGCCTCGTACTCGCGGACCAGGCGCCGCGCCTGGTCGACCCTCCCTGCAGCGGCGTAGATCTCCGCCACCGCGAGATAGGGGCGGTCCAATGGGTCGAGCGAGTCCAGCGGATGCCGTGCCAATGCCTCGTCCAGGATCCCGAGAGCCTTGGCTGGCTGGTTGCGGTAGGTGAGCTCGATACGGGCGAGGTCCGCCGCTGCGCGGGTGTAGTCCACCGGGAGCTTGCGCGCTTCATTCTCGGCCATCTGGTCGCGCCGATGGCGTTCCGCATCGGCCAACCGACCGTGCGTTTCCGCAATCGACGCGAGCGCCCCGCTGGTCCGCGCCTGCCACTCCAGGCTGGTCGGCTGCTCCCGTCGGAGCTGCTCCGCGAACCGCTTGGCGGCGGGGTAGTCGCGCTCGGCAGCCGCGAGCAAGAACCTGAAATCAGTCCGTGCCGGGGCGTCCGGCGGCGTGGCGTCCACCGCGCGCGCGGCCGTTCTTCGCGCATCGTCCAGCCGGCCCTGGGCGACCTGCGCGTTCAGCAGCTGGAAGAAGTACTGCGAAGCGCTCCCGATTCGAAGCGCGTGGGTGGCGAGGCTCTCGGCTTCCGCATAGTGTCCCTCTTCCATCATCAGCAGCGCGAGGTTGTTGAGAGCGATGTCATTGTCCGGATCGAAGGCCAGTAGAGACCGGTACGCCGCGCCTTCTTTCGTCACGTCACCCTCGGCCACGCCGTAGTAATAGGCGGCTGCGAGCTCCCGCTCGACATCGGGAAGGCGGTCTCGCAGCGCGAACGCCTTGGTGGCCGCGGCGATCTCGCGGGAAGATCCGCTGCCGGAGGGTGAGCCGGAGGAGTTGCCGATCGCGACCGCCAGCTTGCGGTACGCCATCGCGAATCCGGTGTCCAGCGCAATAGCCTCCTCCAGCTCGGGGATGGCGTCTTCCGGTCGGTTGAGATCGATGAGCCGGGTTCCCTCCGTGTACTTCCGAAGCGCTCCCAGCGAACTGGTCGTCACGTTCTCCAACGGCGGATTTGCGCGGATCGTGATCAGCGATTCGCCGATGCGCTCGCGCAGCTTGGCGGAAAGACGATCGATCGCCTTGAGCAGTTCTGCCGGGCCTTCGGCGGTCTCTCGCACCGCAGCGAGCACGCGCCCATCCGCGGCGGTGATCAGCTTCGCCGACAGAACGTAGGCACTCCCTACCGGATCGATTTGCCCGGTTACGACCGCCTTGTCTCCCAGGCGTTCCGCGACTTCTCGCGCGACCGCAAGCGACAGCGAGCCGTCGCCGGAGCGCCGCATCCGGCGGAGCGCGTCTCCGATGTCGCCAGGGTCCACCAGGCGAATGGTGGGCGACTGCGAAAGATCGACCCGGAACGCCTCGGTCAACGAGGCGCCGAGCGTCGAGTCAGCCGAATGATTGTCGAAGTCGGCGAGTATCAGTCGACCGCGGCGCTCCAGCGCGCCCGAGGCCACCAGCGTGCCAACCGGCCCGATGCCGAGAAGCCGCATCGCGGTGTAGACCGCGGCGACCGCCGCTAGGCCGGAGAACGCGAGCGCGCCGCCCAGCAACGCGGTCCGCCAAGTGAACCAGCGGGTCACGCCGGTCTCGCGGACCGCCCCCTGCGCCGCCGTGATGCGAGCGATCGCGCGGCGGCGCTCCCGCACGCCGGTGACCACCATGATCGGGAGGCCCACCGCGAGCAGGAGGCCCGCGCCCCAGAACACCCAGTCCGGCAGACCGAGCCGGAGCACGAGGAAGCGCACCGCCGCCAGCACGATGACTGCCCCGATAACGAACAGAGTCGCGACCCGTCCAGGGTGGCCTCGCCGGATCGCGGCCTCGGTGGCGCCCGAGATGGGCACGACTGCGGGCGCGGTGCCGCCGCTCGGCGTGGCGGCGCCCTCGAGGAGTGGCACCAGATCGGCTGCATTCTGGGGCCGATCGTCCGCTCGCTTTTCCAGGCAGCGCATGATGAGCGCGGCGAGCACCGGAGGGCAGCCCGGTGCCCGCTCGGCCAGCGGCACCGGCGGGCGGGTCACGTGAGCTGCCAGCGCCTGCTGCGGGGTCATGCCGTCGAACGGGGTCCGGCCCGCAACCAGCTCGTAGCCCACCACGCCGAGCGCGTAGATATCGGCGCGGTGATCGATCTTGGGGTCGGCGACGGCCTGCTCCGGGGCCATGTAGGCCGGCGTGCCCAGGGTCATGCCGACGGTGGTGAGCCCCTGGTCCGCCGCCTCGCTCACCGCCTTCGCCACCCCGAAGTCCATCACCATCGCGTGGCGGCCGGAGAGCATGACGTTCTCCGGCTTGATGTCGCGGTGGACCACGCCGTGCGCGTGGGCGTACGCCAGCGCGTCGGCGACCTCGCGCAGGTAGCGCGCTGCGTCGGACGGCGGCAGCGCCCCCTCGCGCGCCAGCCGGGCGCGAAGCGGCTCGCCATCCACGAAGGGCATCACGTAGTAGAGGAACCCACCGGCTTCGCCCGAGTCGTGGAGCGGCAGGATGTGGGGGTGGGTGAGCTGCGCGGCGATCTCGATCTCGCGCAGGAAGCGGGTGCCGCCGATGGACTCGGCGAGCTCGGGGCGCAGCACCTTGACGGCCACCTTGCGCCGGTGCTTGAGGTCCTCGGCGAGGTACACCGTCGCCATGCCGCCCTGACCCAGCTCCCGCTCGATGCGGTACCGGTCCGCGAGCGCGGTGGCTACCCGGGAGACAACGTCACTGCCGGTACGTGGCGGGGTCACGTCCCCGGCTCCTGCGCCAGCCGGGCGAGCCGCCCCCGTACCTCTTTCACTCCGGGCTGGAGCTCGGGATCGGCGTCCTTCCAGAGCTCGACGAACCGGCCGTAGTACTCGACGGCCTTCTTCCGGTCGCCCCTCGCCTCGTACAGCTCGCCCAGCCGCTTCAAGCTCGGCGCCAGGGTGGGCCCGTCCATGAACAGTCGTCCCACGCCCGGGGTCGAGACGGCGCGCTCGTAGATCGCCAGCGCCGAGTCGGCCTGCCCTACCGAGTCGTAGGTGACGGCGAGCTCGTACAGGCCGCAGACGTTGCACTGTCCGCCCTCGTCGTAGAGGGCGCGAAAGGCGGCCACGGCGTCGGTCTTGCGGCCCTCTACCAGAGCGATGTACCCCTCGGGCCAGTGCCGCCACCACATGCCGCGCCGCACGCCTTCCGGCACCTCGGTCTCGAACTGCCGCATCAGGCGCTTGGCCTGCTCAAGCTTGCCCGCCCTCGCGTAGATACCCGCCAGATTAGCGAGGGGACGGTCGAGGGCGGGCATCGAGTCCAGCGGGTGCTTTGCCAGCGCGGCCGCCACGATGCTCAACGCTTGAGCGGGGCGATTGCGATAGCGGAGCTCGAGTTCGGCCTGTTGGGTCGCAGCAATGAGATAGTCCTGAGGGAGCCCGCGAACCTCCTGGAACGCCATCACGTCGCTGAGGTGCCCGGCGCTCTCGGCCAGCTTGCCGCTCCGTTCGCTCGCCGCCGCCAGCAGCTGGGCCGCGAAGGCTTGCAGTCCGGGACTCGCCTGCGCCTGCGCCTCGCGCTGCATGTCGCGGAGGTGCCGGTCCGAGGCGGCGTAGTCGTGCTCGGCAGTGGCGATCTCAGCTCGGTGAAGGCCCGCGAGTGGATTCCCGGGCAGCGCTCTCACTGCGCTCTGGGCTGTGACCCGTGCGTCCGCCGGACGTCCAAGGGCCAACTGGGCATCGAGGAGGTTGTCGTAATACGTGATGCCGGTTGGACTGATTCGCACCGCTCGGGCCGCGAGGGTTTCAGCCTCCGCCCAGCGGCGCATGCGGTTCAAGGTGAGCGCGAGATTGTTGAGCGCGATCGTATTGTCCGGGTCGATCGCCAGCGCTGAACGGTAGGCGGCGACGACCCTGGTGGGGTCGACCTCCACCGAGCTGAAGTAGTAGGCTACGGCCAGATCGCGCTCGAGCTGAGGCAGGCGGTCCCGGTGAGCGTACGCCCGGGCTGCGGCGGCGGTTCGCTGCGCGGCCGAGCCGCCGATGTTGCTGAGAATCGCGGCCAGTTTGCGGTACGCCATGGCGAAGCCGCTGTCGAGCGCGACCGCCTCCTGCAGCAGCGGGATCGCCTCCTCTTGCCGGCCGGCGTCGAACTGCCTGACCGCTTCGGAGTACTTGCGAAGGGCCGGGAGGGAGCCTGTAGTCACCTGCTCGAGGGGAGGGTTGTCTCGAATCGTCACGAGCGACTCTCCGATCCGCTCGCGTAGCTTGCCGGACAGTCCATCGATCGCCTTGAGCAACGATGCCGGGTTCTCCGCGGTCTCTCGCACGGCAGCGAGCGCGCGGCCATCGGCGGCCGACACGAGGCTCGCCGAGAGGAGATAGCCGCTTCCGACCGGGTCGATCTGACCGGTGACTACCGCCTTGATGCCTTGGCGTTCGGCGACCTCCCGCGCCAGCGCCGCCGTGACCACTCCCACGTCGGGCCGCTGCATGCGCTGGAGCGCGTCGCGTACGGCCTGCTGGTCCAGCACCCGCACGCTGGGCGACTGAGAGAGGTCGACCCGCATGGCCTCGGTGAGCGACGGCCCGAGCGTCGTGTCGGCGGTGTGGTTCTCGAAATCGGCCAGCAGCAGCTGTTCCCGCTCTTTCAGCACTCCCGAAGCCAGCAGGGTCCCCACCGGCCCGATGCCCAGGACGCGCATCGCGCTGTAGCCGCCGGCCACGACGGCGAGCCCGACGAAGGCGAGCACCCCTCCCAGAAGCGCCTTGCGCCAGGTGAACCAGTGGCTCACGCCCGGCTCCGACGCCCCGGGCTTCGCCAGCGTCGTCCGGGCAATCGCACGTCGCCGCTCGTGATGCCCGGTCAGCAGCATGATCGGCAGCCCGATCCCGAGCAGCCCGCCCGCCGCCCAGAACACCCAGTCGGGGAGGCCGAGTCGCAGCATGAGAAAACGGACGACCGCCAGAACGAGGATCGAGGCTACCGCAAAGAGCGCCGCGACCCGGCCAGGGTGCGCCCGGCGGATGGCGGCCTCCGTCCCTGGCGTGATGGCTGGCTGCGTCGCGGTCGGCGCGATCCCTCCACTCGGGGTCGCCATCGCGTCGAGCTGCGGCACCAGCTCGGCCGCGGTCTGCCAGCGATCCGCGGCTCGTTTTTCCAGACAGCGCATCACCAGCGCGTTGAGCTGAGCCGAAACGGTGGGCCGGTATCGGGTGACTGGGTCGGGTGACTGGCTGATGTGGGCCGCAAGCAGCGCCTGCGGGGTCGGCGCGGTGAACGGTGGCCGGCCGCACAGCATCTCGTAGACCAGCGCCCCCACGGCGTAGATGTCAGCCCGGTGATCCACGTGCGGATCGGCCGCCGCCTGCTCGGGCGCCATGTACGCCGGCGTCCCCAGCGCGACGCCGAGCGACGTCAGCGCGCCCTGGCCGTCGCCACTCGACGCGCTCACCGCCTTGGCGACGCCGAAGTCCGCCACCAGGGCGTGGCCCTCGGACAGCAGGACGTTGTCCGGCTTGATGTCCCGGTGGACCACGCCGCTCTTGTGGGCGTAGGCAAGGGCGTCGACCACCTCGCGCAGGATCTTCACGGCTTCGGTGACCGGGAGCTCGCCCTCGCGCGCCAGCTTCACCCGGAGCGACTCGCCCTGGATGAACGGCATGACGTAGTAGAGCAGATCGCCCGCGGCGCCGGCGGTCAGGAGGGGGACGATGTGGGGGTGCTGCAGGCGAGCGGCCAGCTGGATCTCGCGCTCGAACCGCTCGGCGTTGACCCCGGCGCCCATCTCTGGCGGGAGGACCTTGATGACGACCTGGCGGCCGAGCCGCGCTTCCTCGGCCAGGAAGACATGGCTCATGCCTCCCCCGCCCAGCTCGCGCTGGATGCGGTAGGCATTGCCAACCACGCCCTGGAGGCGCGACTGGAGGTCGATCTGGGGCTCTCCTGCGAGGGCGAACGGGCGAAACCTACGGGCTCCGGGTTTCCGAAGCTAGCCGGCGACGCCGAGGCACTCGCCGCCCGGCAATTACGTGCCAGCCGGCACTTTCTTCCCGGCCCGTCGACCGGCTCCGAGCCCCTGAAGTTCGGGTAATTCACTCCGCGTCAACCGATTAGCGCCTGTCTCCCGGCGTGGCCTCACGCTTGCTTTTCTGACTGCGCTGCGCCCGGTCCCCGGCTAACCCCCGGACGTGGCTGCCAGGTCCACCGGCATCGCACCGGGGCCGCTGCCGACCCCACTGGGAGCTCGTATGCTGGTTTTGAATCCAAGGATGTCTGAGTGACGGCGCCTCGCTGGCCCGTGCGGATTCTTCTGGCCGATCGGCCCAGCGAATCGCGTGCGGCAATGCAGCAGGCACTCGCCTCCGCCGGCTACGAGGTGATCGCAGCCGACTGCGCGGCCGATGTCCTGGCGCTGGTGCTACGTCAGCGAGTCACCTGCCTCCTGCTCGAGACCGACTTGGCGGGGCTGCCCACCGACGAGCTTCTGCGACGCGTCTTGGAGGAGGAGCCGAACCTGGCGGTGGTGATCGCAACGGCGGTGAACGATGGGGAGCGCGCCGCCCAATGGCTGCGGCTCGGCGCGCTGGACTTGCTCGTCAAGCCGGTGGACAACGCACGGCTCAAGAAGGCCATCGAGCGCGCCGTGAGAGAGCGCGAAGCACGGATTGGCCAGGCTCATGCCCAACGGGTGCTCCGCGAGGAGGTGACCCGACTGTCGGTGGAGCTGCGGCAGGAGCGGACCGCGTCCGAGCGTCTGTCGGTCGCCACCCTGGAATCCTTGGTTCACATGATCGAGACCCGCGATCGCTATCTTGCCGGGCACTCTATGCGCGTCGGCCAGATGGCTGCCTCGATCGCCGCCGAGCTCGACCGAACCGAAGACGAGGTCGAGATGGTGCGCGTGGCGGGACGGCTGCACGATCTGGGCATGATTTGCATTGGAGAAGGAATCCTGTCCAAGGCGGGACCGCTCACCGAGAGCGAATTCGCCCGGGTCAAGGAGCATGTGATCGTCGGCGCCGAGATCGTGGAGCCGCTGGCCAGCCTTCGGGGCGTGAGTAGCTTCGTCCGCAGCCATCACGAGCGCTGGGACGGCAGCGGCTACCCCGATGGTCTCGCAGGCGAGCAGATTGCTTGGGGAGCTCGGCTCATCGGCGCTGCGGAAGTCCTCGATGCGCTGACGACATCCAGGCCCTACCGCCGAGAGCTGCCTCTGGAGGAGGCCATCGAGCGCATGCGAACCATGAAGGCAACCGCGCTCGATCCGGACGTATTCGATGCGCTCGCGGCCATCGTGCACCGACGCCGTGCGCTGGTCTTTATCGAGGCACAGGAGGAATCGACACCGAACCCGACACTTACTTCGGAGATGCTGGGCGTCTGAGTTCGACGACTGGCGCCCTTGTCGCCGCCCTCACGTTGCCTTCCAGCTCCACAGCTCTGCGCGCGATATGCTACCGGCTGGCGGCAGAGGCCAAGTGACTGCCGGCCCCGGGCCCGACATCGGCCCGACCGCTGGCGCGGTGCTGCGAGCCGGGATCGACCTTCCGCTCCGACAGGTCAGCCTGGCTGTGCGCGCGCTCGACGGCCCCGGGGCACTCGAGGGACGGGTGGAGATCAGCGGCGCCTGGCAGGGCGACGCTGTGATTCGCTGCGGCGTGGGCTTGGCTCGGCGACTGGCCGGAGCGATGTATGCGGTTCCACCGAAGCAAGTGCGAGTCGAGCAGATTCAGAATGCCGTCACCCAGCTCGCGTCCCTGACGGCCTCGGGTCTCGAGACCGTGCTCCCCCAGCCGTGCCGCCTTGCACGGCCCAGGGTTCGCGCTGCTTGCGATGCGGACGCGCAGCGCTTGGATGGGCCGGTTCGGGGCGAGGTCCATTTCGACTGTGCGGGCGAGCCGCTGGTCGTCCTGCTGGTCGAGCGTTCAGCCGGCGGCTGAGCGGGACTCGCCGCCAGGCGCTCGCGGCGTGGTCTCGGCGTAGTGACATGCCGCGTAGGTGCCTCCGACCGGCCGAAGCAACGGCAGCTCCGTCCGGCAACGGTCGCTCTTGGCGGGGTGAAAGCAGCGGGGGTGGAACGGGCATCCCGGCGGCGGAGCCGAGGGGCTCGGCGGATCTCCCGGCAGCACGATGCGCCGCTTCTGACCCGCCGGATCGGGCTCCGGCGCTGCCGACAGCAGGGCCACGGTGTAGGGATGCCGAGGATTCTCCAGCAGCGCTTCGGTCGGTCCTGTCTCCACGATCCGTCCCAGATACATCACCGCCACCCGATGCGCCACCTGCCGCACGACGGCGAGGTCGTGGGCGATGAACAGGTAGGAAAGCCCACGATGCCGCTGGAGATCCACCAACAGGTTGAGCACCTGCGCTTGCACCGAGACGTCCAGCGCCGAGACCGGCTCGTCGCACACCACGAAGGACGGCTCGACCGCCAGCGCGCGCGCGATCCCGATGCGCTGCCGCTGCCCTCCGGAGAACTCGTGGGGGTACCGGCGGGCGTACCCCGGATCCAGCCCGACCTCCTCCAGCAGACCGGCGACTCGGCGGGGAATCTCCGCGCGGGGGACCAGGCGGTGAATCTCGATCCCTTCCGCGACCGCGTCACCGATCCGCATACGCGGGTTGAGCGACCCGTAGGGGTCCTGAAAGACGATCTGCATGCGCCGGCGCAATCGGCGCAGCTCGACCCGCCCGAGCGCGAAGACGTCGGTGCCGTCGAACAGCGTGCTCCCCGAAGTTGGCTCCTGCAGCCGCAGGATCGTCCGGCCGACCGTAGACTTCCCGCAGCCTGATTCGCCCACCAGCCCCATCGTCTCGCCCCGGGCAATCTCGAAGGACACTCCGTCTACCGCGCGGACCGGTGGCCCCGGCCGAGCGAACAGCCCGCCGGCGGCGTAATGCTTCACGAGATCGGTGACCCGCAGCAGCGGTCCACCGTTCGGAGCTCCTGTCATGAACCCCCTCTCTACCTCTCCCTTCTCACTTCTTACTTCTCACTGTCTCTTCCACCAGCCAGCACCGGGCCTGGTGCTCCGGAACGACCGGCAGCAACGCCGGATCGGTGGTGCACGGCTCGAACGCATACGGGCAACGGGGCCGGAAGCGACAACCCGAGGGCCACGCCGCGGCCGGCGGCACCGTGCCGGGAATCGGATTCAGACGGGAGACCGGGCCGGAAAGTCGGGGAATCGACGCAAAGAGGCCGCGGGTATACGGATGGGAGGGTTGGAGGAAGAGAGCTGCCGTTGGCGCCTCCTCGACGATCTCGCCCGCGTACATCACCGCGACGCGATCGGCCCGTCCCGCGACGATGCCCAGGTCGTGGGTGATGAGGAGCACGGCCATGCCGCGTTGCGCGCGCAGCCGATCCAGTACCTCGAGGATCTGGGCTTGCACGGTGACGTCGAGCGCCGTCGTGGGCTCGTCTGCGATCAGGATCTCAGGTTCGGCGGCGAGCGCGATCGCGATCATGACCCGCTGCCGCATGCCGCCGCTCAGTTGGTGCGGATAGGCATCCGCCCGGGCTGCGGGATCGGGAATGCCCACCTCGCGGAGCAGCGCCACCGCGCGATCGCGGGCCTCCCGCTTGGAGACTGGAAAGTGCGCTCGAATCCCTTCGGCGATCTGATCGGCGACCCGGAACACCGGATCGAGGCTCGTCATC
>JBIOTT010000124.1:0-4033 GCA_044866195.1 Gemmatimonadales bacterium
CATGACCTTCTTCTTGCGGGCGTGGTGCGCGACGCCGCTCTTCACGCGAGGCATAGTTCGTCCTCAGGCCTGGAGGAGGCGGTTCACGCGCGGGAAGTCGGCCGAGCTCACCAGCGCGCTCTTCTTGAGCCGGTTCTTCCGCTTGCGCGTCTTCTTGGTCAGGATGTGCGTGTGGTTCGCGTGGAACCGCTTCAGCTTCCCCGACCCGGTCCGGAGAAAACGCTTCATCGCGGCGCGCTTGGTCTTTTGCTTCGGCATTGTGCTCTCGTTGTCGGGCGCCGTTACTTGGGCGCGATCACCATCGTCATGTTCCGGCCCTCGAGCTTCGCCTCGGACTCGATCTTGCCCACGTCCGCGAGCGCCGCCGCCACCCGGTCCAGCACCGCCTTGCCCAGGTCCAGATGGGCGATCTGCCGGCCGCGGTACATCATCGTCACCTTCACCTTGTTGCCGTCGCCGAGGAACTCGCGCGCGTGCCGCGTCTTGAAGTCGAAGTCGTGGTCGTCGATCCCCGGCCGGTATTTTACTTCCTTGAGCTGGATGATGTGCTGCTTCTTCTTGGCCGCCCGGGCCGCTTTCGCTTCCTCGAACTTGAACTTCCCGTAGTCCATGATCTTGACCACGGGCGGACGGGCCATCGGCGCGACTTCCACCAGATCCAACCCACGCTCCTGCGCCGCCGCCAGCGCTTCATCCACCGCCATCACTCCTAACTGCTCGCCACCGGGCCCAATTACCCGCAACGGACTGATGCGGATCTGCCGGTTGACGCGGACTCGTTTTTCACGCTCGTTTGTCGACAGTGGCCGAACCTCCTTCTGCGAAACGAAAAAAAAGGACACCCCGAACACCGGATGTCCCAGCAACGCCCGCCCGCGCGAAGAGCGGCGCGGCGGGCCTGAAGCCTGGACCCGGTCACGCCGCGCGATCGGAGCGCGGGCTCAGGGTGGGGGAAGTTCGTTCCCCGCTTGCAAGCCGCGAATTGTACCTACCGCACCCGGGAGTGTCAACGCGCCTCGACCGCTGCCGCCGGCGTCACGTCACGCAGGTCGAGGACCTTAGCGCCCTCCTCCAACCGGGCCATGGCGACCCCCGGGTCGTGCTCGAAAATGAGCAGCCAGTCGCCCGCCACCGCGTCCCGAAGCAGCGCCCGCTTGCTCTCGAGCGTCCGGAGCGGCTCGAGGTCGTAACCCATGATCCAGGCCAGCGGGAGGTGGGCGGCGGTGGGAATCACGTCGGCCAGAAAGACGGCCGTTTCGCCGCCGTCCCGGATGACCACGCTCTGGTGATGGGGCACGTGCCCGGGGGTCAGCCGGACCGAGATCCCCGGCACCACGTCGCCGTCGCCATTGAAGAGCTTCCACCGGTTGGCTACCGACACCGGCTCGAAATTCCGTGGGATGTAGCTTGCGCGGGTCCGTTCGTTGGTGTGGCGAGCGAACTCGAGGTCACCCCGCTGCACCACGTAGATCGCGTTGGGAAAGGCCGGCTCGGCCCCGAACTCGCCCGTGTCCAACAAGGGGCCGGACGCCCCGGCGAGCCGCGTGTTCCCGCCCGCGTGATCGAAGTGGAGGTGGGTGTTCACCACCAGCTTGATCTCGGCGGCCGCGAAACCGAGCTCCGCCAGGGCGTCGTCGAGCCTGGTGCCGCCGGCCCGGCCCTGGTTCTCGATCCCGTAGATATCGCGGAACTTGGCGTCGTCCTTGTCGCCAACACCGGTGTCGACCAGGATGAGCCCATCCGAGTGCTCGATCAGCAGGCACCGCAGCGCGAGGGGAATCCGGTTCCGCTCGTCCGGTGGGGCCCGCTTCTCCCAGAGAGGCTTCGGTATGATCCCGAACATGGCTCCGCCATCCAGACGCTGCAGCCCCGCCTCCAGCGTGTGGCAGCGGAGGCCGCCGACCATGAACGTGTGTACCAGCGTCATGCGTCGTATCTGGGACAGGAGTCGCTCAGCGGCTCGGTCGGGAGAGCTGACCGCTTGCGCTTCGCTTTCCGGGCACGCCGGGCTTCGAGCAGGGCCAGATCCGCGAGCGTCCGGGCCCCCGCCTCGCGAGCCAGGCTGAGGAGCCGGCCGAGCAGCTGCGCGGTCACCAGTGCGTCGCCGCCGGCGCGGTGCCGGGCCGGATTCTGAAAACCGAACCAGTGCGTCAGCGAGTCCAGCCCGCAAGAGCGGAGCCCGGGGATCAGCCGGCGCGCGAGCCTGACGGTACAGAGGCGCGGGCCATTGAGCGCAAGGTCGCGCACCCGCTTGAGCTCCGCCGTGAGGAAGCTCCAATCGAACCGGGCGTTGTGGGCCACGAACACCCGGCCAGCCAGCGCGGCCAGCACGCCGTCCGCCAACTGGTCGAATTCGGGGGCGCCGCGGACCATCGCGTCGGTGATCCCTGTGACCATGGCTGCCGGCAACGGGATCGGGCGGCCGGGATTGACCAGAGACTCGAACACGACCTCGCAGCGGACGCCCTGAACGACAACGACGGCCACTTCGGTCACCCGGTCGCCGCCACCGGCACGGGAGCCTGTGGTCTCGACGTCTACCACGGCAAAAGCGCACTCCTCGAGCAGGGGTGACCCTTGGGCCTCGGCCACCAGCGACCAGCGACCGTCTGGCAGTTGGCAGACCCGCGGATCGGGTCCGAGCAGCGCCACCGCAAGGCGCTCGGCCACCGGCCGAGGCGCTCCGGACAACCCGAGCACCTGATCGCACAAGGTGGATGACGTTTCTGGACCGAGGGTCAGGCGTTCGAGCACCCGGTCGGACAGTGTCCGGCTCGGGTGGGCGGCAACGCCGATCACAGCGGCGCGCGGCGGAGCGGGAGGGTCATGCAGCGCGGCCCGCCCCCGCCGCGAGCCAGCTCGCTCCCGTCCACCGTGATCACGATCCGGTGGCGCGCTTCCGCCCAATCGTCGAACGCGAGGAAGTCGCTGGAAGGCACCACCCGGAACCCGGCCTCCCGCAGGGCCTCGAGCGTGGCGTAGTTGCGGCGGTAGCTCACGATCGTGCCCGGGCGGAGCGCGACGAAATTGCAGGCCGAGCTCCACTGCTCGCGGTCCTGAGTGGTCCGATGATCCCCGCCGGCAAAGATCGGCTCGAGGGGAAGGTCGACGGCGCGGAGCGCGGCGAAGAAGTTGGGCATCTCCCGCACGCCGGCCTCGCCCTTGCGGCGATGCAGGATGGGGACCCGCTCCGGCCCGACGAAGTAGGGCGGGTAGACCACGCAGAGGTCCCGGTCCACCTGCGTGAAGACCATATCAAGGTGGATGGCCGTCGGGGATTTGGGCATCACCACCACCACCACGTCCGTGATCGTTCCCCGGGCGAACACCACCTCGCACACCTTGTCCAGCGCAGCCGGCGAGGTGCGCTCGCTGAAGCCCAGCACGAGGAGGTCGGGCCGCAGCTGGTGGACGTCGCCGCCTTCCAGGGTGTAGTTGAGCCGGCGCTCGTCCGAGCCGTCGTAGATGAGGCCGGCGTTGGCCAGCTCGGGATGAAAGCAGAACAGTGCCTTGACCAGCAGCTCCTCGGTCCAGCGGACGCCGTAACGCATCGCGCCCACCACCACGTGGTCGCCCACCACGATGCCGATATCCCGGGGGAAGAACAGATTGGGCAGCGGAGGCAGGGCGAACCCGACCTCGTTCAGGGAGCGTGCAATCGGGCCGCTGGGCTCTTCGGTGCCCTCCACCAGCATGCGCACGATCTGGTCCGCCGGCAGCGCGCTGAGCTGCTGCGCCAGGGCGTCCGAAGGCACCACATCCATTGTCTTGGTGATGACAAAGTTCCGCGCCTCCGGGTTGTCCAGCACCTCGGCCAACAGCTTGCGCACCTGGTAGACCCGGGCGAACCGGGAGAGCACGGCCACAAACTGCCGGTGCTCCCGCTGTGCGGTTTCCAGATCGATGATATCGTCGTAGAGATAGTCTTCGCGGGTTCCCGGCGTGACCGCGTGCAGCTCGGTGCCTGGTGTGTGGACCAGGACGGACTGCAAAGCGCCAATTTCAGACGAGACATGAAGGCAGGACATGCCAA
>JBIOTT010000125.1:0-6671 GCA_044866195.1 Gemmatimonadales bacterium
CGCCGTCGGCATGTCCCCTGCACTCGTCGACCCAGTGGACCCCGCCCTCGCCTGGGTTTATGACAATCTTTATGACAAACTCCGTTCGCCGCAGCTCACGCTGGCTCAGCCTCGACGGGCTAACCTATTGATTTTCCTCGTCCGCTCGCGGCGGCTTCTCCTCGGGCCCGGGCTCCGGAGCAAGAGGTCGTGGGTTCGAATCCCGCCGGGCCCATTCGCTCCAAGCCCGATCCCCCGTGAGCAGTTAGCGGCTCGCGGGGATGCTCGTTTTCAGCGGCCTGATCCGGCTTTATGACAATCTTTATGACAAACCCGAGTCGACGAAGCGCTTCGCCGAGCCGCTCGCAGTGCTGCTCGACCCGGTACTCGACCACGTCGGAGCGGTGCCGGACTGAGCCCAGGTGCGAATAGACCCGGCGCACCATCTCCTCAGAGCCATGCCCAAGCGCGCGGGAGGCGGTTTAGAGGCTCACCGGCGCGCAGCGGTCAACCGTCTGGAGCGGCGCGGTACAGTAGGTATGGCGGAAGATCCGGTGCCGGATCTCAGCAGGCTTCCAGCCGGCGCACAGGGCCACCCGGTCAAGCAGTCTCCGGGTTTCCTTGACATCGCTTCCTGCCCGGACATCGCTTCCTGCCCGCTCGCGAACGGTGGGAACAGCACGCTCCCCCCAAGCTCAAGGCGTGGTCGCGCCAGAACTTCAGGCAGGGGGTTGCCGGTTCGATCCCGGTCGCCTCCGCTTGGGAGGTCGGTCCTCACGCGCCCCAAAGAATGGGACCCACAGGACGCTGAGGTTCCGGCTCGTCGTCGATTCGGAATCCGCACCGTGGGCGGCCGTTTCGCTCGCAGCACTCCGTCACCGGCTGGCCGGTGATCTCCTCCACGAGCGCTCGAGCCAGCGCGCAGACCTGCGGATGCTTCGCGGTCACGGCCGAAAGCGGGCAGCCGTAGCCCTGCAACCGATACCCATCCGCCGTGCGCTGCACCTCGACATCCCCCCCCAGCCCGCGCAGCGCAGCGGCCGCAGCGGCGACGCGACTCTCCCGATCGGACAGAGCGGCCGCCGATGACGCCGCGCGCTGGCCTACCGCGCGGAGCAAGGCAGAAGCCCGCTCCCAGCCATCGCGCTGCGCGAGCTCCTCGACCAGCCCCCCCAGCACGAAAGCGTAGGCCTTGGGGAACAGCTCTTCCCCCTCGCCGGTCAGCGCATAGACGCGGGCCGGCTTGCCTCCGGTTTGGCGCTCAGTACCCACGTGCTCGACGATGCCGTCTCGCTCCAACGCCGCGATATGGGTGCGAACAGCGTTGTCCGTGAGGTGCAACGCGTCCGCCAGCGCGGTGATCGTCTGCCGCGAGCGGCGCAGCATCCCAAGCAGCTTTGCCCTCGTCTCGCCGGTGAGCCTCTGGACCCAGTTCGTCATGCTCCGTCCTGTCGCGAATGAACCATCATAGTGGAAAACGGCAGTTAGTCAAGTAATCACCGAAATCTATTGACAAACTATGGTAAGCCACCTAACATCCTGGTACCAAACTGAATAACACTCGCTTCCGGAGCCAGCTATGCCACGATCCCTCACTTACCCCCTGCTTTCCCTCTTCCTGACCTTCGCCGTATCCACTGCTTTACCCGCCCAGTCGGCCGCACCGGATCTGTCCGATCCAGAGGTCGCGCACGTGGCCGTGACCGCCAACAGCATCGACATCGACCTCGCCAAGCTGGCCCAGTCGCGTACCCACAATCGCGAAGTAAAGCAGTTCGCGACCACGATGATCACCGATCACAGCGCGGTGAACGCGCAGGCGTCCGCGCTCGCCACCAAGCTCGGTGTCACGCCGAAGGACAACGCGGTCAGTCAGTCGCTCCTCAAGGGTGCGACCGAGGCTCGCGCGACCATCGAGCGGCTCAAGGGCAAGGCGTTCGATAAGGCCTATATCGACCGGGAAGTCGGTTATCACCAGGCCGTGCTCGATGCCCTGGACAATCTTCTGATCCCGACGACCGAGAACGCGGAGCTCAGGAAGCTCCTGGTGGACGTACGGCCGGCCATTGCCGCGCACTTGGAGCATGCGAAGAAGCTCCAGAGCACTCTGGTGGCCAGCAAGTGAGGAGTGACGGCCGTTGGTCCGCAGGGATCCCGATCGCCGCGCTGGCGGCGATCGGAGTCCTGGTGCTCGCCGCCGCCGCCCCCCCTCGGCCCACCGATCCTGTTCCCCAGCGGCACGTCGTCACGATCCAGGGAATGACGTTTCACCCCGCAGTGCTGGAGGTGCAGCGGGGGGACACAGTCGTCTGGATCAACCGGGACATCGTCCCCCACACCGCGACTTCCACCCGGAAATCCGGATGGAACACGGGCCCCCTCCTTCAGGGAAAGCGCGGCCAATACGTCACGCGTCACAGAGGTGAGGATCCGTATTTCTGCCAGTTGCACCCGGTCATGCTGGGCAAGCTGGTCGTCCGGTAAGCGAACGCCACGGTCGGGAGCACGACACCCGCCGATTCTCTGAAATTGAGCAGAAAACGTGAGTGGGGAGCACGCCGAGCTGAGCGGCCCCGGCTTCACCAGGGGTATCCGACGGTCCGAGGTGCCCGACGGGGACATGATCGCGGGCCACGCGCGGGGGAAGCCGGTGCTCCTGGTGCGGCGATGAGGTCTTCGCCATCGGCCAACTCTCTGGGCGCCAAGGGCGCGGGAGAAGTTGCGGGCGCGGCCGGCGCGATCGCGAACGCCGTATTCCATGCGAGCGGACGGCGGGTGCGAGATCTGCCAATCCGGATCGAGAAGCTGCTTGCCTGAATAGAGAGAGGCCAACGATGTGACCCCGCACAAGCCTCGACGTCATTCCGACCTCCCGTCTGGCTACAGGTCTGCCTCAGGACTAGGCGCGCGGCCACGACGACGTCCCCGATATCCGTGGTGACGGTCTCGCGCGGCAGCGCCTGGAACTGGTCCCACGTCCAGCGCGCCATCGGGGTACCGAGGCCGCGGACGGTGAAGTCCCAGGCCGCCAGCGAGACGCGCGGCGTCGGGCCTGCCGAGAGCACGGGGAAGTCACGCGTCTCGTACTGCCCCGGCGGGAGCCGACCCGCGTCGGCCGTGGGTCGTGGGCGACCGCGAAACCCGCGAGAGACTGGCGACATAAGGCTCAAGGAACTCGGACCCTGATGGCAGCGCTTGGACTCGGTTGCTCCCCCGGACTTCGCCGTCCGGCGCCCTCCACGACGTTCAACCGTCGCCACGGGCCTGGTAGGCGGGCACGCGAGCGCAATAGCGCCTACACCCGCCCCTCCTTCGGCTCCACCGGCAGCCCCTGCGCCTGCCACGCGGCCCACCCTCCGACCAGCGCCCGCGCCTTCTTCCATCCGGCCCTTCGAAGCTCTCGCACCACCCGGGTGCTTGTGGCTTCGTCCGGTCACGCACAGTACAGAACGAGCGTGGCGTGCTGGTCGAGCCGTCGCTCCCGTGCGAGGCGCACGGCGTCGTCGGGCGGCAACCGGATGGCACCGACCGCAATGAGCTGATCGTCCCGGTAGCTCCGCTCGGTGCGCACATCGGCCAGGATCACGGGCTCGCCGGATTGGTGCAGGCGCCGAAACTCGTCGATCGTGACCCGCTCCGGCGCCGACTGGAAGCTGGCCAGCTCTGGTTCGTCACCAGCTGCCGGAAGCGGAGTCCGCGGGGGCGGGGCGGGAGCAGGGGCGGCGGCGGCCGCTGCCGCGCTGGGCGCATCGGCGGCGGCCTTCCGCCGGGCATCCCGCCGAAGATAGAGCGCGATCCCGCCGCCGTGGAGCACCACCGAGAGCAGCACGACGAGGCAGGTGATCACGAAGAGCTGCTCCGACCCCGGGATGCCGGCGAACACCGGGAGCAGCACCAGCAGCAGCGAGCTGAGCCCGCGCGGCCCGAACAGCGCGATGAGCCGGCAGCTCCGCGCGTCGATCCCCGACCGCCGGAGCACCGGCACGAGCACCGCGCTCCTGCTGACCAGCGCCACCCCTGCGAAGAGCAGGGTCCGCACGTCCGTGGCCACCGAGAAGCCGCTCCAGATGAGCCCCGTACCGAACGCGACGAAGGTGAGCAGAAGGAACATCTCCGCGGACGCTTCGCCGAAATCGAGGAAGCAGTCGCACAGCTCCACGTCCAGCGCCGCGATCACGAGACCCGCCGCGAACGCCGCCAGGAATCCGCTGCCGCCCACCCCCTCCGCCGCCGCGAAGGCGGTGAAGGCAACGCCCAGCGCGTAGAGCGACTCGTAGTCACGGCGGACGCCGACCCGGCGCCGCACCCGATCCAGCAGCGTGATCGCGAGATACCCGATCACTACACCTAGCAACGGCCCGAGCAGGAAGAGCCCGACCGCGTGGCCGGCTAGCTCACCCCCGTTGGCCTGGCCGCCAGTCTGGAGCGCCAGCATGCCCAGCACCACCACCGGCAGCAGGATAACGTCGTTCATCCCGCTTTCGAGCCGGAGCCCAAGCCGGGCCGGCGGCGGAAGGTCGGGATGGCGAATGAGCGTGCGCAGGAGCACCGGGTCAGTGGAGGCGAGAGCGGCACCCAGGATGGCGGCGGCCGGGACAGAGAGGCGGAGGAGCCACCATGCGGCCAGCGCGGTGAGCGCGGCTGGAAGCAGCGTGCCGGGCCCGAGGATGAGCGCCGCCAGCCTCTGCTGCTGCCGGAGCTCGCCGATGTCCATCGCGATAGCATCGGTGAAGAGCACCAGCACCAGGCCGAGGGTCGCAATGACTTCGAGCGCGGGTGACTCGAGCGTGAGCTCGACCAGCCCGAGTCCGGCCGGGCCGAGGACGATTCCGACGAGGAGGAAGATGGCAACCTGCGGCAGCCCAGTCCGCTCGACCGCGCCCGAGAGCAGCGACGAGACGACGATGACGATGCCGATCATCGCGAGGAGGGCGGCGAAGCTGTCCTGAGCCATCGCCCCAAGTATGCCCAGCCCGTGGCGCGTTGCGCCAGCCTCGACCCTTCACAGTATTTCGGCCAAGCGCCGCACGCCCTCACGAATGTCCGCCTCTCGCATGCGCGGGTAGCCGAGCATGATTCCCGGGCGTGATGGCCGCTTCAGAAAATAACGTCCTACTCCGTAGATGCCGACTCCGCGCGAGGCCGCAGCGGCGACTGCAGCCTCCTCCGCAATGCGCTTGTCGGGCCAGAGCACGATGTGGGCGCCAGCACCATCGCCGGTCACCTCGATACGGTCCCCCATGTGCTGGTGAAGGGCCTCGAGCAACGCATCGCGACTCGCGGCATTCCTGCGACGAACGCGGCGCAAGTGCCGCTCGTACATTCCGGTCCTGATGAATTCCGCGAGCGTTTCCTGCTCCAGCGTGACTGTATGACGGTCGCAGAGCCACTTGGCCGCCGTGAACGCCTGGAGCAGAGATTTCGGTACGATCAAGTAGCCGATGCGAAGAGCCGAAAAGATCGTTCGCGAGAACGTCCCGACATAGATGACCCGCCCCTCCGTATCCAAGCCTTGCAGCGACTCCAGCGGCTTTCCCTGGTAGCGGAACTCACCGTCGTAGTCGTCCTCGACTATCACGGCATTGGTGCGCTTGGCCCAGTGGAGGAGCCTCTGACGCCGCGCAAGGGGAAGAATGGCACCGGTTGGAAACTGGTGTGACGGCGTTACGAAGGCGATCCGCGCGTGCTCCGGCAATGACGCCGGATCCAGGCCGTCCCGATCTACCACGATCGGCTGCAAGCGAGCCCCGGCAGCGCGCAGCACTTCCCTCGTGCCCTGATAGCTGGGGTCCTCGATCGCGACGCCATCGCCCGGCTCGATCAACACCCGTGCAATCAGATCCAGGGCCTGCTGCGAACCATTGACGACGATGACCTGCGAAGGATCGCACCCTACGGCACGGGACCGTCGGAGATGGGCACAGATGGCCTCGCGCAGCGCTTCGCTGCCAGCCGCCGGGCCGTAGTCGAGCTCGCGGACCGCGGTCTCGCGCGCGCGCCGGTGCAGAATGCGCCGCCACAGCTCGAACGGAAAACACTCCACATCGCTACGCCCGTACGCAAAGTCGTAGCGAAGCGTCGTCGCGCGCGGTTCCGGAAAGCCGACCGCCGAGCCTATTTCAGCCGCGAAGCTGCCGAAGCGCGACAGCCGCAGCCGGGCTGACTTCTCGGCACCGGGCGAACGGGCAGCGGACAGCCCGGCCGGCACATAGGTGCCCGAACCAACCCGGCCGACGACAAAACCCTCGGCCAGCAGCTGCTCGTAGGCAAGCACCACGACGGTGCGCGAGATGCCGAGTTGCTCGGCGAGATCGCGCGTCGAAGGAAGGCGGTCCCCTTCACCAAAGGTGCCCGCCAGGATGGCTTGCCGCAGACCGACGTAAACCTGGCGGAAAAGCGGTTCGCGCTGGCGCGAAAGTGGTATCAAAAAGTGCACGGAAAGTGGATCTGTGAAAGGGCCATGCCGGCCCCTATGTTTGCCCATCCTGGCTCGCACCGCAAGCCCGTCCACGGAGAAAGCAACGATGAGCACACGGAGACCCACTGGAATCTGCCTGGCCGTTGCCGCCGCCACCCTGCTCCTGCCGCCGGCGCTGGTGTCAGCCCAGACGGCGGCAACCCCGGCGAAGACTGGATCTCAGAAGAGCGCCCCGGAGCGCGACGGCCAGCACGATTTTGACTTCATCATTGGC
>JBIOTT010000126.1:0-11211 GCA_044866195.1 Gemmatimonadales bacterium
GCTCCGGCGGACCATGCGCTCGGGTCTGGACGACCTGAGCGAAGGCCTCGAGCGTGGGGTCCGGACCCTGCGCCACGAGGGAGGCGGGGCGCTCCGGCGGGTGGAAAAGCGGCTGAACGAGCTCGAAGACCAGCTGGAGTCTGCCCGGGACGCGGCAATCGACGCCGTCGAGGAGCCGCTGGAGCGGCTCCGGGGGGAGCGCCACAACACGGGCATCGCTCCGTTGCTCGGCCTCGCTGCGGGTGCTGCTCTGGCCTGGTTCCTGACCAGCGATCGTACCGCCGAGGTGCGGGCTGAGATGCGCGACGCGGCCGAGAAAGCCCGGCGGCGTGCGGCGGACGAGTGGGACCGCTTTCAGCAGCGTGGCGGCTTTGCTCACCGGGGAGATGCAGCCCCCAACGGCGGCACCGCAACCGAAACCTCCGGCCGGTCCGAGGGCTAGGGGGACGCCAGCTCTGGAAACGCCGTGCCCGGGCGCGGGCGAACTGCCGGGCTAAAACATGAAGCCGGCGCGCACGTAGACCCCGGTGCGGCCTTCCGAGCGGGCCAGGGCGGCAGTGACCGTGTTGGCCCGGGTGAGGGGCGCGAACCAGAGCCCGCCACCGAACGCGTGATGCCACTTGCTCGAAGACTCTCCGCCCAGCCACACCCGCCCGGCGTCCGCCAGCCCGAAGAGCCCCCACTCCCCCGGCAAGATGATGTCGTAGCGGCTTAGCCGCAGGCGCAACTCGGCGTTGCCCCAAGCTGACGCGTCTCCGATGTAGCGGTTGATGCGGAGTCCGCGAACGGTCGTCGGCCCCCCGATCGACGCGGCCTCGAAGAACGGGAAGTCGCCCCACACCTTCTGGCCACCCGCCCGGAGCGCGAGCGTCGGCTGCAGCGGCATCCGGGCGCTGAGATAGGTCGAAGCCTCCCCGTGAACCTCTCCGAAGGTCGAGGTGACGTCCCACAGCCTGGGGTAGACGCTGCCGCCCGCCGCCACGAGGAATCCGCTGGTCGCTGCGGCGCGCGGCTTCCGCGTGTCGATCTCAATGCCTGCCTGGCCGCCCACCATTCCGAAGTTATCCGAGCCGTAAGGGCGCACTTGGCCGATGAAAGTGGGCCGGTCGAGATCGGTGGTGGAGTATCGGACGACCGGAGCCAGCCAGACGTCGACCGCGCGCCCCACCCGCCAACCGGGCCCCATCGAGAACG
Source organism: Gemmatimonadales bacterium (assembly GCA_044866195.1). Lineage (GTDB taxonomy): Bacteria > Gemmatimonadota > Gemmatimonadetes > Gemmatimonadales > GWC2-71-9 > DASQPE01. The sequence continues at coordinate 1,195 of JBIOTT010000126.1, forward strand.
AGTACTGCTGTTGAAACACCTTGAAGAAATCGTCCGGCGTGCTGACCGCCGTCTCGTTTCCGAAGCCGAAGAACCGAAGCACCTCGATCCCCGAGGCGCGGGCGTTGATCAGAAACCGCATGCCCGAATTCTGGAACCGGAAATCGGCGCCAAAGTCTGCCCGGAACCGGTCCGCGCCGGTGGCGTAGCCGCCGCGGAGCACGTATTTCGCCGCGTAGGGGTTCTGGCGGAAATTGAAGTCGTACAGCGCCGGTCCGCCCCCGATGAAGAGGCCGATGTCGGGGCTGTAGCTCATCCACGGGTTGATCCGCCAGAGGTGGCCCCAGTCGCGCGGCGCGCTGCGAACGTGGCCCATCGAGTCGGGCGGGCTGTAGGGGCGCCGGTCGATCGAGGGGCGGTGCCGCCCGGCGACCAGGGTCTTCGGGTTGGTGTCGTAGACCTTAGTCGCGCCGCCGGCGGCATCATCCACCACGATGTTCGGTTCCTTGGGCTCGAGCGTCGCCGAGCCGATCACCCGCAGCAGCGGCCCGCCGCCCTCGCCTTGCACGTGCACGCTGTCGTCGCCCCCGCCCAGGTACAGCCGCACCTCGGCGGTTTCACCCCCGATGAAGCGGCGGTGGAAGAACAGCGCCGTGTCTCCCTTCTCCGACCGCTTGCGCCGGATGGTCAGGTCCATGGTCCCGTCACCGTTCCGGCGCGCCACGGCGACCTCGTCCTTCTCAGTCACGTGGACGTCCACGTCCCGCGCGAAAAACCGGTAGAGCTTAGCCGCCTCCTTCGGGAGCTCGTCCCTCCGGTGCTTGAGCGCCGTCGAGAGCCGCTTGCCGTCCAACGGGACGTATTCCGGGGGAAGATGCTGAACCGCCTCCTCGATGACCCGATCCGTGAGCCGGGCCTGCAGATCGCGGGCAAGTGAGTCCCAGACCTGCCGCCGGACCCCCACCAGGAGCCTCCGATCGAGGAACCGCGCGTTCCACGTTATGCCGAGGGTGGAGGAGTAGCGATTGCCGAAGTTGACCAGCTGGGGGGACGTGGTCCGCGCGACAGCGAGCAGCAGGCCGTCGTAGCGGACGAACACCTGATCCCGGTCGTAGGGGACCGGCTCCCAGGGCGCCTCCTTCCCTTTTTCGATCTTGAGCCAGCGCCACTGGCCGCCGTGGCGGTCCCAGTCTCCCAGGAACACGTCCATGAGCCGGGCCTTGAGAAAGGCCACGGTATCGATGCTCTCCCCCGGATCCTTGTCGAGCTTCGCGAACAGCTCCTCGGTGTCGGCGACCTTCCGCGCGCGGTCGAAGCCGGGGCCGTCGTCGTCTGCTGCGCTGGGGCGCTCCTCGAGCGTTCCGGCGATCCCGCCGAAGTCGCGGAACTCTCCCAGGGCGGGGTCGTGGGGCATGACGAAGAGCTGCACCGGCGCAACCTTCACTCCTACCGCCTGGAGCAGGGGTGAGACGACCAGACCACCTGCCGGATGCGAGGCGCTGATCTGATCCTGCAGGATGCGGTCGGCGATCGTCTCGCGGAGCTCGGGCGGCAGGAGCGGCGAAGGGTCCTTGTCGATCGACCGGAAGGCCCACTTGCGCCCATCGGCGCTCTCCAGTCGCAGGGTCTTGGTCTGCTTGCCGCCGCCCCGCCGGGTGGGATGGAGCCCACCGGCAAAGGTCTGGAGATCGAGCACCGGAATGCGAATCGGGGTGGCCCAGAGGTCCCGGTAATGGGAGCCGAACAGCGCGCGGTGGAACCACCCGGCGCGATACCGCACGCCAGGCGCGACCGTTATGGCGGCGCCGGGCTTGAGCGAATCAACCGGCGACTGTGCCGCCACGACCGACCCCGCCAGAGCGAGGGCGACGACCAGCACGACGATGCGAGCTTGCATGGCCACCTCCAGGCCGTTCACTCGAGCCAGGCGGAGAATCGCTCTTGAGAGCGACCCTCCCGGTCGACGGCGAGCACGCCAAGACGTTCGCGCCCGTCGGTGAGAAACTCCAGCCGCATGAATCCTGCACTTTGAGAGGCGAACCGGGTCTCCGGAATACGGTTCACCGGACCTTCGTGTCCAAAGATGCCCGCTCCGCTCACCAGCAGCCAGCGGGCGCTGGCTCCCTTGAGAACTTGCAGGTTATGGTCGTGCCCGTCCGCCCAGACCAGGGGCGGGTGATCCTGCATGGCCCGCTGCAGCATCTCCCGCATGCGTCGATTGACGAGGCCCGCCATGTCCTGGTTGGATAGCCCGCTCTGTCGCGCCATCGGGTAGGTCGAGCCGAGTCCGGGCAACGGAATCCACAGCCACGGCTTCACCAGCCGCAGCGGGAAGAGATAGGACTGGACCCCGAAGTATCCCCCGTGCTCGCCCCCGGACGCGAGCGGATGATGCGCTACGACCACCACGGTGCGGCCTCCCGCCGCTGCGAGATCCGCGTGCAACGAGTCGGCGACGGCCCGCTCGTTCGCCGCCCGGCAGCCCGACCCCGGGCCCACCGGCCTCGGTCCGCCGTGCAGCCACCATTGGGTGTCCAGCGCGATGACTCGAACCCGGCGGCCCAGATCCACGACAGCGGGACCGGGACAGCCGTCGGCGGGAAGGAGTGCGACCTCCGGCCCGGCCCGCCGGGCGATCTGCCGCCCCTGCCGCCGGATCGCATTCCATCCGTCGGCGCCGTGCTTCGCCCAGTCGTGGTTGCCGGGGACAAAGACGCCCCGCGCATGGCCCGCTGTCACGAGGTCGATCTGAGTATCGAGCCGGCGCTCCATCTCGGCCCGATCGGGAGCGGCCGAGTCGGGGAGGCCGCGCGGATAGACGTTGTCGCCCAGAAAGATCACCACCCGCTGGCCGGCGGCCTTCTGCAGCTCGTCGGTCAGGGCCTTTAAGACCGGCTCCCCGGTGGGGGCGGGAGCCCCCGCATCGCCGATCAGGAACATGGTGAGCTCGACATCGGTCGGCGCCGGGCGCGGCGCGGGTGCGCCCAGGCCGGCCCCGGCGCACGCGGCGACGAGGCCGACCGCGGCGATGCCAAGCCTCATCGGAAGACGCGCAGGTACACTTGGCGCTGAAGGCGGGCGACGGCGGCGCGGAACTCGGGATCCTGCCGAGCCCGGTCGAACAGCCCCGAGTCGAGCACCCGAAACTCAATCGGATTGGGCGAGGCCGCATAGGCCCGCTCGAGCCACTGCGCGGCCCGGCGCGAGTCGCCCAGCCGCGCGTAATAGGCTGCCAGCAACCCCAGCTGGAACACTCCGCCGTACCGCCCGGCTCCATACGCCGTGCTCACCGAGTCGGCCAGCCCCGCCGCCTCGGCACCTCGGCCGGCGGCCTGCAGGCACATCGCGCGCACCTCGGGAAAGCCGCGCAGGTCGAGCGCGAGACAACGATCGGGCTGGCCTTGCTCGAGCAGTGCGATCGCTTCGATCGCGTAGCCACCGACGAACTGGGGATCCAGTGAGAGGGTCCGGCGGCTTTCCCGCACAGCGAGGTCGTAACGGCGGGCTCCGAGTGCGTTGAGCGCGGCCGCCGCGTGGATGGCAGGAGACAGCGGGTCCAGCTGTACCGCGGCGTCGGCTTCGGTTTGGGCCTCGGCGTAGCGTCCTTCCCGGGCCAGGGCGAGCGCATGGACAATGCGGGTCATGGCCGAATTGGGCATGCTCGCCATGGCGCGGTCGACCTCGGCTTGCACCAGCGAGTCCGGCGCCCATGCGTCGAGCCGGATGGTGGCACGCGCCAGGTAGCCTGCCGCGAGGTTCGGGTCGAGCTCAAGCCCGCGTTCGACGAGGGTCGAGGCGCGCGCGAGGGTGGCATACAGGTCCCGCTCGCCCCGGGGGGCGATGGCCACCCACTGCTGAAGGGCGCTGGAAAGACCGGCGTACGCGGGCGCGAACCCCGAGTCCGCCCGAATGGCATCCTCGAATCCGCTGATCGCGCGGTCGGCCGCTTCCGGGCTGATGCGCCCGAGCCAGTAGCTGCCGCGGAGGTACGCCTCATAGGCAGCGCTACTCTCCACCGGGCCAGTGGTCGCGGCTGCCTCGATGCCGGGCACGGTCATCGCCAGCGCCTTGGCCACCTTGTCGGCGACTTCCCGTCTCAGGGTGATCACGTCCCTGAGCGGCTGATCGTACGACTGGGCCCAGAGGTGGGTATCGGTCTGGGCGTCGATCAGCTGGAGCGTGACCCGGATCCGGTCGCCCGAACGTTGGACCGAGCCCTCCAGCACGTTGCGCACGCCGAGGGTGTCGGCGATCTGGGGCACGGTCAGCCCCTTGGAGGCGAGCGCCACAACGGAGGTTCGCGAGATGACCTTGAGGCTTCGGATCTGGGCCAGCTGGGCGATAATCTCTTCGGTGAGCCCCTCGCTCAGGAAGGCGGATTGGCTGTCCCGGCTGTACGCGGCCAACGGCATCACGGCGATCGACGACCGGTACGTCGAGCCGGGTGACACGGTGGCAGGATCCAGCGTCGGCGCGGCAGCGGGCGGCTGCCTGGGCGCGGTCGACGGCGTTGGTCGCCAGGGGAACAGCGTCGACGCCGCGAGCGCGAGCGCGGCCACCGCCGCGGCGGCCAACAGCCACGCGCCAGATCGGCTGCCTCGGCGTTCCAGTTCGCGCTCCTCCGCGATGGCGCGGCGGACGCCGCTCGCGGCCGCGCGGGCGTGTGCGTCCGGCGGCGTCGCGGTGGTCGCGACGGAGTTGGCGGCGATGATCTGCAACGCCATGCCGAGGTCCCTGGCCGCCTGAAACCGGTCAGCCGGGTTCTTGGCAATGGCCCGATCCACTGCGGTGATGAGCTCAGGAGACAGGTCGGGCCGGAACTCGGCGATGGATGGCGAGGGGGTGGTGACGTGGTGATTCATGACGATCCGCGCCGATCGGCCGACGAACGGCGGCCGCCCGGTGAGCATCTCGAACAGCACGCATCCCAGGGAGTAGATGTCGCTCCGCCCGTCGACGTCGGGCCGGCCCTCGGCCTGCTCGGGGCTCATGTAGGCCGGCGTGCCGATCGGCAGGCCAGCCATCGTCAGCGCCTTCTCTCCGCTGGTCTCGATCGCCCGGGCGATGCCGAAGTCCGCCACCCAGGCGTGGCCGTCCGCCACCAGGATGTTCTCCGGCTTGATGTCGCGATGGACCACGCCATGACCGTGGGCGTACGCCAGGGCGTCGGCCACCTCACGCGCAATCCATACCGCCCCGGTCACCGACAAGGGCGGCTCGCGGCTGACCCGGGTCCGGAGCGACTCGCCCTCGATATGCGGCATCACGTAGTACACCAGCCCGCCCTCCTGGCCGGACTCGATGAGCGTCAAGATGTGCGGATGCTGGAGGCGGGCGGTGATCGAGATCTCGCGCAGAAATCGCTCGACCCCGATGGTGCTGGTGACCCCGGGATCGAGCAACTTGATCGCGACCGCCCGCCCGTGCCGAAGGTCGCGGGCAAAGAAGACGGTCGCCATCCCACCCTGCCCGAGCTCCCGCTCGAGCGTATAGCGGCCCTCCAGGACCGACTGGAGGCGGCGTCTGAGCTCCTCGGTGGCGTCCGTAGTCACCATCCCTCACCCACCTAGCCCAGCTCCACCCGCGTCGCGGTGGGGCCGAAACGTTCCCGCAGCTGCCATTGGAGCACCGAGCTCGGAACCTTTCGCCGCAGGCGAACCCGGTACTCGAGGGCCCGCTCGCCGTTCTGCCCGGCCACCAGCCCGCTGAATCGCCACGCTTTGGTATGGGTCGCGAGCACCGCCTCGGCACCGGGGCGCAGTGACTCGGGATCGGCGGCATACACCCGCAGAACGGTGTCCAGCGGCTTCTCGTTCCCTGGTGCGGTCGGATCCCCTGCCATGGTGGCGTCTCGTTTGCGAAGCCGGCGGGCCCGCTCCGCCAGAACGTCGAGCTGCTCAGGCGAGAGTGAACGGAGCACCTCCCGCTCCATCACGGACACGAACATGCCGGTGCGATTCGCGGCCGCCAGCTGCCGCGCGCGCTCCAGGCGGGAGCGGGCGCGGGCTCCCTCGAGAGCAGCCGGCGACCGGCCGAAATCGCTCCAGGCGAGCAGCAGGACGATGAGGTTGAAGATCAGCGAAACTGCCAGGGCAACGGTGATGATCTGGACCCCGGCAGCGAGCCCGATCACCATCGCGAGAAAGACATAGACCGCATCCTTGGTGTCCCGCAGCGTGCTGCGAAAGTTCATGGCAGCGACGATGCCGGCCAGACTGAACGCGAGCGCTAGGCTGTTCTTCACCAGGATCACGACCCCGGCCACCACCGCCGGCAGGATGACCAGCGTCTGTACGGTGGACTGGCGATAACCCTTCTTCTGCCGCGTCATCGTGTAGATCCAGGCGACCGGGAGCATCAGCAGGGTCGCCCCGACCATGGCCAGCCCGGCCGCGAGCGCGGGTGTGAGCGGGACCTCGCCTGGGGTCGCTGACCCCCCTGTCGGCGGCTGGGCCAGCGCCGAGAGGTCGCCGTGCCGGCCGGGCAGCTGGGTGAGCTCGTCCATCCGCTCGGCGTTGAAGAGGTGGCTCAGCTGGTCGGGAAAGAGGCGGACCAGCAGTATCGTGCCGGCGACCAGCAGGACGTAGTAGGCGACCACCCGCGCGACCGGCATCTCGCTCAGTCGCTCGAGTGCAGACCGCCCAACCGGCATAGACATGAAGCTCCTCCGGGGGCGCAAGATAGGATGGTGTAGCAATTTAAGGGGGCCATTGGCTATTAGCCATGTTACCTTCCAGGCCACCTTAACCCGTGCTTCTCATGTCCTCGAAACCCGACCCTGTGACGCCCGGTATCGTCATGTATTGGCTGGGGCTTGCCGTGCTGCTGATCGTCGTCGTCGCGGTAGTGTGGAAGCTGCTCAACCCCCCGGCATCGCTAGGAATTTGAGTCGGAAGGGTTCGCCGGGCGGCTAGAGGTAGAACTCGAGCAGATTCTCGGCCGGCCGCTCGCGGCGCTCGTGCTCCCGGTGAGTGATGACCGACTTCGGAGGCACGCTGTGGGTGAGCCAGACGTTGCCTCCGATGATGCTGTCGTCGCCGACCACGGTGTCCCCGCCCAGGATCGTCGCGTTGGAGTAGATCACCACGTTGTTGCCGATGGTCGGGTGCCGCTTGATGCGCGACAGCTCCTTGCGGACAGCGGCGGCACCCAGCGTCACCCCCTGATAGACTCGCACCCCCTCGCCAAGGACCGCGGTCTCGCCGATGACAACGCCGGTACCATGATCGATTGCAAACCGGGCCCCGATTCGGGCTGCCGGGTGAATGTCGATCCCGGTTTCCCGGTGGGCGAACTCGGTCAGCAGTCGGGGGAAGAGCGGCACGTCCAGCTCGTGGAGGGCGTGGGCCGCCCGGTAGAGCGCAACTGCGAAGAAGCCGGGGTATGCCAGAATCACTTCGTCCCGGCTGGTCGCGGCGGGATCGCCCTGGTACATGACCTCGGCATCCGCCAGCAGGGACTGGTAGATCGCGGGGAGCCCGCCAAAGAACAGGTTCGCCTGGCCCTGCCCTTCTTCCAGGACCGGCATGAGCAGCGCCCGAAGCCGGGTCTCCTCGGCCGCGACGTCCGAGAGCTCCGTCCGGCGCGTGCGCGCGAAATGGGGAAAGAGGAATTCGAGGAGCGCTCGGCCGAACTCTTCCGCCCGATCCCGGAGCTCGAACGGAAGCCGGTGCGCGCGGCGGGCGGCGCAGAGCTGGTCGTAGAAGACCCGGTTCAGGGTCCCGTCCGTGGCGGTCATGATCTGGAAGTTACTTGCGGGGGGACCACGGGTGTATTGACAGCCGCCGGAGCCAGCCACACCTTCGGCTGCAGCTTCCCTCATGCCGCTGGAGGACTCGATGTCCGCTCCGTCGCCGGTCCCTCCCCCCGTCCCCCCTACCGGAACCGGTCTTACGCCGAATCTCGCCGGCGCGCTCGCGTACCTGCTTGGACCGATCACGGGGATCTTGTTCCTGGTCCTCGAAAAGACCAACGCCTTCGTCCGCTTTCACGCTATGCAGTCGACCGTGCTCTGGATCGGGTGGGTCATCCTGAGCATCGCACTGTCGATTCTGAGCGGCGTAGTGCCCGTGATCGGATGGATCTTCGGCTTGATCCTCTCGATCGTCATGAGCATCGGGGGGTTCATTCTCTGGCTGGTGCTGATGTGGAAAGCGTACCAGGGCCAGGAATGGGAGCTGCCGATCGTCGGACCGTTCGCGCGCAAGCAGATCAGCGCTTCGACGCCGGCGTGACCGGGACCGCGCCTCCGCGGCGGGACCAGATCTCGTCACCCCGGTTGATATCGGGGAACCCGTGCGCCGGATCGATCTCGACCTTCCTGATGGCCGGTTTGGCCGCCACCTTGAGGGTGTAGCGCTTCTCGCCCGCGAACCAGACGCTCACCGGCACCGTGATGCGATCCACCGCGCCCCCCTCGCGCGTGATGGCGAGGGGCACCGGCATCACGATCTTCTCCTTGTTCTGCACCACGATTGCCGCCGAGTCGCCCTCTGTCATCACGGTATCGAGTGCCAGGTCGAGCTTCCACGTCTCGAAGAACCATTCGCGCCAGAACCACGAGAGATCCTGGCCGGACACGTTGCTGAAGGTGTCCCAGAAATCCCAGGGGGTGGGATGTTTGCCTAACCATCGGCGGCCGTATTCCCGGAACGCCTTCTCGAAGGTCTCCCGGCCGAGAATCTCCCGCAACGCCACCAATACGGTGGCCGGCTTCCAGTAGGCGGCAACACCGTAGGTCTGATCGCCGCTGAAGCGATCGGGAAACTTCATCATCTCCTCTTCATATCCCGACTCGGCCGCCCGCAGGTAGTAGTCCCGGTTGCGCGCCTCGTCGTCGAAACCCTTGAAGAAGTCCGCCATCGCCTGCGACTGGTCGTACTGAGTGAAGCCCTCATCCTGCCAGCCGTACCGCTTCTCGTCCGATCCGACCATCATTGGAAACCACATGTGCCCAATCTCGTGACTGACCACCTCGTACAGCGAGAGGCTGTCGTAGGTGCCGCTGATGCATGTCAGCATGGGAAACTCCATCCCGCCGCACCCGTCGGGTCCGTCGACCGCCGTCATGTGCGGGTAGGGATAGGGCCACAGCTTCCGGGAGAAGAACTCGACGGAGTGGCGGCCGTAGCGTACAGCCTCGTCCCAGTACGAGCGCCGGGCCTCGGGACGATAGAGCGCCGAGGCGAGCGAGACCGAGAGCTTGCCGTTTGCGCTGTCGGTCACGGCCCGGGCCGCGTCCCACAGGTAGCGCGGTGAGGTCCCCCAGACGAAGTCCCGGACGTTGCGGGCGGTCCAGTGCCAGGTGAGCTTTCCGTCTCTTCCCTTCGTCGTCACCACGCTGTCCGATTTGTCCTTCTCGGTCACGACATGCACGATGCTGGTCCCTGCCCGGGCGGAGTCCAGCCGCGCCCGGGTTTGCGGCGAGAGTACCTCGGCCGGATTCTCCAGGGTGCCGGTTGCGTCCAGCAGCCACCCGGTTGGCACAGTGAGCTTCACGTCGTAGTCGGCGTAGCCCATATAGAACTCGCCGCGACCGAGGTACTGGTCGATCTGCCAGCCGTTCACGTCGTCGTAGACGGCCATTTGCGGATACCAATAGGAGAGGAACCAGACTTCCCCATCCTGTCCGCCGCGTGGGGCGGTTTCGGACGGGACCCGGAACTGCCACTCGAACTCCATCACCAGCGAATCGCGGGGGGCGAGCGGGGAGGGAAGCCGCAGCTCCATGATGGTTCCGTTCACTGCGTAACCGGGCTCGGTGGGCTTCGCCAGTGCGCTCAAAACCTTGCCCTCCGCGGTCACCCGTCCGAAGTCGATCCCGCCCAACTTGGGGGTCTGCTGATTCCGCTTGGCGTCCTCCCGGAACAGGTTCTGATAGGCCTGCACATAGACCACCGGCAGCGTGTCCGGCGACCGGTTGTAATAGACCACTCGGCCGCGCGCGGTCACCCGCTTGACCACCGGATTGAGCTCGGCCTCCAGGCGGTAGCTGGCATACTGCTGCCAGTAGTTGGGGCCCGGCACGCCGGTCAGGGT
>JBIOTT010000127.1:0-3809 GCA_044866195.1 Gemmatimonadales bacterium
GTGTTGTTGAGGTTCTGACCGACCGTAATCGTGCCCTTGAGGCCCTCACCCACACCGTAGCTCACGGTGCCGGTCAAATTGTGATCGAGCTGCGAGTTCTTGATGTAGCCCGCGTTGACGGCGCCCACCCCGCCGGCGCCGGCAATCGTCGTATTGGACGTTTGCCAGGGCCAGCCCTGCGTTCGCTCGTCGTTGGTGTAGTCGAGCCCGAGTGAATAGGCGAACTTGAGCCACGAGAGCGCGGTCCACTCGGCGTTGATGCCGCCAAAGGTGCGGCCCACCTGAGACCGTGCGAGCGCGTCGTTCGCCACGAAGAACGGATTGTCATAGCGCCGGCTGGTCTTCTCCGACCCCGGGCCGGGGTTCGGGAACCGATAGCTCCGATGGAGGCCAAATACCGGATCGCGCTCCGGCTGGTTGTTGAACTCCGGAGGAGTGCGCCAGGCGGCGAGGGTGAGGCCGTCGGTGCTGTTCCGGGTGGTGAGGAATCCGCCATCTCCGTCGGCATACGCGACGTTCGCCCCGACCTTGAGCTGATCGAAGAGCCGATGGGACCCGTTGAACCGCACCGAGATCCGGCGGTACGTGTTGTTGGGTCCGACCACGATCCCGCGGTTGTAGTTGTATGCGCCTGACAGGAAGAAGGTCGTGCGGTCGTTTCCGCCCGACATCGTGAGCGCGTTGTCGGTCTGATAGCCGGACTGGAACATCTCACCCGCGTGATCGAACGTCGTGGTGCCGGCCGCTAGCTTTGGACCCCAGCTCGCCGCCGCGCCGAACCCCACCGCGCAGTTCTGCAGGCCCGGATCGCTGCTGGATATGCACCCCGGGGTCGCGCCGCCGGTCCCGAGACCGAACGTCCGCTGCAGCTCGGGCAGCTGGGTGTGTCGGTCCAGCGACCACTGGCTCCGGAGCGAGTACTTGGTCGGTCCGGCACGGCCCTTCTTGGTCGTGATCAGAATGACGCCCTGGCCCGCGCGGGAACCGTAGATGGCCCCGGACGAGGCCCCCTTGAGAATCTCCACACTTTCGATGTCGTCGGGGTTGATGTCGATGATCCGGTTGGGCGGGGCGGCACTGGAGTTGAGCGCCGCGTTTGTGGGATTGTTGTAGTTGATCCCGTTGTCGACCGGAACTCCATCGACCACGAACAGCGGTTGGCCGTCGCCGGTGCCGGCGGTGATCGTCGTGAGCCCGCGGATCTGAATGAACGACGAGGCACCCGGGTCCCCCGAGCTCGAGATCACGCTGACATTTGGCGCCTTGGCAGCCAGTGCGGTCACCAGATTCTGCTCGGCGGAATTCTGGATCGACGAGGAGTCGACGCTGCTGCGCACGGTGCCGAGCTTTTCGACTTCCGACACGGTGCCTGCACCAGTCACGACCACCTCGCCGAGCTGCAGTGGGTTGTCGGGAAGCGAGAAATCCTGCTGGGTCGAGCCGCCCGCGAAGCTCACTTCGGCGGTCTTGGCCTTGTAGCCGATCAGTCGAGCGGTAACTGCCACCGGTGCGGAGGGCACCCGCGGCGCGGGGACCAGAATGGTGTACGACCCGTCCCCGCGAGTGGTGGCACCGGCTCCGAGCTGTTCGATCGTCACCTGCGCGCCGGACAATGGTGCGCCCGAGGCGCTGGTCACCCGCCCGGTCAGGGTGGTGGGCTGCTGCGCGACGAGGCCCGCCGGCACGAGCGCGATGAGCGCCGTGCAGATCCGGGATCTGGTCCACAGCCCGCCGGCCCCAGCGATCCTGCCAAACCCTGCGATGCTCATAGGCACCTCCGTGAGGGAAGCTGGAACGACATCGACGTACGCGGTTGTGTGTGCTCCGGGGATTGAGGGCCCCCGGAAGCCCCTTCACGGCTCGGCCCGGACCCGCCCGACGTCAGGCGCGGAAGCGGTACCCGGATGCCAGAGCAGTGAGGATGTGACGGGGCTGTTTGGGGTCGGCCTCGAGCTTGCGCCGGAGCCGGGCCACGTGAGTATCGACCACCCGCGCCGTGAGCGACGGGTTGCCGCCCCACACTTCGCGCAGCAGCTCCTGGCGCGAGGCGACCGCGCCTCGCCGCCGCACCAGCGCGAACAGGAGGCGGAACTCCGTCTGGGTCACCTTTATCGGCTGGCCGGCCCGCGACACCGACTGCAGGGGGAGATCGAGCGTCAGCTCGCCCATGACGATGGTGGCGCCCGGCCAGGGCGGCTCGGCTTCGCGGTGCTCCTGCCGAGCTTGCGCGAGCAACTGCTGGACGCGGGCGACCAGCTCGCGCACCAGCTGCGGATCAGCCGCGACGGCGGAACCGCCGTCCTGCATGAGGTCGAGCCGAGGCACGGTGCCGGGGATCGGCGTCGGGACGGTGAGCTCGCGAACCAGCGAACGCGGGGGTCCGTTGGTCGCTGACGCTTCAGCCGCGGTCGGAGTCCACGACCTCGCGGCACTCGGCGCGGTCGGCGGACGGCGGTCATCGTCGATGATGAGAATTCGCGTATATCCTCCGTGGCGGTGCCGGCACACACACCCAAACAGCCGTACAGCACACGTCAGGATAGACGACGCACCAGGCAGGGCAGAACAGGTTTGGAACGAAGCGCCGGCCTGCAGGAACGAGCCGCAGACCGGCGGGAACGAAATCAGGAGGGGCGGTTACGGAGACGTCACGAAGGTGAACGCGCGGGCTTGGCGCGGCTATAGATCCCGTCGAAGACGAGGGTCCAGCTGCGGCCGCCGTCGGCGGATGACTCCCAGCGCTGTCTCACCTGGTCCCGGCCGAGCCGCTCCCAGGTGATGCGCTGCTTGATGAGGCGGCCGGTCGAGTCGATGGTTTCGCCGCTCAGGATCATGCGGCCGCCGGTGAGGCCGCCGTCGAGCTGCAGCAGGAGTCCCTCGTCGTCCACCCAGGTCTGGTGCCACCGCCGGCGGGAAGCGTCGTAGATGTTGTAGCTGTGGCCGCGGTGTCCGCTCGCGCCCCGCCAGCTCTCGTGCAGCACGCAGCCGCCGAGCTGACTCTCGATCGTGTTCGCGCCGACGAGCTTCCCGTCCGCCGTGCGGACCTCCCAATCGCCGAGCCAGAAATCGAACTGCCGGTACTCCGGTCCCTCGCACAATCCGGCGGGCTTCGCAGCGGGCTCCGCCTGCGCGCCGAGGAGCGGCCAAGCGGCGAGCATGAGCGCAGCAATGGACAGTCCAAAGACTCGCTCGGCTATCCACACTGTGACCTCCGGAGTCGGAGACACTTGCCCTACGGATTCCTGGGCTGGAGAGTGCCGCTCGGCCTGGCCGATGCCACTGACTGGCTACGGATCGCGGTCGAAACCGGCTCGAACCGGGATGGGGAGTACTACTGGGCAAGGACGAGCTGCTGCGATTGGAGAACCGGGAGAAGAGCCTGGAGGCGCTAATGGCACCCCGCTGATAGCCACGGCCGTGGAAGCGCTCGGGGTAGCGGCGATCAAACGGGCCCTTGCAGCCGTCCGAGCGCGTCTCGCAGTCGAACCAGCACCTCTTCGATCGTCTTCTCCGAAACGCTCCCGACCGAGAGCCGGAACCACCCCGGCTCGCCATCGAAGCCAAAAGCCTCGAACGGAACCGCGGCGAGGCCGGCTTGCTCGAGCAGATAGCGCCTCACGCCCTCCGTCGATTCCAGCGCTGGCCGCCGGCCGCTCCGGGCCTTGGGCGACCCGAACCGCACGCTCAGGTACATGGCGCCCGCCGGTGCGATCGCCTCGACCGGCAATCCATCCTTCCGCAAGGCCAGTATGCCGGCGTGCAGCCGCTCGAGGCGCCGCTCGAGGCCGACCCGCATGGTGTGACGGGCC
>JBIOTT010000128.1:0-8001 GCA_044866195.1 Gemmatimonadales bacterium
GGCCCGGTCGCTACACCCTGGTCGTGTCAGCGGCGGTTGCGGGCCAAACCACCGAGCGGGCGGCGGAGCTCGAGATAAACGGCGTGAACGATAGACGGTAGAAAAGCGTGAACGGTAAACGGTGAACGGTAAACGGGCGGCTCCATTCAAGGCGGTGCCCCGTTCACCGTTTCACTGTTTACGCTTTTTCTTAGCGTACCCCATTCGCGCCTGCTTCAACCAGAACCTCCCCATCCCGGAACTGGTGCTGGTACAGTCGGGCATAGAGGCCACCGCGCGCGAGCAGCTCGGCGTGGCTGCCTTCCTCGACGATGCGGCCATGGTCGAGCACTATCAGCCGGTCGGCCCGGCGGACTGTACTGAGGCGGTGGGCGATGATCAACGTCGTCCGGCCCGCGAGCAGCCGCTCCATCGCGTCCTCGATCAGCCGCTCGCTCTCGTTGTCCAGGCTGCTGGTTGCTTCGTCCAGGATGAGCACGGCCGGGTCCTTGAGCAGTGCGCGCGCGATGGCGATCCGCTGCCGCTGGCCGCCGGAGAGCTTGACGCCTCGCTCGCCGACCACGGTGTCGTATCCCTGGGGTAGCCGCTCGACGAACTCATGCGCGTGGGCGGCTCGGGCCGCCGCCTCTATCGCGTCCGCCGCCGCCGCGGGCCGCCCGTAGGCGATGTTCTCGCGGACGCTGCCGCTGAAGAGGGCGGGTTCCTGCGGGACCAGGCCGATGGCTCCGCGCAGGTCGGCCAGGCGGAGGTTGCGGATGTCGATCCCGTCGAGCAGGATCCGGCCTTCGCCCACGTCCCAGAAGCGCGGCAGGAGGGACACCAGGGTGGTCTTGCCGGCACCGGAGGGCCCGACCAGCGCCACGATCTCGCCCGGCGCCACCGTCAACTCGATGTCGCGAAGAACCCAGGGAGCGGCCGAGTCGGTCTGGTAGCGGAAGGAAACCCGCTGGAAGGTCACGTTGCCGCGCACCGGTTTTGGCAGCGGCTGGGGTGAGGGTTGGTCGGCAATGGGCGACGCCGTCTCGAGCAGCTCGAAGACCCGCTGGGCCGCGCCCACTGCTTCCTGATAGCTGCTGAAGAACGACGCGAGTCCGCCGATGGCGGCGGCGATCGTGACCGTATAGAGGAGGAACGAGACCAGCGAGCCCGGCGAAAGCTTCCCATCGAGCACCAGCAGACCGCCCTGCCAGAGCACGAACACGATGCCGCCGAAGGTGGTGAACGTGAGGACGCCGAAGAAGACGCCGCGCACCTCGGCCCGCACCAGGGCCGCCCGGACACTTGCGAGCACGCGGTCGCCGTAGCGCTGGCGTTCCGCGGGCTCCTGCACGAAACTCTGGACCGTGCGAATCTGGCTCAAGGCCTCCTCCGCCACTGCCGTTGCCTCGGCGACCTTGTCCTGCACCCCGGTGGTCATTCGGCGCAGGCGCCGGCCGAAGTAGAAGGCCGACCCGACGACCAGCGGGACGACCCCAAGAGCGGTAAGGGTGAGCCGCGGCTGCATGTAGGTCAGGATCACCACACCTCCCAGCAGCGCGAGCGCCTGCCGGGAGAACTCCGCGATCTGATGGCTCATCACGCTCTGGAGCAATCCGACGTCGGTGGTGAGCCGGCTGGTCAGCTCGCCGGTGCGGCGGTCGGCGAAGAACCCCGGCGGCATGGTGAGCAGCTTGTCGAACAGCTCGCGGCGGAGCCCGGCGACCGCTCGCTCGCCTGTAGCGCTGAGGTAGTACGTCTGCACGTAGTTGAGGCCGGCCTGCACGGCGAACAGCACCAGCAGCAGGAGCCCGATACGGTCGAGCAGCCCGCGGTTGTGCCGCAGGAACGCAGCGTCCAGGAGGTAGCGAACGATCTGGGGGAAGGCGAGACCGATTCCGGCGCTGGTGAGCAACGCGAGGGTGGCCAGGCCCAGACCGGCCCGATAGGGCCGCACCCGCGGCCACAGCCGAGCCAACTGACCGGGGGAGGGGAGCCGCCGCGACGGGCCGCTGGTAGTGCCCTGAGCAGATCTCATCGCAAGAAAGCTAACCAACTGCGAACCGCAGAGGCGCAGAGAACGCAGAGGGGCGGATGGTATCGGTGCTCTCTGCGTCCTCCGCGGCTCTGCGGTTCACATTGATGAAGAGTCAGTGACCGTGCCCGGACGGCGCGAGCGCTTCCTCCTCCGGATGGCTCAGGATGAGCACACCATCCGAGTGCCGGGCCGAGGGGAGGTTGCGGTCGATGGCCATCGCCAGGAAGAGCAGGGCGGGGTAGAGTAGAGAGTAGCGGTAGAGCTTCCAGGCCGTCGGTGTCACGCCGGGCGAACGGACCAGGCGGATGCAGTACCAGAGGAGCGGGGCGCCCAGCAGCGCGGCACAGACGGCGTAGAACCACCCAAACGCCCCGAACAGCACCGGCATGAGGGTCAGCGGCAGCAGCATCAGCGTGTAGACCAGCATCTCGAACTTGGTGCGCTGCTCCCCCCGGACCACCGGCATCATCGGCACACCGGCCCGCTCATACTCGGCCCGTTTGATCAGGGCAAGGGCCCAGAAATGCGGCGGGGTCCAGTAGAAAATGATGGCGAAGAGGTAGAGCGCCGCGAGATCGAGGCGGCCGGTCATCGCCGCCCACCCGACCAGGGGCGGAAACGCGCCGGCCGCGCCTCCGACGACGATGTTCTGGGGGCTCGAGCGCTTGAGCCAGACGGTGTAAATGAAGACGTAGAACAGCAGCCCGCCGAGGGCGAGCTCGGCGCTCAGCGGGTTCACCAGTTGCCAGAACAGGTAGAACGAGAGGGCCGCCAACCCAATGCCGAACACCAGCGCGACCGGGGCTGCAATCCGTCCCGCGGGAATGGGACGCAACCGGGTGCGAGCCATCTTGTCGTCGATGTCCCGGTCGAACCACATGTTGATCGCGTTGGCACCGCCTGCCATGAGGTAGCCGGCAATGACCACCGTGAGCACGAGTTGCAGGGAGGGCAGGCCCCGGTCGGTCACGAACATCGGTGCGATGGTCGTGACCAGGAGCAGCGAAATGATGCGCGGCTTAGTAAGCGCTACCAGGTCGGCTGCCAGCGAGGGCCGGCGAGCGTCCACGGCCTGGGAAGGAACCTCCACGAACATGCCTCCGGATCAGCGGGCCAAAGCCCGGGAAAGAACGGCGCCTCGATCTGCCTTGTCAAGCCGAACAGCGCCGTGACGACAGGCCCGAAGACCCCGGCGCCGGACGCGTGGGGCGAACGGCTCCCCCGCCGCCTCGGGCTGTGGAGCGCTGGTGCGGTGCTGGTGGGCATCACGATCGGAAGCGGCATCTTCCGGGTGCCTGCGGGCACCGCCGGAACCCTCGGCGTGCCCGGGCCGGTGCTGCTCGCGTGGGTGCTGGGCGGCGGGATCGCACTCACCGGTGCGCTCACCGTCGCCGAGCTGGCCGCCGCCCTGCCGCGATCAGGCGGGATCTTTGCGTTTCTGCTGGAGGCGTTCGGGCCGTTACCAGCCTTTCTGTTCGGCTGGTCGGAGCTCACCGTGCTTCGCGCCGCGGCGCTCGGCGCCATTGCCACGATCTTCGCCGAATATCTCGGCTACTTCCTCCACTTCGACCCCCCGACGATCCGGCGGGTCGCGGCCGTCACGATCGTGGTGATCGGGCTGCTCAACTACGTCGGGGTGCGTGCCGCCGCCGCCGTGATGAATCTGGTCACGCTGGCCAAGTTCGGGGCGATCGGCCTGCTGGGCATCCTGGCTTTCGCGGCCGGAACCGGCAGCGCCGGCCACTTCACTCCACTCTGGAGTGGTGGGGTATCGGTCTCCCTGCTCGCCAGCGCGCTGGTGCCCATCATGTGGACCTACGACGGCTGGGCCGACGTGTCGTTCATGAGCGGCGAAGTGCGCGATCCCGGCCGCACGCTCCCGCGGGCCCTCATCGCCGGGACCATCGCGGTGGTGACCATCTATCTGCTGATCAACGCTGCATACGTCTACCTGGTGCCGCTCCCGGCGATGGCCGAATCGAAGCTGGTGGCGGCGACCGCGGCGGAGCGGATTCCGATTCTGGGGGCGGGCGGGGGCGCACTGGTCTCGGCGCTGGTGATGGTGTCGTGCTTCGGCTCGCTCACCGGCTCCATGATGGCAGGTCCCCGAATTTTCTTTGCGATGGCGGACCGAGGTCTCTTTTTTCGCGGCGTCGCCCGGGTCTCGCCCCGGTTCCGGAGCCCTTCGGTCGCGATCTGGCTGGCGACCGGCCTGGGCGTTGTCTACGTCCTGCTCAACGATTTCCAGCAACTGGCCGACAAGTTCATCCTCGGCATCTGGCCGTTTTACGCGCTGGCAGTGGCCGGCGTCTACCGGTTGCGGCGCGCCCGTCCCGATCTTCCGCGGCCTTACCGCACGATCGGCTATCCGGTGACGCCGGCGCTGTTCCTGCTCGCCTCGATCGGGATGGTGATGAACGCGCTGGTGACGGATCCGATCAACACGGGGATCACGTTTGGGATTCTGGGCGCAGGGATACCGGCGTTCTTCCTGTGGAGGAAAAGCGTGAACGGTGAACGGTAAACGGTAAACGGGAGGCTCCAGGGAGAGGGCACCCCCGTTCACCGTTCACCGTTCACCGTTTACGCCGTTATCTCCAACGCGATATCCGCGGCTTTGACGGAGTGGGTGAGCCCCCCCACGGAAATGAAATCCGCCCCGGCCAGCGCGTATGCGCGGACATTCTCCAGGGTAATCCCTCCGGTGGCCTCGATCTCGATCCCCGGAGCCAGCTCCCGGGCGAGCGCGGCCCAGTGCTGCACCGTCTCGGGCGACTGGTTGTCCAGGAGCAGGCGGGTGGCGCCGGCTTCACAGGCCAGCCGCAGCTGGGCTTCCGATTCAACCTCGACCTGAAGCCCCTGCACGCCGCGTTGGCCGGCCTCCAGCAGTGCGGCACGCAACGTCTTTCCCTGGGCCAACAGCGCCTGCCAGTGGTTGTCCTTGACCATCACCGTATGGGACAGGTCGAGGCGGTGCGGCGCCCCTCCGCCGGCCAGCACTCCGGCAACGTCGAGCAGGCGGAGACCGGGCGCTGTCTTTCGGGTGTGCAGGATGCGAGCGCGCGTCCCGGCCACGGCGTCTACGTAGGCATGAGTTGCCGTGGCAACGCCCGAAGCGCGCTGCAGGAGATTGAGTAGGGGGCGTTCGGCGCGGAGCAGGGGGCCGAGCGGGCCGGTCACGGTGCCGATGACAGTGTGGCCAGCGAGATACGCCCCCTCCTGCGCTTGCCACCTTACGCGGCAGCCGCACGCCCGCGCAACCGCCTCCGCGTAGACCAGCCCCGCGAGCACGCCGGCACTGCGAAACTCGAGCAGCCCGGTTCCGGGAGCGGTGTCCGCGACCGTGACGTCGCTGGTTACGTCACGGGGGCCGTCTTCCGCGAGCGCGATCGCCGCCAACCGATCGGCGTCGGCCGCGAAGTCGGGCATCACTTGCCCAGGCTCACCATGCGATCGAGGGCAAGGCGCGCCCGGCGCGCAATATCGTCGGGGACGGTGATCTGGTAGCGGTCCAGGGCGAGGGCGTCCCGCACGGCGGGCAGGGTGATCGTCTTCATGAAGGCGCACACCGCTTCCGGGTCCGCCGGAAAGAATCGCTTGTCCGGGGCCACCTGTTCCATCCGGTGCATGATCCCGGTCTCGGTCGCCACGATGAACGAGCGGGCCGGCCGCTCCTTTACCAGCCGGATCATGCCTTCGGTGGAGGCGATGTGCAGCCCGTTGGTGGGAACGGTGCCCCGGCCCATCTCGTAGATCAGCTGGCCGGCGCAGCCGCATTCCGGGTGGACCAGCACTTCGGCCTCGGGATGCGCCGCGCGCTGCGACTCGAGCACATCCGGGTTGATGCCCTTGTGCACGTGGCATTCGCCCAGCCACACCTCGACCTGCCGCTGCGGCCGCATGCGCCGGACGTGGGAGCCCAGAAAGAAGTCGGGCAGGAAGAGGATGCCCTTGTGCTCCGGGATGGCGTCGATCACGTCGAGCACGTTGCCGCTGGTGCAGGCGTAGTCCAGCTCGGCCTTCACCTCCGCCGTCGTGTTGACGTAGCCCACCACGACGTAGTCGGGGAACTGGGCCTTCCACTGGCGGACCTGTTCGCCAGTGATCGTCGCTGCGAGCGAGCAGCCGGCGCGAAGGTCCGGCAACAGCACCTTCTTGGCGGGTGACAGGATCTTCGCGGTCTCCGCCATGAAGTGAACCCCGCAGAACACGATCACGTCGGCATCCGCCTTCGCGGCCTGGCGGGAGAGGCCCAGCGAATCACCTACGAAGTCCGCGATATCCTGGACCTCCGGGCGCTGGTAATTGTGCGCCAGGATGACCGCATTCCGCCCCCGGGCGCGCGCGCGGATTTCCGCCTGCAGCGCGGCGACCGCGGCCGGCGTAAGCTCGAACGTTTCGATGACGGGCAGGGGGAGGGACATCAGACTGCTTTGGGCTTCCGGACCTTCGGCGGGTAGTCCAGCCGGCGATGGCCGCCGCGACTCTCGCGCCGGCTGCGGGCGGCTCGCGTAATCAGGGTGGCGACGAGCAGCTGGTTCGCCGTGCGCCAGTCTCCTGCGGGAGCCCGACGGGTCAGCTCCGCCAGCGTTCCCTCTGCGTGCAGCAGCGAGGCTTCGCTGCGCTGAAGGCCGACGTCGGCGGTCATCAGAGCACGCATCTCCGCTCGAATGGCTTCGCTGGGCTCGGTCGGAGTTTCGTCCGGTGCGCCCTCGCCCGGCACCGGATGCACGGCCAACGGCACCGGCGTGCCCTCCGGCGGAAGCGAACGGGCGACCCGGTCAGCGAAGACCAGGCCTTCGAGCAGCGAGTTGGAGGCGAGGCGATTGGCGCCGTGCACGCCGGTACAGGCACATTCGCCGACCGCCCAGAGGCCCGTGAGGCTGGAGTGGCCCTCCAGGTCGGTGCGGATCCCGCCCATCGCGTAGTGCAGGGCCGGTGCGACCGGCAGCAGGTCACGAACGGGGTCGAGGCCGCGGGTCGCGAGCATCTGCGAGATGCCGGGAAACTGGTGGGCGAAATCCCGCACCTCCCGCGCGTCGAGCCAGGCTCCGCCGCTCGCATCCGCCGCCGCCACGGCCCGCGCCACGACATCCCGCGGGGCGAGCTCGCCCCTGGGATCATAGTCGAAGGCAAACCGGCGTCCGGTCCGATCCACCAGACAGGCCCCGGCGCCCCGGACCGCCTCCGAGATCAGGGGAGCCGGATTGACGCCAGGCAGCTTGAGCGCCGTGGGGTGGAACTGCAGGAACTCGAGGTCCCGCAGCTCGGCTCCGGCCCGATGAGCCATGGCCCAGCCGTCGGCCGTGGCCACCCGGGGGTTGGTCGTCACGGCATAGAGCTGGCCCACGCCGCCGGTGGCGAGCACCACGGCGGGAGCGCGTACCACAAACGCCGGCCGATCGCGCTGGACCAGCAACGCGCCGGTTACCCGTCCGCCATCCACGATCAGGGCCTGGGCTTCGGTGTGCTCGAGGATTTCGACCAGCGGGTCGTCTGCGACGATCTGTGTGAGGAGAGCGATCAGCGCGGCGCCGGTGCGGTCGCCGCCAGCGTGGAGGATCCGTGCCCGGGTGTGGGCGGCTTCCAGGCCGAACCGGAGCCGGCCGTCAGGACCGCGGTCGAAAGTGGCGCCCATCACGAGGAGCTCGCGCACCCGGTCGGGCCCCTCGTTGGTGAGGACGCGGACCGCCTCGGGATCCGAAAGCCCGTCGCCCGCGGCCAAGGTATCGGCGGCATGCTGAAGCGGATTGTCACCCGGGCCGAGCGCAACGGCGATCCCCCCTTGGGCCCAGGCGCTCGCGCTGTCAGCCAGCGTCTCCTTGGTGACCACGCGCGCAGTCCGCCCCTCGGCTGCGAGGCGCCAGGCGGTCCAGAGCCCCGCGATTCCGGAGCCGATGATGAGCGGCGGTTCGTGCTGCATGATCGGAAATATACAGGCGGACAGGCGGACAGGCGGACAGGCGGACAGGCGGACAGGCGGACAG
>JBIOTT010000129.1:0-6751 GCA_044866195.1 Gemmatimonadales bacterium
TTCGCCGAGGCCAACGTATGGGCATGGCCGCCCCCGTGTACTACACCGCCGAAATGGTTCGGGCCTTGCCGGACGACGGCAACCGGTACGAAGTCGTGTACGGCGAGCTGCTGGTGACGCCGGCACCCCGGCCATGGCATCAGGTGCTCGTGCACCGGCTGAGTGTAGCGATCGAGCTCTATCTCCGGGCGGAGACCATCGGCGTGGTCCTCTCCTCGCCTGCCGACATCTCCTGGGGACCCGACGTATTGGTGCAGCCGGATGTCTTCGTGGTGCCGCCGGAGGAGGCCCGCACCCTGACCTGGAGCAGCATGCGGACGCTCCTCCTGGTCGCCGAGTTCCTGAGCCCCTCCAGCACTCGAGGCGACCGCTTCCTCAAGCGGGTACGTTACCGTGAGGCAGGCGTGCCGCTCTACTGGGTCGTGGATGGGGATGAGAGATCGGTCGAGATCTGGACTCCGTCGGACGACTTTCCCACCATCGAGCGGGAGCGCTTGGCGTGGCATCCGCTCGGTGCCCGTGAGCCGTTCTCTCTGATCCTGGGGGAGCTGTTCCGGCCAGTGTGACGCGCAGTGTGGCAGCGGCATTTGGAAAATGAGAGCCACCCTGAGCACTGCTGAGTGAGCATGAGACCGGGGCATGCTCCCTCCCTCAAGGTGGCTCGATGGTAGGATTGTAAGATTTAAGCTGCCGGGTTCACCTCCTCCGGCGTTGCCAGCGCCGGCCCCGAAGGAGTAGCGGGGTTCTTTCCATTCTCCGTCTGCGGTCCCGCTACCACGTGCTGATCGATCACCTCGCGCAGCTCGGCGTCCCTGTCGAGCGCCGGACCCAGCTCCTCGGCTTCGAGGACAGCGGCGGCGGCGTGCTGGCCCGCCTGCGCCGCCCCGACGGGACCGAGGAAGCCTGCGAAGCGGCCTATCTCGCCGGCTGTGACGGCGCCCGCTCCACCGTCCGCGACGTGCTGGGTGCCGGCTGCCCTCGCGCGGGGAGCCGCCGAACAGTGGACCGGCTCCGGCAGCGGTACGCGGCTCCCGCTTCCATCGTCGTCGCCCTCCCTGCCGCCGGTGCTCGCTCCAGAGACTTGGCGGGAGTGGGGCTTCGAGCCCGCCTTCATCGCAGAGCTGTTCCGTGCGGCTGCGGCCTACTGGCGGGCTTCTCCCTACCCTCGCCGCCGAGGAGGCCCGCGCGCTCAGGCGGCTGATTACGGAGATGTATGGCGAATAGAATGATCGCGGCGGTGCGCGACGTCGGGCGGCGGAGGGCCAGGGAGCAGCGCCCGAGCGAGCCGGTCCCGCCCGGAGCGCAAGCCCGCGTCGGCAGCGGTTAGCTGTTAGCTGATAGCTATTAGCTGTTAGCGTGACGCGCACTGTCGCAGCGGCTCATTTGCCGGATCGCCGTTCGCTTACGGCGGCAGCTCCCCCAGCGCCTCCAGATCGACCAGATCCTTCCGTCTGCCCGATTCGCGCTTGTTCTTGATCAGCGTCGCCCGGCCGATGAACGGCACCTGGCGTCCGCCGAACCCATGTTCGACCCGGTCGGCCCAGGCGGTTTCGAAATCCGGGATTCCGCTGATGCCGGTGAGGAGATCGATCCGATTTGGCGGCAAACCGAGCTGAATGACTGTCCCGGGCCGGCTCAGGTCCTCACGCGTCACGCCCAGCTCGTCGAGCGGTGCGCCGAATGCCGCTAGGCCACGCCAGACCCGCTCGGCATTCTTCCCGTCAGGGTCGATCCAAACATCCAGATCCTGAGTGCCCCGCGGCACTCCGTGCACCGCCATCGCGTGCGCACCAACAACGAGAAACCGTGCCCCCGATGCGGCCAGCGCGCCAAGCACATCACTCCAGTCGTCGGTCACACAGGCCGAAGCACGCGCACCGGCATGGTTGAGCGTGAGTACGAACGCACCGGCCGGCCGGTGAGAGCCCACATCCGGCGGCTCAGCTCGGCCACCATTGCGAGTCGCTGCTCGGGCGTGGAGACGGCCGAAAGGTCGTCGCCCGGCTCCTCGCCCAAACGGTAGACCTTGACGCTCCAGCTTCGCTGTGCGCTTGTCGGTGAGGGATCGGATTGCGGCATGGTGGCAACGCAATATAGCATCCATCCGTGAGCGGCGCGTCGTGAAGCGCATCGCTCCTTTGGGGTGATCCGGTGTTACCCATGCACCCTCGGGTCCAGGCCGTCGAAGTTCTTCCTCCCTCGGTCTCCGGCTGACTTTCAGGGATGGATACGTCTTCTCCGCCTTACGCGATCCCGCTTTTTTCGCGCAAGTCTACGTCGACCATGAGGCGGGAACGATCGCCTGGCCCAACGACGTCGACCTGGATCCGATACGCTCTATGACTGCGGCGCCTCGTGCTCAACCCGGTTTGACGTTCTGGTTCAGCCGGAAGAAATTCGTCGGATCGTACTTGTTCTTGATCGCCCTGAGTCGCTCGTAATTGACGCCATAGGCGGCCCTGACCCTGGCCTCGCCCTCGTCGCCTAGATAGTTGACGTAGACGCCAGGTTTGAGGAAAGGCTCCGCAGTTCGGTAACATCGGCGAGCCCAATCGACGTTTTTTTCCGACTCCGCAGGATCCTGCCACATCCGCAGCACCAGGAGGCTATGCTGCGCGTCCCTATGACTGAAGGCCGTGTCTTGGGGACCGACCCGGCTCACGGCCCCGCCCAAATGCTCGATCGCGACCGCAGCGAAGAACCCGGGCACATTGGCCGCAAAGAAGTCAACGAGCGCCTCGAGCGCTTCATCGCTCAACGTCTGGACGAAGCCGGCTTTCCAATAGTGTAGCCGGCCCGGCTGAAAGATCTCCGTGAGCAGGTTCTGGACTGTCGCGTACGGGACGGGCGCAACGGAATCCGCGAGTGGGGACCCGCACGACCGCATGGGCCGCAGCACCTTCTCGCCCTGCTGGATGGCACCGCAATAGCAGAGAATGAGGTCCAGCGCCGGGCCCTCCGGTCCCGAGAGCAGCGTCGCATCCGCCCTGACCTCGTCCGGGGCTGCGGCAGACCAATCTCGGTAAAAGCGCAGCACCTCCTTGGCCTGGTCCAGTGGATAAACCACTTCACCCGCGAGCACCGGCCCCACGGGGTGAGTCCGATACTCCAACGACGTTACCACACCGAAGTTCCCACCCCCGCCACGCAGAGCCCAGAACAGGTCCTCGTTTTCCTCGGTGCTCGCCCTCAGCAATCGTCCATCTGCGGTCACCACCTCGGCGGTCAGCAGGTTGTCACAGGCGAGGCCATGTTTTCGATTGAGGTAACCGATGCCGCCGCCCAGGGTAAGGCCCGCGATTCCGGTGGATGGGACGATCCCCCCGGTCGTGGCGAGGCCAAACGCCTGAGTTTCGTGATCGAAGTGGCCCCAGGTGGTTCCGCCTTCGGCACGTGCGGTCCGATTGGCCGGATCGACGCGAACGCGCTTCATTGCGGAGAGATCGATCACCAGGCCGTCATCGCAGAGGGCGTTGCCCGCCACGCCGTGGCCCCCGCCGCGAACGGCCAACACCATGTTGGTCTCACGAGCAAGTCTGATGGCCGCGATCACGTCCGCAACAGCCGCACACCGCACGATCAGAGCAGGTCGCTTGTCGATTATTCCGTTGAAGACCTTGCGAGCGTCTTCGTAGCGGGGCTCGCGTGATTGAATGAGTTCTCCTTGCAGGTTTGCCCGGAGTCTTGCTATGGCTGCACTGTCCAGCATTGTACTCTCCTCAGCGCACGAGCACGAGCCGGTCAAGCCGCCCGCCCGCCCCGCAGGACCGCCTCCACGAACCGCTCCGGCTGCTCGAGCGCCGGATCATCCCCCGCCTCCTCGATCACCTGCAGCGACCACCCGTACCGTGCGCTCGCCGCCTCGGCCACCGCCACGCTGGTTGCCAGATCGTGCCGGCCCCAGATGAGCGACGTCGGCACGGCGATGCGGGCCAGCTCGTCCGGCGGAATCGGCGTGAACCCGAACTGCTCCAGCAACGCCTGCTGCGCGGCCTGCACCGCTTGGGAGCGGGCCCGCTCGAGCGTGTAGCTCGCGAACGCAGCCCACAGCCCACCCATCCGTTCACGCAAGGCATGGAGATCGAACGCGCATTGGCGCCAGAGGGCAGTGAAGGTCCGGTCATTCTGATCGGCAAGGAACGCGTGCAGCGCGCTCGCGAACTCCGGCGTCGGCTGGAACGGCACCAGGCCGAGCGTATCCAC
This sequence comes from Gemmatimonadales bacterium, assembly GCA_044866195.1. GTDB lineage: Bacteria > Gemmatimonadota > Gemmatimonadetes > Gemmatimonadales > GWC2-71-9 > DASQPE01. Next base: position 4,204 of record JBIOTT010000129.1, read on the forward strand.
GAGCACGAGCCGGCTCACGGGCTGGCCCTGGCGAATGACGTGCCGCATGGCGATGGCGCCGCTCACGACCTGTCCCACCAGCACGGGCGGGGACGAGCAGGTCCGATCGATCAGCTCGTCGAGCCACTGGAGCACGCGCTCGGACGTGAGCGGTCCTCCGGTCACCACCGATGCGCCGTGCCCGGGAAGATCCGGCGCGATCACGCGGTGATTCTCCACCAGCCTCGGAATCACCTCCATCCACTTCGTGGCGTGCTCGCCAGGGCCGTGCAGCAGCACGATGGGGCTCCCGCTCCCGCCGTCGAGCACAGGAGTCGCAATGCCGGCCAGCTCCAATCTCCGCTCCCTGGCGGGAATCCCCGCGAGAAGCTGCTCGCGTGTGCCGGCCGTCGCAGTCGTCATCGCTGTCTCCAGTGAATTGGTGGATTCAACCTGACGAGGCGAGACGTTTCCCGCTTCGGGAGAAATGCGCAGCCTTCTGCCGCCTGCCCGATGGGTATTTCTATGTAGGCGGGTGGACCAGGGCGTGCTGGTAGGCGTACGCGGTGGCCGCCGAGCGGCTCGAGAGGCCCAGCTTCACGAAGATGTTGCTCACGTGACGCGCCACGGTCTTCTCGCTGATCCGGAGCTGCTCGGCGATCATGCGATTGGTCTTGCCTGCCGCGACCAGGCGAAGGATTTGGATCTCGCGCGCGCTGAGCCCGTGCCCCGGCGCTCGTGTCGCCGGCGGTCGCAGGAGCCGCTCCACCCGGGCGAGATCCGGCGCGGCGCCGAGTCGGCGGAACGTTGCGGCCGCGGCTTCCAGCTCCAGCTCCGCACCGCGCTCGTCGCCTAGCACCCGCGATGCCTGCCCGATCAAGGTCCGCGTGCGGGCGCTCTCGTACGGCGCGCCCATACTCTCCCAGATCGCCTCCGCCTGCCTGAGGGCAGTCAGCGCCTCCCGGGCATCACCTGCGGCCAGCCGTAGCGCTCCGTTTGCCTGCTGCGCCACGGCGCTGAGATAGTGCGCACCGAGATGCTCGGCGATCCCGGCCAGCTCCTCCACCGCGGCCCGCGCGACGTCGAGATCGCCCGCGGCGAGCGCGATCTCGACCTGCGCCGCGAGCAGCCGCGGCCGGTTCCGCCGCTCCTTGGTCTCGTCCAGGGCCAGCCGGATCGAGGCGAGAGCGGTCCGCGCCTCGCCCTGCGCCAACTGCAACAACGCGAAACCGGGCTGCGGCTTCTTCCCGTGCAGGCTGGCCTGGCGAAATCCCTCCTCGGCCTCCGCCAGCTCGCCCCGCATGCGGTGCAGCTCGGCGAGCCGATAGTGCGCGGTGCCGAGCCCGGGCTGGTCCGCGGGGTCGCACAGCCGCTCGCAGGCACGCTGCGCTTCACCCAGCGCGTTTCCCCAATCGCCCTGGAGCTGCAGGATCTCCGAGTGGTGCAAGAGGCACTGACCGCGGTAGAGCACCAGCTCGGGCTGCTCGGCGCACCACCGGGTCAGGGCCGCGGTCCACTCCTGCGCTCGCCGCCAGTCGAAGATCTCCTGGCAGCCCGACAGCACGCTGCAGTAGACATCGCCGGCGACGATCGGAGACACCTCGCCCGTCGTCACCGCAACCATCGCTTCATCCAGCAGCGCGACGCCTTCGACCGGCCGGCCCAGACGGATCAATGCGCGACCCTGCCCATGAATGCCGAGTGCCACCAGGTCCCGGTCGGCGAATCGTCGTCCGATCGCGACGGCCCGGCCGAAGGCGCTGGCCGCTGCCTCGCAGTCGCCCTCCATGATGCAGCGCAGTCCGTCCGGCACCAGGAGATATCCGTGCTCCAGGCACTCGCCCACCTGCTCGTCGAGAATCCGCCGCGCGCGCGCGAGCCAGCCGCCGGCCTGGGCTATCTCGCCCTTCTCCAGCAACCCGAAGCCCAGCCAAAAGGCGCAGCGCGCGGCGCGTTCCGGCTCCTGGTGCTCGAGAAACTCGCGGTGCGCACGGGCCAGGAGGTCTGCAGCGTGCGCCTCTTTGCCGATCAGGTGGGCGGCCGTCGCGAGCCGCTCGAGGTCGTCGGGTGAGAGCGGCGTCTCGTTATCCGCGGCCGCAAGCGCGGTGTACGCCTCGGCCCACGCCCGGTGCTGGTATGCATCGCGGCCACGCTGGAGATTGGCCCCCGCGCCGGTCTGCGAGAGGGGATGACGGAAGGACATACTCTTACGATATGGGCCTGCTCCCGGCAGTGGCAACCGGATATTGCTTGGGCCGCGTAGGCGCGGGCCCGAGAGATCTCGCCGGAGCGGCCCCCCGTTTTCTTCGTTAACTTTGCTGAGGCTCTCCCCGGAGCTTCAACCTGCCCAGCGACCTCCAGCAGGAACTCAATGCCGCGCTGAGCGGCACCTACACCGTCGAGCGCGAGCTCGGCGGCGGAGGCATGTCTCGGGTCTTCTTGGCGAACGAGAAAGCTCTCCGTCGCCAGGTCGTGATCAAGGTGCTCTCCCCCGAGCTGGCCCGCGGGGTGAGCGCGGAACGGTTTCAGCTCGAGATCCAGCTCGCCGCGTCGCTGCAGCATCCGCACA
>JBIOTT010000130.1:0-5878 GCA_044866195.1 Gemmatimonadales bacterium
AGCATTCGCAGCAGCCGCGGCGCCTCGGCTCCGGTGAGGCTCAGCGCTGGCTGCGCGAATGCTGTCAGGAAATGGGTCGAGTCGTTCGCGTCGACGTTGAGCCAGCCGTAGTTGACCTTGTGAAAGAAGGCGAAGAAATAGGTGATGATCATCAGGTGGCGAAGCCAGGTGATCAGGCTCCGCTCCACCGTGTCGCCGACCGGCTGGTGCCCGAACCGCTGATAGCCGGCGGTCAAAGCCCAGGCGCCGGCGCAGCCCAGATAGGCGGCGAGCATCACGATGTAATGATTGGATATTCGCCCGGGCGACACGAACACGACGGCCAGCGCGACGGCCAGGGCGGCCGGGGTGATGGCGAGACGGGGCCGCAGCAGCAGCGCCAGCGAGAGCCCGACCATGAGAGCGTACACGGCCGCGATGGCCGGCCGCGACGTGAGTGGCGCCCACATCGGGAAGACCCGACTCCATCGCTCGCCGTAGCCGAGAAAGGTGCCGATCCATTCCTGCTGGCGGGACGCGAACTGGGCCACGTGGGCAATGGTGCCGAACCCGAGCAGCACCAGGAACGCGCTGAGGCGGATGTCCTGAGTCGGCGTCCCGGGGGGTCCCTCACGAGGTGTCACGGGGTTTCTGCCTCGGCGCTCGACCCCGACTTTCCCGCCGCCCAGTTCCGAAGCAGCGCGCTGCAGTCGGGGTCGCAGGCGGGATACAGCCCGATCGGCAAGTAGCGTCGGAGCTCGGGGTCGGTGCACACGTCCGCGCTCGATTCCCGCTTCCCATTACGCCCGACCCATGCGGCGGTCACCCGGGTGCCTCGAGATCGGCAAAGGCGGCTCAGGTGGTACTTCAGAAACCCGAGATGCACCCGGGTCCCGGTCGCCCGTGTCGCCGCCAGGAAGGTGGACAACTCCCGGAGCTCATCGGGCGGTGCTCCCTCGCTTCGCACCGAGTCTACCAGCACGTAGTTTGCATTGTCGAAGAGGTTCAGCGATGGCATCACTACGTGGTTCTCGCCGCCCGGTTCGAGCATGCTGAACATGGCCTGCGAAAACTCGTACTTCAGGTGAAGGTACGGACCGAGGCAGTTCAGGATGTAGCCGGCATCCAGCACTACGATGGCTGCCAGGAGCCCTCGCTTGAGATGCCTGGATCGGGGCAAAGTCATGAAGAGGATGCGGGCGTATTGCGTCCAGTGGCCAGCGCCAGGCGTTCCACCATCACGCGGGTGAGACTTCGCCGCCCCGGTCCCGGCACCCGCCAGAGCAGGCCGGGCGCGAGCCGCTGGACTCTCGGCGGTCGATCGGATGCCCCGCGGTCGAGCGGTCGATCGACTCCGCCATACACCAGGTGGATGCCAGCCTGGGCCGCCAGCCGGTCGGTGTAAGCGTCACCGGCGAACCAAGGATAGCACAAGTGAAGCGCTGCGGAGCCGGGACACCACTGTTGCACCATCTCGGCTGACTGCTTCATGTCGGCCACGATCGCCGACTCGCCCTCTTCGACCGTCTCCTGGCGGCCCGCAATGCGAAGCCTCCGGATGAGCCGGCGGCGGGCGAAGCGGTCGGTGAAGACCTGCGGCCCCGCTTGGCGAATCAGATCGAGGGCCGCCTCCAGGCTGCCGGGATCCGGGCGGAAGGCGCGCCGGGTGGTGTAGCGCGGGGCGCCGCGCAGAATGGGAAAGCCGATCGGGACCGGGCCCGGTCCGTTGCCGGCCGGTATCGGCAGATCAGCTGTAAACACGGTCGGCGTCCACGGTGCGACCAGTCCCACGACATCCGCGCCGACCGGCACGTGATGATGAAACAGACTGTGCGGGCCGACCTCGAGCACACCCGCGGCGGTCGCGGCGGCCAGCTCGTCCCACCCGGCCAGAAAGGCATTCGAACGCTGGGGCACCAGGCCCGAGACCACGAAGGCGATGGCTCGCAGGCCGTAACGGCGCAGCAGCGGCACTGCCACCTGCGTAAGGGACACCAGGCCGTCGTCGAACGTGAGCGCTACGGTCCGGCCGTCCGGGACCGAGGCGCCGGTAGCTACCGCGAGGATTTCGGCTGCGCCGGCGCAGCGGTAGCCGCCTGCGCGCAAAAACTGCAAGTCGCGCTCGAATCGGGCGTCCACCGCATGATAGGTAAAGATTGGCAAAGATCCGAGGGACCGGCCGTACACGAAGCCGGGAACCCGGCCGCTCAGTACCGAGAGGAAGTCCGGGGCCGTCTTGGCGACCTTCCGGGCGAGCCGATAGCGCAGGGGATGCATAGAATCTACGGCGTTCGATTCGAGTCGCGCTGTGCCGAGGCCTCGGGATGCTGAGAAACGTTAGCGCTGTACTTGCGAAGTTGCTACCGGCGCGACTCGCCTACGGATTCGGCGAGGCGTCGAACGCGCTCACTCTCCTGCTCTTCGTGCTGCTGGCGCGGGCGCTCGGGGTGGATCGCTACGGCGTGTTTGCGGCAATCGTCGCCGCGTCCGCAATTCTGCAGGCGGTGGCCGAGCTGGGCCTCCACACACTGCTTACCCGAACGGTCGCTCGAACGCCGGATGCGGCCTGGCACGAGCTCCGGGGCGCTCTGGCGCGGCAGGCGCTGCTGATCTTCCCTGCGCCGCTGCTCCTGTACGGGTACATGCTGATCGCCGGGATGCCTGCCGACGCCCACCTGGCGGGGGTGCTGATCGGCGCGTCGGTGTGGTTCCGGGCCCTCAAGGAATCGGTCCGGGGCGTGTGCCGCGGGGTAGGGCGATTTGGCCTCGAGGCGTTCTTCAACTGGACCGAGCGGGTAGGCCTGCTGGTCGCCGGCATCGGCGTCATCGCGCTGGGCGGGAGTCTCACGGCCGTCGGCCTCGTCTTCTTCTCCGTGCGGGCCGCCGACTTTGCGGTCTTCCTCGCGACGGTCCGCCGACAGCTCCACCGCCCGCTGCCGATCGCGAGGCCGCGCGAGGCCACGCTGCTCGCAGCACTCCCGTTCGCGGTCAGCAACCTGATGTGGAGCATGTACTATCAGGTCGATACCGCGCTGCTCTCGGCCCTCTCGACGCCCCGGGACACCGGGATTTATGGGGCACTGTACCGCTTCGTGGACCTGGTCCAGGTGCTGCCTCGGCTGCTCATCGTCGTCGCGTTCCCGGTAATGGCGGTCGACTGGGTCCAGAATCGCGGCCGCTTCCACCGGTTGTTCGCTTCGCTCCGGAGCGTGATCACCTGCGCTGCGCTGCCAGTGTTGTTCGTGCTGGCGGGGTGGAGTGGACCCATCATCCAGCTCGCGTTCGGTCGCGAGTACGTCGAAGGCGCCCGGGCGCTGAGCTGGATCATGCTGGGCAACTACTTTGCGTTTCACAGCCTGTTGCTGGTCCAGGCCTCGCAGGCCGCGGGCCGAGAGCGCGCGCTCGCGGCTGGCCTCACCCTCACCGTGGCGCTGAACGTGGTGCTCAACGTGCTGCTCATCCCCCGGTTCGGGTTTCGTGGTGCGGCGCTGGCTACGGCACTGACCGAGGTCACCTACGCGAGCATTCTCGGCTTGATCGCATGGCGCGCCGGGGTGACTCCAGGGGTACCGTTCGGCCCAATCGAGGTGGCCGGAGCCGTGGTGCTGGCCGGGGTCGCGCTTGGAGTCGCCTGGCTCACGACGCCGGTGGTGGCGGCGATCCTCGCTCTGGTGTGGCTGGGGGTCGTCCTTCGGCTCAAACCGCACCGGGTACTCGTGCGGCATCCGACCTGAGGCCGCAATGCGCCCATCGGAGATCGCTGACGACGGTTCCGAGCGGCAGCCGCTCCGGGTGCTGCTCGCGCACGATCGCCTGGGCTACGAGCAGGCCGGCATTCATGGCGGCGGGAGACTGCTGCTGGAGTGGACCCGCGCGCTCGAAGAGCGCGGCGTGGGCGTCATCCCGGTCGTGCTGCGCTCCTCACCCAATCTGCGGGCGCTCGTGGCCCGGGAAGGGTTCGCCGTCCGCTTCCTGGACCGCGCCAACGCCGACCCGCGGACCCTGGCCGACCTGGTTGGCATCATTCGGCGGGAAGGGATCGATCTGCTGCACCTGCAGGGTCACGGCGCCCGCCTCTTCGGCCGGCTTGCCGCCCGGCTGACGGGCCGGCCGGCAATCGTGCACGTCCACGCCGACTACCGCCGGATGCCCAAGGGCTACCCCTGGTACGTGCAGGCCGCCGACCGGCTCCTGGCGCCACTCGCCGAGCGCGTGTTTCTCGTGGCCGAGGCGCTTCGGCCGTTCGCCGCGAGCGACATGGGATTGGCCAAACGCCCCACCGAGGTCTGGCACAACCCGGTCGACCGGCGGCGGTTTTACCGCCCCTCGATCGAGCAGCGGGCGGCCAGTCGCGCCGAGCTTGGGCTACTCCCGGAAACGCCGGTGGCCGTCACGGTGGGCCGGCTGGACTGGCTCAAGGGCGTGGACCTGCAGGTTGCCGCGTGGCCCGCGGTGCGCCGTACGGTGCCCGCCGCAGTGCTGCTGATCGCGGGCGAGGGGCCGGAGCGAGCCGCACTCGAGCTCGAGGCCGCAAGGCAGGGCCGCGCGGTGCGCTTTCTCGGATTCCGGGATGACGTCGAGCGCCTGCTGTGGGCTGCCGATGTTGCGGTCCTCTCATCTCGGCAGGAAGCACTCTCGCTCGCGGCGGTGGAGGCGATGGCCACCGGTCTCCCAGTGGTGGCCACCGCCGTGGGCGGCTCACCCGAGGTGGTGCGGGACGGCGTGACCGGCCTCATCGTGCCGCCGGAGGATCCGGCGTCGCTGGCCCAGGCTCTCAGCGCGCTGTTAGCCGATCCGGCGCTCCGCGCTCGCTTGGCCGACCGCGCGGATCGCGCCGCCGCCGAGCTCGATCTGCCGGCCTTCGCCGCAAGGCTGGAAGCCGCCTACCGCGCGGTGCTCGCCCGTCACCGGCGCTGATCAACGGAAGTCGATCACCTTGGTGGGGTTGCTCGCATAGAGCTTTTTCAGCACCGAGTCGGGCAGGCCCAGGCCGTAGATCTTCCACTGTCCGCCGTCCCGGAGCTCCCGGAAGGGGTAGTCGAAGTACTCGTCGAAGGTCTCCAGAAACCGGAAATACGCCCGGTAGTTCCGGGTGCCGATGTACTTGTGGTGAGCATCGGTGGCAAACAGCAACCGGTCCTGGTACTTGATGAAAAAGGCGCGGGCCGTGTATGGCTGCCGGCCGAGCTCGGGCACGTCTGCCGAGATGTCGAGATAGAGATTCGGATGCTGGTCGAGCAGCGCGCCCAGGCCGGCCAGGTCGTCACTCATGAACAGCATGTGGGCGCCGATGAACGTGGTCTCGGGGTGTTTGCCGACCGCGCGGCCGAACTCGGCCACCAGTTCCTGCTGGGAGGGGGCATCGGGATCGAGTATGTGCTGACCCGGGATGCTCCAGGCGAAGCCGCCCCGAAGCTGCTCGTACCGCTCGTTGCGGCCATCAAACGGCTCGAAGAAGGCCAGCGGATCACCCACATGGATCATGACCGGGATATGCAGCTCACCCGCCTTCGCGTAGATCCGGTCCATGCGCGGGTCGTCGATCGGGACCAGCTTGCCGGTGCTGTCTCGAGTATGGAGGCCCAGATTCTTCCAGATCTTCACGCCCCGGGCGCCGGCCGGGACCGCGCGCTCGATCCGCGCGAGCGTAGTATCGAAGTGGCTGTTCTTGATCCGGCCGACCGGGAACCACAGATGGCGAAACACGATGACCCGGCCTGCGAACTCGCTCGCGAACCGCCGAATATCCTGCTCGTTCGAGCCATCCAGGTTCACCACCTTGCTCACGCCGGAGCTGTCGAGGATGGCAAACAGCTCCGCTGGCGTGATCGCAAGCTTCCCGAAGTGCGAGTGAACGTTGAAGGCCGGGAATTTGGCCCGGAGCGGCTCATGGCTCTCC
>JBIOTT010000131.1:0-2293 GCA_044866195.1 Gemmatimonadales bacterium
GGTCTCATCGATCCGGAATCTCTCCCGCAGCCACAAGCCGGCGCTGGGGTTCCTCGCCGACGAGCCGGTCGGACAGGCAACCGGCTACCAGCAGCTGCAGGAGGAGCTGAGAAAGTCCTATGATGTGCGCCAGCTGCCCTCAACCGATTCGGCCGGCGCAGACACCGCCTTCGCCGTCATCGTTTTGGCAGGAGCACCGGATTCGGTCCCGGCCCCCCAGCTCGCCCGGCTCCAGCACTACGTGGATCGAGGCGGGCACCTTCTCGTGCTGGCCAGCGGGATGAGGGTGTCGCCCCAGGCGCCGCTCGCCGAACCCCGGCCCCTGCCCTGGAACAGCCTGCTTCAGAAATTCGGCGTCTCGGTGCGCGGTGATCTGGCGTACGATCTCCTGGCCAACGAGGCAATCCCGGTGCCCACCGACTTCGGCCGGGTGCTGCAGGTGTATCCCTTCTTCATCCGATCGGAGAGCACCCGCCGCTCGCCGATCAACCAGGACATCGGCGCGGCCGTGCTCACCTGGGCCAGCACCATCGACACCAGCAAGGCGGCAGCCGGGACGGTCACGCCACTCCTGGTGACCAGTGCGGCAGCGGGCACCTTCAGCAGCAGCACCTCCATCGATCCCCGGGCCGACTTCCCCCGCGCCGATCTGAGCCGAAGGCTACTCGGCGTGGTCGTCAGCCCGAAGGACAGCGCCCGCGGTCGGGCGGTCGTGGTGGGAAGCAGCGACTTCGCGTCCGACCGCTTCGTACAGTTCGCCCCGGAAAACCTGGCGCTGGTGCTCAATGCCATCGACTGGCTGGGACAGGACCAGGAGCTGATCGCGATCCGCTCGAAGAATCGGCAGCCGGTGCCGCTGGTATTCGAGACCTCGCTGGAGCGGGAGCTGGCCAAGTACGCGAACCTGATCGGGCTGCCCTTGCTGGTCGCGCTCGCAGGTGTGGTGCACCTGCTCCGCCGGCGCCGCCGAACCCGTGACCCCTATCGCCCACTGGTGCCCGCAGGGGAGGCCGCGGCATGAGCGGGAAACAGCTCGTGCGCCTGGCTATCGCCCTCGGAGTGCTGCTCATTCTCTGGGGCGCTGCCGCGCTGGCTCGCCGTAGGGAGGCCGAACCGAGCGGCGCCGAAGCTTTTCGGCTGCCGCCGATCACCCGGTCGGCAGTAGACCGGGTGGTGCTCACCAAAGTGAGCGACAGCACGGTTCTGGTACGGAAGGACACCAGCAACTGGACCGTGAATGGAAACCGCGCCGCACCGAAGTCGGTGGCCGACCTCTTGAATGCACTAACCGACAGCTCGGCCGGAAGCGAGCTGGTGGCCCAACGGAAGGCGTCTCAAGCCGGACTCGGAGTCGACAGCGCCGGCGGAACCCGGGCACAGGTGATGGGCGGAGGCCGGGTTCTGGCCGACTTCTTCGTGGGCAAGCGATCGTCCGATTTCTCCGGCGGCTACGTTCGTCGGACCGGGCAGGAGCCGACATACCTGGTGCGGGGCCGCCTGGTCGACGTGTTGTCCCGCACCGGCGAAGAGTGGCGCGACCACCAGATCGCGGCGGTCCCCGCTGACAGTATCAGAACCGTGGAGGTCTCCCGCGGCGGCAGCCGTTACAGTCTCCAGCGGTCGGAGAAAGGCTGGCTGTTGTCCACTGGTGGCAAGGCCGATTCGGCGCGGGCCCAGGATCTGGTTGCGGCCTATGGCGCCGTAGACGCGAGCGGCTTCGCCACGCCAGCCCAGGCGGACTCCGCCCGGTTTGCCCGGCCCGACCGCCGCACCCGCCTGCTCCGGAAGGACGGCACCCCGATCCTCACCCTCCTCTTTGACTCGACCGCGGCGGGCTTCTGGGTTCGGCCGGATACGGGAAAGACGATTTACAAGCTTGAGACCTGGACCGCGGATCGGCTCGCACCGGCGGAGAGCGGGTTGCGAGCGAAACCAGCCGGGCAGAAGTAGGACCGTAGAGTTCTGTCATCCTGAGCGAAGCGAAGGATCTTTCAGCCTCTCCTACAGCCTCTGCGGCGGCCTCGGACGCGCCGCCCCGGGCCCCCAGTCGTCCCCCATGAATTCTTCGTCCGGCCGCTGCCGTGGGTCGAGATCCCGTACTTCGCGCTCGGCCCGCTCCAATTCCTCCCGGTCGATGCCGTCGTTTCCATGGAGTCGAGGGCCGGGATAACGACGGTCCCGCCGCAGCCATAGAATCAGCGCCAGGACGACAGCAATTGCTATTAGCAGAGTCATCAGCGAGCCAGTGATGATCGGCATTCCTCTCCGTCCTCTCCGCCTTCTCCGCCCTCTC
>JBIOTT010000132.1:0-16709 GCA_044866195.1 Gemmatimonadales bacterium
GGGGGCCGGCCCCCCCTTCCCCTTTCCCCCTTTCCCCTTTCTCCCTTTCCCCCTATTTGTTTGCCTATGCCCTTCCGTACCCTCCTCTGGCTGGCCGTCGCGCTGGCCGGTGGGTTTGCCTGGGCGACGATCGCCCTCCACCGGGGCGAGACCATCAGCGCGGCCTGGCTGGTGCTCGCCGCCCTCGGTACCTACCTGGTCGGTTACCGGTTCTACAGCCGCTTTCTCGCCACCCGGGTCTTCGAGCTGAACGACCGGCGGGCCACGCCGGCCGAGCGGCTCGAGAACGGCCGGGATTTCGTGCCGACGACCCGATGGGTGCTGTTTGGGCACCACTTCGCCGCGATCGCGGGCGCCGGGCCGCTGGTGGGACCGGTCCTGGCGGCCCAGTTCGGTTATCTCCCGGGCACCCTCTGGATCGTGTTCGGCGTGGTGCTCGCGGGCGCGGTCCAGGACTTCATCATCCTCTTCGGCTCCATGCGTCGCGATGGCAAGTCGCTCGGCCAGATGGCCCGCGACGAGATCGGTCCCTTCACCGGGATCCTCGCGATGTGCGCGATCCTGGCGATCATGATCATCCTGCTCGCCGTGCTTGCTCTGGTGGTGGTGAATGCCCTGCGTGACAGCCCGTGGGGGGTGTTCACCATTGCCTGCACCATCCCGATCGCGGTGCTCATGGGCTTCTGGATGCGGCTGATCCGCCCGGGAAAGACCATCGAAGCCTCCGTCGTCGGGCTGGCGCTCCTGCTGCTCGCGCTGGTGGCCGGCCGGTGGGTTGCGACATCGCCCACTCTGGCGCCGATCTTCACGCTCTCGGCTCCGGCGCTCGCAGGCTGGATCATCGCCTATGGATTTGTCGCCAGCGTGTTGCCGGTATGGATGCTGCTCGCGCCCCGGGACTATCTGTCGACCTTCATGAAGATCGGGACCGTGCTGCTGCTCGCGATCGGCATCGTCCTGGTCCTGCCGCCCCTCAAGCTGCCGGCAGTCACCCGCTTCATCGACGGCACCGGGCCGGTGTTCGCCGGCAAGCTGTTTCCCTTCTGCTTCATCACGATCGCCTGCGGGGCGATCAGCGGCTTCCACGCGCTGGTCTCATCCGGCACCACACCCAAGATGCTCCGGCGCGAGAGCGATGCCCGGCTGATCGGCTACGGCGGCATGCTGATGGAGTCGTTCGTCGCGGTCATGGCCATGTGTGCGGCTGCCGTCCTCGATCCCGGGGTTTACTTCGCCGTGAACGCCCCGCTTGCAACCCTGGGCGGCTCGGTCGAGTCCGCGGCCCAGGTGATCCGCGGATGGGGATTTACCGTCACCCCCGAGCAGATGCAGGCGCTCGCGCACTCGGTGGGGGAGCAGTCTCTGCTGGCCCGCACCGGCGGGGCACCATCGCTCGCGATCGGAATGGCACACATCTTCAGCCGCGCCTTCGGGGATGGGCTGATCGCGCTCTGGTATCACTTCGCTATCCTGTTCGAGGCCCTGTTCATTCTTACGACGGTCGATGCCGGCACCCGGGTGGGACGCTTCATGCTGCAGGATCTCGCCAGTCACGTCTGGGCTCCCTTCGGCCGCACCTCCTGGTATCCCAGCGTGCTGGCCTCTTCCGCGCTCGTGGTCGGCGGGTGGGGCTACTTCCTGGTGCAGGGCGTGCTGGACCCGTTGGGCGGCATTAACTCGCTCTGGCCTCTCTTCGGCATCAGCAACCAGCTGCTGGCAGCGGTCGCGCTGTGCGTCGGCACTACGCTGCTGATCAAGGCCGACAAGGCCCGCTACGCCTGGGTGACGCTGGGCCCGCTCGCCTGGCTCCTTGCCGTGACTCTGACCGCCGGTTGGCAGAAGATCTTCGCCGCCGACCCGCGGCTGGGATTCCTGTCGCACGCCCGGACCACCCTGGGCCAGGTCGCGAGCGGGGCGCTCGATCCAGCAAAGGGAGCGCGACTCGTCTTCAACGACCGCCTGGATGCCGTGGTGGCGGCGATCTTCATGGGAGTGACCGTGGTGCTGGTGGCCGCCTGCGCCCGGGAGTGGGCCCTCATCCTCGCGCGCCGGAAGGCGCCGGTGGCGCGGGAGACCCCGTTCGTGGAGACGGCGTATGCTCGGTAGGCGGACGGGGCGGGAGCAGACGGGAGCTGACGGGAGCAGACGGGAGCGGCGAAGCCTCCCGCCCGCTCCCGCCCGTTCCCGCCCGCTCCCGTCCCGCCTGCTCGCTAGTCTGAAGCGCGTCCTCGGCATGCCCGACTACGCCGCACATCTCGCGCACCTCCGCGCCCATCATCCCGACTGCCCGCTCCCCACCGAGCGCGAGTTCTACGACCAGTACCTCCGCACCCGTTACGGCGACGGCGCCACCCGGTGTTGCTGAGCGCCGGCACGGTCGCGGCGCTCTGCGGATTCGCCTTTCTCGCTTCCTTCACTGACGCGGTCGTCGGAGGCGGTGGCTTGATTCAGCTGCCGGCCCTGCTGGTGCTGGTCCCCGATGCGCCCCTCCCGGTGGTGTTTGGCACCCATAAGCTCGCATCGACCAGCGGCACGATCGCGGCCGTGTCACGCTACGCCCGCGGCCTCCGCATCGAGTGGCAGGTGACGGTGCCCGCCGCAATCGCCTCGTTCGGCTGCTGTCTCCTCGGCGCCCACGCTGTGAGCGCCATCGAGCCCGCCGTCCTTCGACCCGTGATCCTGGGCCTCCTCGTCGTGGTCGCCCTCATCACCTGGCGAGCCCGGGACTTCGGGATCGTCCACCTGCCGCGGCTGGCACCTGCGCCCGCCCTCGTCACAGCAGTGATCATGGGCGCCGTGCTGGGGTTCTACGACGGATTCTTCGGGCCGGGCACCGGCACGTTCCTCATTTTTGCCTTCGTGGGCGTGTTCGGCTTCGACTTTCTAGCTGCGACGTCCGCAGCCAAGGTCGTCAACCTCGGATCCAACTTCTCGGCCGCGCTCTACTTCGGGTTGACGGATCAAGTGCTCTACCGGCTCGCCTTGCCCATGGCGTTGGCGAGCATCCTGGGAGGCACGGTCGGGAGCCGGCTCGCGCTCGCCCGGGGCGTCGGGTTGGTTCGCGCCTTCTTCCTTGCGCTGGTCGCCGCCCTGGTGATCAAGCTCGCCTTCGACACGCTCCATCGCGGCTGAAGGCTCCGGCGTTGTCGGCCCGGCGCGTCAGTGGGCCGGAAGCGTCTCCAGCCAGCCGGTGAGCCACTTCCCGGTTCTCGCGATCACCGCGGCGCTGTCGTTCTCGAGAAAGCTGTAACCCCCGCGCGCCAAGCTCGAGTCGGCGTAAACGCCGCGGGCTCGAGCCCGCGCCCGGGCCTCGAGCAAGGCCGCCAGGCTCTCGCGGGTGCCGATCCACAGCAACCCGTCGGATGCGCGAACCGCGTATCGCAGGGGGACGTGAAAGCTGTCGGGCCAGACGTAGACCCGGGACAGGAGAGGGATCAGGGCGGGATCGGCAAAGTACGACAGCAAGGTGAGATAGCGGACCCGGAACTCTGACGAATCGGCCGCTTGGAAGCGATTCACGACGGAGTCCCGGGCGCCGGCGCCAAGCCGCCCCAGTACCCACGCGTCGCCGTGGTCGTAGTCGCGCTTGGGAATCCGGGCCAGGATGTCGGCCAGAACCGCAGAGTCCCCGCTGACGGCCCGGCGCCGCTCCAGCAGAATAGCCTGCACCGACGGCTCGAGGTCTTGGGACGTGACCCCGGGGTTCTTGGGGAAAGGGTACGGTCCGGAACGCTCGAAGAACCGGCGGATCCCCAGCGCGCTGTCGGCCACTTGCGGACTTCGCAGCAGCGCCAGCCGCGTCATTGCCAGGAGCGCGTCGTTCCACGGTCCGTCGCCGTTGACCGCCGCGGTAACCCGGGCCCAGAGACGCAGGGTGTTTCGGGAGCGGAGCAGGGCGCGGACCGTGTCGGCCGCCCGACTGCCTTCTCTGAGCCCTTCGTGGAGCTCCGAGTAGTTCGCCCGGCCCGGCTCCCCCAGGCGGACCTGCACCTGGGCTGCCAGGGGAGCGGCCGCGGCGGCCAGCCCCAGGCTGCATGCAGTCGCGAAACCAATCCGCTTCATGCCGCCGGATCCCGGGTTCCCGCGGGCGACACCACCAGCCACCAGCCCGTCGCCGCGAGCACCGCACCGGCCGACGCGGTGAGCGCGGTGGTCGCACCCGACCGCTGATACAGCTCCCCGAAAAGCAACGCCGCCGGCAGTGCTGCCAGGCCGGTGACCGCATGGTAGGCGCCAAAGCCCCGCCCGGTCCGTACCGGCGCCAGCCGCGCCACCAGGGTCCGCTCGGCGGGTTCGGTGAGACCTGCCACGCCGCCGAACAGAAGGAAGCCGCAGGCTACGCCGAGGGCGCCGACCTCGAAACCCATGGCCCCGATCGCGAGGGCAAAGAGGGCGCCGCCAGCCGCAACCGTGAGCCGGGGGCCCAGCCGGTCGACCAGCCACCCTCCGGGATAGGAGGCGCTGCTCCGTACTACATGCAGGGCCGCCCACACGAGGGGGACGAGTGCGACCGCGACCCCGGTCTCCTGCAGGCGAAGCAGCAGCAGCGCTTCGGGGATCCGGCAGAAGGTGAGGGCGGCGAGCGCGAGGACCGGAGGCCAGAAATCAAGGCGGACAGCCGGAAGGCGGACAGGCGGAAGGCGGACAGGCGGACGGGCGGACGGGCGGACGGAGCCGTCGGCGCCCCGGCTGACCTCCTCGGCACCGACGGCCGGCCCGATATCGGAGCCACTGTCCGCCTGCCCGCCTGTCCGCCTGTCCGCCTTTATCCTGTCCGCCTGTCCGCCTGCCCGCCTGCCCGCCCGAAGCACTATCGCAAGCACTGCGAATGCGAGCAGGCCCGGCGCCGCGCTCCACGCGATGACCTGCCGAACCTCGGCCCCGGTCCAGAGGAAATACCAGGCAGCCAAAGAGCCCAGGATGGCGCCAAAGTGGTCGGCGCCCCGGTGAAAACCGTACGCGCGTCCCCGCAGGGCGGGCGGGGTCACTTCCGCGATGAGGGCGTCGCGCGGGGGAGTCCGGATCCCCTTGCCGATCCGGTCGATGACCCGAAACCCGATCACCTGGGACGCGGCGCCGGCAACGGAGATGAGGGGGCGCACCAGCACGGCGGTGAGGTACCCCAGCAGGATGAGCGGTCGCCTCCAGCCGGGCCGGTCCGCCAGCCACCCGCTCACCCACTTGAGGAGTGCTGCGGTAAGGTCGGCAGCCCCATCGAGCGCGCCCAGCACGACCGCCCCGCCACCCAACACGCGGGTGACGAAGGCGGGGAGCAGCGGGTAGACCATCTCGCTCGCGAAGTCGTTGAACAGCGAGACGAGGGACAGCCCTTTGACTGTCCGCGGGACGACATCCGCGCCTTCGGACAGGGCCCGGGCGGCCTGGGTGGATTGCATGGGGGTGGAATATATGTTTGACGGGTTCCGCTCCAGGCCCGCCCACTGGGAGAGCCATGGCGACGCCGCCAGGCACGTTCCGCGAATCCAGCCTGTGGTCGACCCCCATTCGCGATCTGGGGCTCACCATCGAAGGCACTCGACTCGAGCCCATCCTCCAGGAGTTCAGGGAGGAGCTCAAGCGCGTGCGCCTCACCCGCCCCGAGCCACGTTTTTACCTCTCCACCGAGTGGGGCGTTGGCTTTCAGACCGTCGCCGTCGCGATCCCATTCTACCTGGCTCGCCCCGAGCTGACCGCGATTCACCAGGAGCACCGAGGCCACGTAGAAGGCTTCGACCGGGCGGATATCCTCCGCTACCTGCGCCACGAGATGGGGCACGTCGTCAACTACGCCTACCGGCTCTACGACGACGAAGAATGGATCCTTCGGTTCGGCTCGATCACGCAGCCGTACGAAGACGATTATCGACCCCAACCGTTCAGCCGGCGCTACGTCCGCCACCTCCCAGGCTGGTACGCGCAGAAGCATCCCGACGAGGACTGGGCGGAGACCTTCGCGGTCTGGATGACTCCGGGACACGACTGGCGGCGGGAATACGAGGGCTGGCCGGAAGCGCTCGCCAAGCTTTCGTATTGCGAGCGGACGGTGGCGCGGATTCTGGATCGCGACCCGCTCGTCACTGACGCCGAGCCGGACGAGGACGTGGGCGAGATCCCCTACTCGGTCAGAGAGTACTACGAGGAGGAAGGGGCGCCGCCCGTCGAGAGCAGCTTCCCTCCGGGCCTCGACGGCGCACTGCGGGCGATCTTCGAACGCCTGGGAGACCCGGCCTCGGGCGGGGACGCGCCGCTGCGCAGGGCCGACTCGCTCATCCGGTCACTCGAGCGGGAGCTGATGGAGAACGAGTTTCGCTGGACCGGACACTTTCCCGAGCGCACCCGGGTTCTGGTCCGCCATCTGGCGGAGCGGGCCGGCCAGCTCGAGTTGGGGTATCCGCCGTCGCAGGAAGGGTCCGCGGTGGTCGCGCTCACGACTCTCGTCACGGCGCTGGCCATGAACCACGTGCACCGGGGCACGTATCTGCCCTAACTCGGATGCCGGTGGTTGTGGGGCGCGGCCCAGATCGCCGCGGCGTCAATACTTCTCACTGTCCGCCCGTCCGCCCGTCCGCCTGTCCGCCTCTCCGCCCGTCAGCCTACCCCCGCTTGCCGTTATACCGCTCCACCGCGAGGTTGACGATTCGCTCGATCAGCCGGGGATAGTCGAGCCCGGCTGCCGCCGCGGCCATCGCGAACTCGCTGCCGCGCTCGAGATAGCAGCTCGCGTTGACCTCGAGCACGTAGATCTCTCCGGTGTCGGTCAGCCGGAGATCTACCCGCCCGTAGTCCCGCACCCGCACCGCCCGGTAGGCGTCCACCGCGACCTTCTGCAGTCGCGCTCGCAGCTCGTCTGGCAGCGTCGCCACCAGGGTCTTGGTGCCCTTGTACTCGACGCTCCGTTCCTCCCACTTCGCTTTGCTGTCGAGCACTTTGGGCGCGCCCTCCGGCAGACCGCTGAAGTCGACCTCGATCGGTGGCAGCGCCCTGGGGGGAGAGTTGCCCACCACCCCAACCAGGAACTCGCGCCCTTCGATGAACTCTTCGGCGATCGCCGAGTCGTTGAGCTCGGTTCGGATCGAAGCGACCTGCTTCATCAGCTGGAGGGCATCGTGCACCAGCGATTTCCGGCTTACGCCAAGGGACGCGTCCGACCGGAGCGGCTTCACGAACAGCGGCATGCGGAGGTTGCCGCCGGTCTCGATCTCCGAGTCCTTGTTGAACACGGCGAACCGCGGATACAGGATGTCTTCGTAGGAGAGCAGCTTCTTGCTGAGCGCCTTGTCCTGGCTGAGGTACAGCTCGCCGGGACCGCTGCCGGTGTAGTGCACGCCGAGCAGCTCCAGCAGGCCGGTGATCGGGATGTCGCCGAAGAGATTGTCGGCGAACATCTCCATCAGATTGAAGACGAGCTCGGGCTTGCGGCGGGAAAGTCCGGCGATGATGCGCTTGATGTCGCCGTGAACACCGAGGATCGAAACGCGGTGGCCGAGCCGTCGCAACGTGCGTGCGACCTGCGGCACAACCGGATCGTAGTCCTTGGAGTTCTCGTCCGGCGCGTCGAGATACGTGAGGACCGTGATCTTCACATAGTGAAGAATGACTGCATTGTCAACGCAATGCTAGTCATGCGGCGAGTCCCATGCCCCAGCCGGCGAGCCCCGGCGGCAGCGCGCCGAAGCTGAGCAGCTCGGCATGGAAGCGATGGAGCGCCGGGCCGCCCTCGGCGGGCACTCCCGCCGCGGTGCGCAATGCGAGAATCTCGCGCCGGCCGAGCGCCGCTGCGGCACCGTCGGTCGGATGGGCCAGGATCCGCCGCGCTTCGGCCTCGGCGGCTGCGCGCGCCAGCCCGGCTCGATCACCCAGCAGCGCGATCACATCCGCCTGCTTCATGCCCCGCGCATGAGTCCCCACATCCGCCGCCAGACGGCCGGCGGCGCGCTGCAGCCGCGCGAGCCGCGCCAGCCGCGCTCCCGGGCCCGCGCCGAGGCCGAGCTCTTCCATCCACTGCTCGGCGTAGAGCGCCCATCCTTCCACGGCGATGGGTACGCGTAGCCAGCGGCGGATTTCGCTCCCGAGTCCGCGGGCGCCGCTCTCCTGCAGGTGCCGTCCCGCCAGGCCGGCCGCGGCGATCGCGGGCAACGCGGCCCGGCTCAGCCGGTCGGTCGGGAGCACCAGACGCGCTTCACCGCTTGCTGGCGGCTCGAGGGCCGGCAGGTAAGTGATGTCCGCGATCGCGCCGCGAAGCGATGGCGCCGCGATCAGTACGCCCGGCACCGTCGCGACCACGATGGCGTGCTCGTCCAGCAGCGCCCGTGCGCGTTCGAGCTCCCCGCT
This sequence comes from Gemmatimonadales bacterium, assembly GCA_044866195.1. Lineage (GTDB taxonomy): Bacteria > Gemmatimonadota > Gemmatimonadetes > Gemmatimonadales > GWC2-71-9 > DASQPE01. The sequence goes on from JBIOTT010000132.1 coordinate 8,332, forward strand.
CAATCCGGACAACGCGGGCACGGTCTCTTCGCTCATGCTGGCCAGCAGATCCCGCCAGCTCCGCGCCGGATCGATGGCGCGGCTCTCGGCAGCCAGCGCGGCCTCGGTCTCGTCCAGCAGCCGCAGCGCGTAGCGCCACAACTCGGTCGGCCCGTCCCGCACCGCATATCGATGGTGAATGCGCCGCTCGTAGCGCGCCTCTCCCAAGACGGCCGCGCCGAGCCCGGGCTCCGGCTCAACCTCGGAACGGAGCCAGTGGCCGAAGCCGGTCATTGCCTGCAGCGCTAGAGCGACCGAGGGATTGAGCGCGTCCGGCCCACCCGGCGCATCCGGACCGAAGCGGGCGGCGGCCTCGACCAGCAGCTCGCCCGCAGGACCGAGCATCGCCAACGCGCCGTCGACCAGCACGAGCGGTGGGCGAAACAGGGTTGCCCGGGCCGATTCCAGGAATCCGGGAATGGCAGCGATGCGTTCGGCCGCCGCCTTGGCACGCGGCCCTGGCCCGCCTGGCTCCTCGCCCCGCAGGAGTAGCGACGCGAGTACCTGGGCCAGGTGATCGATCCAGAATCCGGGGTTCCGTACCGGGGAGCGGTCTTCTTCCAGCCGCGCGATCGTGGCGCGCACATCGTCCAGCAGCGCAGTGCGATCGATCTCGTCGGCGAGGTCATCGAGCTGCAGCTCCTCGATCGCGGCGGCGGTCGCCCGGAAGGCCGCCACGTGCTGCCGCAGCGCCTCCCCGTCGAACTGTCCCAGGCGACCATCCCCCGAAACGGACCCGGCGGCGCTCACGGCCGCCGGATCCAGGTGTCGGAGCAGATCTCCATATGACTCGCACAGTCGGTCCAGCTCGCGCATCAGGATACCGACTTCGCCGCCACTTCCGAATGGTCGCCCAGGGTCACGCTGCCGGTGAGCCCTTCCACCAGCACACTGTTACCGATCAGGGCCCCATCGAGCCGCACCCCGCGCAGCGTCGCATCCCGTCCCACGATCGCGTTGGCGACGGTGCTGTCGCTCACGCTGGTTCCCCGCTCCAGGGAGACGTTGGGCCCGACCGTGCTTCGCTCGATGGTCACTCCGTCTTCGATATAGACCGGATCGCGGATGGTGACGCCAGGAAACTCGCGGCGGCGGGCGGCGCCCTTCGCGAGCAGGATCTGGTTGGTCTCGAGCAGGGTGTCGAGCTTGCCGCAGTCATACCAGCCCCCGACCTCAGCCGTGTAGATCCGCTTGCCGTGCTCGATCATCCACTGAAACGCATCGGTGAGGAAGTACTCACCCTTGTTGGGTGGCTCCGTGAGCACGTGGTCGATCCCCTGCCAGAGGCTCTCCACCGAGCGGATGTAGTAGAGCCCGATGTTAGCCAGCCGCGAGATCGGCTCCTTGGGCTTCTCCACGATCCGGGTCATGAAGCCCTGGGCGTCGGTCACGACCACGCCAAACCGCTGGTAGTCGTCCACCTCCTTGGCCCAGATGATCCCGTCAGCATCCAGCCGATTGATGAGCGTGAGATCGGCCTCGAACACCGTGTCAACGAAGATGATCAACACCGGCCCGTGGACGAACGGCCGAGCCAGATTCACCGCGCCGGCGGTGCCATCCTGCACCTTCTGCTCGATGTAGCGCGACGGGTATGGGTACCGCGCGCGGGTATAGGCCTCGACCTGGTCCTTGAGATGGCCAGTGATGAAGATCAGCTCCTCGACCCGCAGCCCCTCCAATCGGTCCATCACCCAGTCCATCACCGGCCGCCCCGCGACCTTGAGGAGCGGCTTAGGGACCAGATGAGTGTGCGGCCGTAGCCGGGTGCCCTTCCCGGCGAGCGGAATGATCACTTGCATGGATCGGAGTCCCGGCCGTACCGGTCTTCCAGTCGCACCAGGTCGTCAAGCTGCGGCGTGGAAGCCTCGAGCACGTCGCTGTCCTGGACCGCTTCGATCTGATGGATGAGCTTGGGGGGAATGTGAACCGTCTCACCCTCGCGGAACGGCCGGGAGACCAGCTGCTCTCCGTCCTTGGTGCGCAACACCAGCTCGCCCCGGAGCACGTGCATGGTCTCGTCCTTGAAGTTGTGGTACTGCAGACTCAGGATGTGGCCGGCCTTCACGTGCAGGATCTTCCCGACGTAGCGATCGGTACGGGCCCACACCAGCTCGTACCCCCAGGGCTTGTCCACCCGGTACGGCACCTCGGCCATCAACCCTCCGCGTAGTGCAGTGTGAACGCCGACGGGTGCGCGATGCAGTCGCGCACGCAGACCCCACAGCCGACGCAACCTTCCCGCCGAAGGGAGGGGTGTCCGGTCGCGTCGATCACCAGCGCCGCTTCTCCAACGGGACACGCATCGACGCACACCCGGCACGGGGTCCCCTGGAACGTGACGCAGTTTTCGGGTAGGAACTCGAGCTCCGCCAGCCGATAGCCGGTCCAGCCCTGATCCGGCACCGTGAGCGCTCCGGTGGGGCAGGCTCGAGCGCAGGGCATGTCGGCGCAGACCACGCAGGGCTGCCGCTCCGGCTCGAGAAACGGGGTTCCGGCCGCCAACCCGCCGCCGGGACCGGCGATCTTGATCGCCTCTACTGGACAGACCGGCGCGCAGGCCCCGCACCGGGTGCACGCCGTGAGGAAGCCGACCTCCGGCAGCGCGCCGGGCGGGCGCACGTAGCGCCGCTGGACGATCTTCCGCTCTGTTTCCGCGACCAGCCGCTCGAGCCACTCCCCGAACACGGACTGCAGCAGACCTCGGCGATCGGAGTTGGCGGGCAGCATCGGCGATTTCGCGGCTAGAGCGTGGGGAAAGATAGGTGGGGACGAGGGCGGGCGGGCAAACGGGCGGAGGGGCGGGACGGGCGGACAGGCGGACGGGCCGCCAACGATGCTCCGCGCGAAATCGGTCACGCGCCGCACCCGCGGGGTGGTGGACATGACGCTGCACAACTCCATCCTCGGTGCATGCCCGGCGCGTATGCCAAGTTGCGCGTGCATCTGGTCTGGGGAACGCGGGGCCGCCGGCCCTGGCTGGATCCTGAATGGCGCGGTCGCCTGTTTGCCCGGATCGACGCCCTCGCCTCGTCTACTGGCGTGCGGCTGGTCTCGGCCGGGGCCGGCCGAGATCATATCCACCTCTATATCGAGCTATCGACTACGCTCGCGCTCGAGCCGGTGGTACAGTCCGTCAAGGCCGGGAGCGCCCGCTGGATCCGCCGCACGTTTTCGCATCGGAGCAGCTTCGGCTGGCAGGAGGGATACGCGGCGTTCAGCGTGACCCCGCACGAAGACGCACGGCTGCTGGACGACCTCCGACACCAGGACGTGCGCCACCGAGAGCGGGACTTCAGCCGGGAATACTTCGCCCTGCTGGAGCTCCACCAGGTGCCCTACGACCTCCGGGATGCGCTGGAGTAAGGGAGAGGTGGGAAGTCCTTCTCACTTCTTACCTGCTGGTGAGTTGCCGCCTCAACCGGGTTAGCCGCCGGCGAACCGAGCCGTCGTACACCCGCTCGCCCACCCGCACCACCGCGCCGCCGAGCAGCTGAGGGTCGGTGCTGAAGCTGGCGATCACCTCCTTGCCAAACGCCTTCGCCAGCCCGGCTTCGATGCTCCGCCGGAGAGCCTCGTCGGGGGTCCTCGCCAGCGTCACCCCGGCGCGGAGCCGATTGAACTTCAGGTCGAGCAGCACCGCATACTCGCTCGCGATCTCCCGCAGGAGCTGGCCGCGACCCCGCCGCACCACCGCTTGCAGGAAGAGCACGAACTGCTTCGGCGCATCCTTGAGACCGGCGCCCAGGAGCCGGCTCTTCTCGCTCTTGGGCACCCTTGGCGACATGAGCATGTCGCCGATCGCGGGCGTGGTCTCGACCACGCCCGCCACCGCGTCGATCAGCTCGCCGTAGAGCTCTGCCTTCCCGGTCTGTTCGCCGAGCTGGAAGAGCGTCTCCGCGTAGTTCCGGGCCACGGTGACCGATCTCACCGGCCGGGCTCCAGGGTGGCGAGGTAGGACTCGACCAGCTTCCGGTCGTTCTCGGAACCCATCCGCTCACCGATCAGCTTCGCGGCCGCCGCCAGCGAGACGTCCACCGCCTCCCGCCGGAGCTCGACGATCGCCCGCTCGCGCTCGGCGCTGATCTCGCGCCGAGCCCGCTCGAGCAGATCCTCCTGCTCCTGCCGGGTCTTCTCCATGGCGAGCGCCCGCTCCTTCTCTGCCGCCACGCGCGCGTCCGCCAGGATCCCGCTCGCCTGCGTCCGGGTGTCGAGCAGCAGCTTCTTGTGCTCCTCGAGCAGCCGGGCGGATTCGACGCGGTTGCGCTCCGCCTCGGCCAGCTGCTCCGACAGCCGCTTCTCCCGCGCTTCGACCGCTCCCAGCAGCGCGGGCCAGGCAAACCGCTTCAACACCAGGAAGAGCAGGGCGAAGACGATCAGCGTCCAGATCATCAGCCCGCCGTTCACCACCAGCGGGCAGCTGGCCTCTCCCTCCTGCGCGAGGGCCGGGGCGGCGCCGGCCAGCGCCGCTCCGAGCCCGAGCCAGAGTGCTCTGTTCATGCCTTGCTCCTCAGAACGTGACCTTACCCTGCATCAGCAGCGCGATGACCGCCACGAAAAGCGCGACGCCTTCGATGAGTGCGGCGAAGATCAGGCCGGCAGTCTGGATCCGGGCGCTGTTCTCCGGCTGCCGCGCCATTCCGTCGGCGGCAGAGCCGCCGATTCGTCCGATCCCCACACCGGCGCCCAGCACGGCGAGGCCCGCGCCCAACCCGGCGCCGATCAGACCATAGCCCTTGCCGGCCGTCGCGGCCGCGGCCTCCTGGAGGAGGGCAAGCATGTGCAACATGTCAGACTCCGTCGTGAACAGGAGATCCGTAGAGTCCACGCTCGCCGCACGTGAGCCGGTTCTCCCGGACCGGCCTCGCCTCGGTGACCCGCCGGCGCCCTCGAGCTCGAGAGCAGCGGGCATCGTCCGCCATCCGGCGGACTACGCTACCAGGACAGCGCGAGCGCTCGGTGCCCTGGGATACGCGAGCCGAAGACCCGCCCGCGCTCTTCTTCCCAACTAACCCTCTGCGGCCTCTGCGCCTCTGCGGTGAAAATCAAATAGAAACAGTTCTGCCTAGTGCTCCGCCCGCATCAGCCCGATGAACACGGCCGTCAGCAGGGTGAACACGAACGCCTGCAGGAACGCCACGAACAGCTCCAGCAGCATCACCAGCGTCGCCATCACCGAGGCTACGCCCCCGACCAGATAGCTCTGGAACGTGAACGTGAGCCCGATCAGGGCCAGCACCAGCGCGTGGCCCGCGGTCATGTTGGCGAACAGTCGGACCGCGAGTGCGAACGGCTTGGCCAGCTTCCCGATCAGCTCGATGGGCGTCATCACGATCAGCATGATCGGCTTCAGGAACGTCGGCAGTCCCGGAGGCAGATAGAAGATCGTGTTCATGTAGCCCTTGAAGCCGAGCGCCCGCATGCCCGAGATCTCGATGACCAGGAACGCGAGGACGGCGAGCGCACCGGTCACCGCGATATTGCCGGTGGCGGTCGCGCCCCAGGGTAAAAGGCCCAGCAGGTTACACGCCAGAATGAAGAAGAAGGTCGTGAGCAGGTAGGGCGCATAGCCCTCGCCGTGCGGGCCCACGTTGGGCAGAATGACTTCCTGCCGGATCCACAGCGCGGTCGCCTCCATGGCGGCGCCCAATCCTTTGGGCGGGCGCCCGGCGGCTTCTGCCCGCGCAACCGATCGGGCGCTGACGATGAAGATGATGGCGACCAGGACCGCGGCCAGCACCGCGAAGACGAAGTGCTTGGTGGGCGAGAAGTCGATCAGCAGGGTGCCCACCCGGACCGGCTCGAACCGCGGTAGCTCGACCGCGTAGTAGTAGGGCGGCTTCCAGTAGGGCAGCTCGATCTCGTGCGAGTTCGCCAGATGCCCCAGGATGTCGATCTCGTGCTGACTCTGGGCGTGCGACCCCTGGGCGGCCCGAAACGCTTCCCGGGGATGCCCCACTTCCTGAGCGGACATCGACCCCACCGCCAGCAGCGCGAGCAGCGCGCTGGGCCCCAACCACCGAACCAATCGGCTCATCGGACCTCGACCCGGGAGCTTTGGAGCACCGACACGACCCCTTCGATCACCAGTGAAACCATGAGGAAGCCAACCAAGGCGAGCAGGACCGGCGCTGCCGGCAATCCGAGCGCAGGGATCACCAGCAGCCCAATGACCCCGACCACGAGCAGCCGCAGAAAAATTCCCAGAGCCCAGATCCCGAGAAACCGCTCTGTGCCCAACGAAGCAACCAGCCACCAGCCGAGCGGTCCTTGCAGCACCAATGTGAGGCCGAGCGCGAGCCACCAGCCCGGTCGCCAGCGCTGGGGCACGAGCGGGCCCGCTCCGCCGGCAACAACCGCGAGCAGCCCCATTGCCGCGAGGTACCGCCGTCCTCCGCTCACCGACCGTCTCGATTGTCTTTTTTCAGGCTGCGAATCAGCGAATACAGCGTGCCGCCGAACGCCAGGAAGGTGCCGAGAATCGTGAACAGACCCCCGGTGCCGGCCTTGCGGTCGGCCCACTGCCCCACCATGACGAACACCAGGATTGTGACCGCAAACTGAATCCCCAAGCCGGCATACCGCGCCGGTCCGGGCCCTCCGCCGCTGGGCCGATCAGGATCTGGCACGGCGCAAAGCTATGCGCTTGTGAAAAGTTTCGCAAGCGATCCAGGGGCTCCTAAACCCTGCCGCGACCCGGTCGCCCTGGGCCCACTTGGGACTTGGGTTCGGCCTGGAGAAAGTTCAGAACCACCCGGGTGAACCGCTCCGGTTGCTCGAGGTTCACCACGTGCCCGGCTCCCTCGGATTACCAGGGTAGGGACTCGGATCTCCTCCAGCCGGGAGATTGCGGGAGGGGTCAGCTCGCGCTCCGTGTTAGGCTGAAGCCAGCTAGCGGCGTTCTCGCGGGCGAGTTGTCGGGGCCGGGCCGCAAGTCGGGGATTCTCCATCGCAGGAGCCATGTACGGGCTCCCCAGCCAGAGCTCCGCTGCCCGCAGCGAATCGCGGGCGGCGATCGCGCTGTCGATGGGTACGAACCACGCATTTCCCGCCGCCGACCATCGAAACCCGCTCAGCCCCGGGCTCGCCAGCACCAGCGCCGTAACCATCTCCGGGTGCTCGACCGCGAAGTCGATCGCGATCCGTCCTCCGAGTGAGAGCCCCACCAAGCAGGCTCGTTTCACGCCGACGTAACGCAGGAGAGCGGCCAGATCCTCGTGTGCCCGGTACGGTGTGTTGGTTGGCCTCGAGTCCCCAAAGCCACGCACGTCGTAGCGAAGAACGCGAAATCGTGCCCCAGGCGGTCAAACTGCTCGTCCCATATCCGCCGGTTGAGATTGGCGCCCTCCAGGAGGACGATCGGAGGCCCCGCGCCGCGAATCTCGTAGTAGATCGAGGTCCCGTTGACGAGGGCGTGACCTGCCTGCGGCTTGGTGGAATCAATCCGGCTTGGGTGCGGTGGCGCCGGGGCGGAAGCCCCGCATCCTAGACAAACCAGGACGAGTTGAGCCAGGGCGCACGTGGCCCCAGCAGCTCCGAAGTGCACTCACACCTCCCGCTTGAACGCGTCGCTCGGCCCGGGTAAACTGGCGAACGCCCTGGACGCTCCCGCCATGTCCCCCACAGATTGGCTGATGCCACACCGACCCGCTACACCACGACCGGCGCTTCCCCACCAAGCCGTTGCCCAAGGGTAACGTAGGCACTGATGCGAGCATGACCGCGACCCAAGCCGGGCCTCACGATGATGTACGCCAGCTCGAGCGGCTGGTCGGCGCCGTCACCCGTCTCCGCGGCCAGGTAGCGCAGCGGATCGTCGGCCAGGACGAGATCGTCGAGGGCATCCTCACCGCGATCCTGGCCGGCGGGCATGCCTTGCTCATCGGCGTGCCGGGCCTGGCCAAGACCCTCATGGTGCAGACCATCGCGGAGGCGCTCAATCTCTCGTTCAACCGGGTCCAGTTCACGCCCGATCTCATGCCGAGCGACATCACCGGCACCGAGATCATCGAGGAAGACCTGACCACCGGGAAACGAGCGTTCCGGTTCGTCCACGGACCGGTCTTCGCGAACGTGGTGCTGGCAGACGAGATCAACCGCACGCCGCCGAAGACGCAGGCCGCGCTGCTCCAGGCGATGCAGGAGCATCAGGTCACAGCCGGTGGCACGACCTACCACCTGCCCGATCCGTTCTTTGTGCGCGCCACCCAGCACCCGATCGAGCAGGAGGGCACCTACCCCCTCCCCGAGGCGCAGCTCGACCGCTTCATGCTCGAGCTCCGGGTCAACTACCCGAGCCGGAGCGAGGAAGAAGCGATCGTCGAGCAGACCACCGGTGC
>JBIOTT010000133.1:0-9670 GCA_044866195.1 Gemmatimonadales bacterium
GATACGTACAACCGGCCGCTGGCGTCCGCCTCTTGCCGCGCGATCGACTCGACCAGTCCCGGGTCCTCGTCGAGCAACCGGAGACGAGCGTTGCGCAACCGCAGCGCCTCAAGCTTTGCCGGAGAGACACTGCTCGGCAGGAAGATCTCGCCCTCGGCCTCGAGCAGGGCCAGCGCGTTTGCCACCGCGAGCGCGTGATTGCCGGTAGACGCCGTGACGACGCCCCGCGCTCGGTCGGCGTCTCCCAGCGACAGCAGCTTGTTGAACGCGCCCCGGGCCTTGAACGAGCCGGTCACCTGGACGCACTCGAGCTTGAGCTGAACCTCCGCCCCAGTCTCGCGGGTCAGGAAGGGCGAGGGCTCGACCGGCGTCTCCCGGATGTACGGTCGAATCCTGGCATCTGCCAGCGCGACTTCCCGCGCCGCATCCGCGGGCGAGAGCGTCACCGCGGAAGCCGCACTGCGGCTGGCCACTATTCCGGCCAGGCGCCGAGCAACCGGCGCACCACGACCAACTGCCCGAGGTGATAGCTCGTGTGATCCACGACCAGCAGTGCTTCGCGTAAGAGCGTCTGGCCTTCACCCCAGGCGAACGGGGCGAAGAGGTCCTGGGCTGGGTCTCGGACCAGCGCTTCGATCGCCTCGCGATCGGTGCGGAACGCCTTGATCGAGGTGTCCCAGTCGTCCTCATCCAGCGGCTCCGCGGCCGAAGGCCAATAGCCTTCCGGCCATTCCGGCGATTCGTAGCTCCGGTCGTAGTTCCGGCTGAACTCCAGGATGTCTTCCTGCGTCAGCCGCATGTGCTCGACCAGTTGCCAGGCCGAGTAAGGCAGCCCGCGCGGCACTTTGCCGCGCAGCCTGGCGGGAAGGTCCCGGATCGCATCGTCGAACGTGGCGTGGGCATGTCCGCCACGGAGCAGCTCGATCAAGTGGGCGCGCAGCGCATCGGGCTCTGGGGTCATCGGATCCTCTGGTGGTCGCCGGCCGCAGCCACCGCAGCCAGCCAAGCTGTCGAATGGGAAGATACCGCTTCGGGAACACTGCTGCCGCTGCAACGATCCGGCGGGGCGCGACCGCCACCGGCACGCTCAACCGGAAGGACTATGGTCTCACCTGGAACCAGGCACTCGAGACCGGCGGAATTCTGGTGGGTGACGAGGTGAAGCTTACGATCGACGTCGAGCTGGTGAAGGGCGAGTAACCGGGGGCTGCTCAGGCCGTCGCTTGCAGCGGTAGCCAGGCCGGCGGGTCAGGCCACGCATCGCCCGCGCTCACCGAAGGGCGCTGGACGAGGACGGTCGGGCTGCCGCTTTCGAGGCGAACCCGGAGGCAAACTCGGCCGGTTTCCGGATTCATGATTTCGATAATCGCGCCGGGGGTCTCGCGGGCTTCGCGCACGGCGCGCTGGGTCGCCACTGTGAGGTTGGTTTCACGGGCGATGGTAGTCGCGGGGTCATCAGTACGCCGAACGACGAGCTGCGCTGCCATTTACTGTCTCCCCGAAAAGCCGAGGCGGGACCGCAGGATGTGAACCTGGGCCCGACTGAGTGGCAACCAGCGTGCCGTGTATCACCAACCCCGGATCAAGATCCGCATATCATTGCGGCCTGCCGAGATCCGCGGCGAGCGCCCGGGGCGAGTCGAGGGGCTGCGGCGGCGCTCTCGTGCGAAAGGCGATACCCGGTCGAGCCCTAGCACCGAGCCAGGATGACGCGAGCCTCTCGTGCGCCGACGTTGACCTCCGCCTTACGAGCCCTCACCGGAGCGGCCCGCGCCCGGCTCCGCCCGCATGCGATGCCGGAGTGGACCGCGCCGATGCTCGCCACACTGACCGATGAGCCGTTTTCCGATCCCGATTGGGTGTACGAGCGGAAGCTGGACGGGGTGCGCTGCCTCGCGTTCCGCGACGGTGGCCCGGTCCGCCTGCTCTCGCGCAACCGTAAAGACCAAAACGATACCTACCCGGAGCTGGTCGCAGCGCTGCAGCGCCAGCGCACGACGCGCTTCATCGTCGACGGAGAGATCGTTGCCTTCAAGGACGGGCTCACCAGCTTCGAGCGGCTCCAGGGCCGGTTGGGACTCGCCGATCAAGCGCGCGCCCGCGCCACCGGGATCGAGGTCTTCTACTATCTGTTCGATTTGCTCTGGCTCGATGGCTACGAGACCACAGGACTCGAGCTGCGCGATCGCAAGCGCGCGTTGCGGGCCGCGGTCTCGTTTCGGGGCCCGATCCGCTACAGCGAACATCGCGACCGCGAGGGCGAGAAGTTCTACCGGGAGGCGTGCGGCCGCGGCCTGGAAGGGCTCATTGCGAAGCGGGCCGCGAGCCCCTACGTCCACCACCGCTCGCCCGACTGGCTCAAGTTCAAGTGCATGGCTCAGCAGGAGCTCGTCATTGGCGGCTGGACCGATCCGGAAGGAGCGCGGACCGGTTTTGGGGCGCTGCTGGTGGGCTACTACGAAGACGGTGCGCTGGTCTACGCCGGTAAGGTGGGCACCGGCTATGACCAGGCGACCCTCCACCAGCTTGGCGCCAGGCTTCGCCGGCTGGAGCGTACCGGGTCACCCTTCGGCCGCGGAAGTCCGCCGGCCCGCGGTATCCACTGGGTCCAGCCGAAACTGGTGGCGCAGATCGGGTTCACTGAGTGGACCCGCGACGGCAAGCTCCGGCACCCGCGGTATCTCGGGATCCGAGACGACAAGGCCGCCCGCGACGTCGTGCGGGAGACCGCCTCCGCCCCCACCACGCGCCGGAGACGGCGTTGAGCGAGCCAACCCAGACCCTGCGGGTCGGACGGCGTGCGATCAAGCTGACCCACCCCGACAAGGTTTACTTTCCCGGCCGGCCATCTATTACCAAGCGCGAGCTCGCGGAGTACTACGCCGCCGTGGCTCAGCGGATGGTGCCTTATACCAGGGACCGTCCTGCCATGCTGCACCGTTTTCCCGACGGCCTAGCCGGCGAGGGCTTCTTCCAGAAGGAAATCTCGGACTGGTTTCCCGACTGGATCCCCCGGGCCACCGTTCCGAAGGCGGGGGGGAAGGTCACCCACGTGCTGTGCAACGATGCGGCAGCCCTGGTCTATCTCGCGAGTCAGGGCTGCATCACGCCGCACGTCTGGCTCAGCCGTATCGACAAGCCGCACCACCCCGATCGCCTGATCTTCGATCTCGACCCGCCCCGCGGGTTCGCCCAGGCCCGCGAGGCGGCTCGCCTCATCCATCAGTCGCTCGATGACCTGGGGCTCACGAGCCTGGTCATGACGACGGGAGGGCGGGGGTTGCACGTCGTCGTCCCACTGGACCGGAGCGCCGACTTCGACACGGTGCGGGGATTCGCTCGCCAGCTGGCAGGCGTGCTGGTTCGCCGCCACCCTGCGAAGCTCACCATTGAGACCCGGATCGCGAAGCGTCGCGGCCGCCTGTTTCTCGACACGACGCGCAATGCCTATGCGCAGACCGGCGTCGCCCCCTTCGCGGTGCGGGCGCATTCCGGCGCGCCCGTGGCCATCCCGCTCGCGTGGGATGAGCTCGACGACCGCGGACTCGATTCGCGGAGCTATCGGCTGCACGACGTCCTCGATCGTATCGGGGACACCGATCCCTGGCGCAGCGTTGCGCGGCGGCGGCAGAGCCTAGCGGCCGCCGCACGCCGCCTCGACGAGCTAGCGGACTCCGCCTAGCCTGCTTCGCACCAGCTCGGCGGCGACCAGGTCCTCGACCGCAACGCCGAGCGACTTGAACAGCGTGACCTCGCCGTCGCTGGCCCGGCCCGGCAGCGCTCCGCCGGCGACCGAGCCGATTTCGCCCACCAGCCGATCGCTCCCCGCGATGACGTCGCCGGACTCCTGGAGCGCAGCGTCCCGCGAATCCACCCAGATTCGGGCTCGCCCGAGCAGATCGTCATCCAGTTCTCGCCAGTCGGGCCGGCAGGCTCCCACCGCGTTCACATGAGCTCCGGGTGACACCCACTCGCCCCGGAGCACCGGGGTCGTGGCGCTGGTCGCCGTCACGATCAGGTCCGCTCCTCGCACCGCCGCTTCCGCCGACCCTGCCGCGTGCACCCCGTGCCGCGCAGCAAACGCAGCCGCATGCCGGGGGCTCCAGACCCGAACCTCCCGGATCGGTCGCACCAGCCGCAATGCCTCGAGGTGGCTTGCGGCCTGCACCCCCGACCCGAGGATAGCGAGCACCGCCGCATCGACGCGGGCCAGCAGCTCCGTTGCTACCGCCGAGGCTGCGGCGGTGCGCATCTCGGTGATAAGACGCCCATCCATGAGGGCGATCGGCTCGCCGGTCTCCGGCCGAAACAGCGCGATGAGCGCGTGATGGGTGGGCACGCCCGCATTGGCCGGGTAGAAGGTGACCAGCTTTGCGCCGAGCGCGTTGGTGGCATAGGCCGGCATGACGCCGAGAAAGCCGGCGTGGTCCGTGGCCGGCACCACGACGCGTACCGGCTGGACCACTCGGCCGGCCGACAGGTCGGCGAGCGCGCGGCGCACGGCAGGGATGAGCTCGTCAGGCCGGAGCAGCTCGCGCACGCGGGATTCGTCGATGAAACTGAGGCTCACGCCGGCTCTCGATCTGAGCTCGCAGGAGAGTACGGGTGGCCCGAGCGTGACGCCAGGGCTCGGCTGGACGCCGCCGCCGCCCCCCCGCATGTTGATGCGACTCCAAACCGGCCGGTTGCCATGGCTCCGCCCAGGCCGTTCGACGCGTTGCGGCAGATGATCGAGGGAGAAAGGGCGTGAATGCGCCCGACCTACGTCCTCTCTCGCTGGCTCTTCCTCCGGCTCCTCGGCGTCGTCTATCTGATCGCTTTTGCCTCGCTCGCGGTACAGGTGCGCGGGTTGATCGGCGAGCACGGGCTCTTCCCGCTGGGCGAGTACCTGGAGCGGGCGCGGGAGACCTATGGCGAGGGCGCCTGGCGGCTGCTGCCGACCCTGTTCTGGTGGGACGCCAGCGATCGGGCGCTGGTGGTCCTCACGGTGAGCGGGATGGCCCTGGCGGGGCTGCTGATCCTGGACGTCCTGCCGCTGATCGTGCTGCCGGTTCTGTGGCTCTTCTATCTCTCGCTGACGGTCGCGGGCCAGGACTTCCTCTCGTTCCAGTGGGACGGGCTGCTGCTCGAGACCGGTCTGCTCGCGACGCTGTGGGCCCCGGCGGGATGGTTTCCCAGCCTTCGGCTCGAGCAGCGCCAGCCTTCGGCGGTGGTGCGGTGGCTGCTCTGGCTCCTCCTCTTCAAGCTCATGGTTCTGTCAGGCGCGACCAAGCTGCTGAGCGGGGACCCGACCTGGCGTAACCTCACCGCGCTCAACTTTCACTTCGAGACTCAGCCGCTCCCGCCCTGGACCGCCTGGTACGCGCATCATCTGTCCCAGCGGGTGCACGCAGCCGCCACGGCGCTCATGTTCGTCGTCGAGCTGGTCGCGCCGCTCACCATTCTGGCGCCCAGCCGGTTCTGGCTGCTGCGCCTGCTCGGGGCCCTGCTGCTGATCGGCTTTCAGCTGGCGATCGCCGCGACTGGGAACTACGGCTTTTTCAATCTGCTTGCCATCGTCCTCTGCCTATCGCTGGTGGATGACCGGGTCCTCCGACCGCTCGTCCGGCTCCGGCTGACCGCTCCGAAACCGGAATCGCTTTTCCGCAAGGCCTTCGTCGGCATTGCAGCCGCGGGTTTGGCGGGACTGTCCGCCCTGACCTTCGTGCGGGAGATGGCGTATACCCGGCCAGGCGGTGGACCCGGCACGATGCCCAAGTGGGGCGAGGCCGTGCTGGGGGCGTTGGCCCCGTTTCGGTCGGTGAACGGCTACGGGTTGTTCCGCGTAATGACCACGGAGCGCCCGGAGATCGTGGTGGAAGGGAGCCGGGACCGACTGGAATGGAAGGCTTACGAGTTCCGCTGGAAGCCGGGCGATCCGGGCCGGCGGCCCGCGTTCATAGCTCCGTTCCAGCCCCGGCTCGATTGGCAGATGTGGTTCGCCGCGCTGGATCCGCAGGGGAACCGGGCTCTCCTGGAGGCGTTACTAGGGCGGCTGCTCGAGGGCACACCCGAAGTGCTGGCGCTGATGGGCCGGGACCCATTTCCGGATCGACCACCTAAGTACGTGCGGCTAGTGTACTTCCGGTACTTTTTCAGCTCGCCGGAGACCCGGGCGACCAGCGGAGCCTGGTGGGTGCGAGAGCCACGTGGCAACCTGACACAGCCCGTGTCCCTGCCGGAACGGTGAGTCACCGGAGTGACGCGGAACCGTCCGCGCGGGTCATTTGTTGGATAATGTTCGGGGGGTGGGTTCCGTTTGTGCGTCCAGGGTGTAGTTTTTCCCGCCCGCGCGACGGTCGCTGGGTGCGGCGCATCACTAAGGATCTGGCGCTTGGCTGTGCAGGTTTGGTCGGGCCTGTGCCAGGATTAGACAGTTAACTTGTTGCTGGGCAGGGCCTTAGTCAAGCGCCGGCAGCCAAGCTCATGAAGACGGGGGAGCACACGTGGCAGCAGTCAAGAACTCCAAGCGTACGGCTCGCCGTCAGCCGAAGCCCGCGGCGCTGCCCCGGGCTCTGGATGACGGGCGCGAAAGCCTGGACCTCTACCTCGACGAGATCAGCCGGATCCCGCTGCTGACGGTCGACGAGGAGAAGGCCCTGGCACGCAAGGCGTTCCGGGGCGACATCGGGGCCCAGGAAAAGCTCGCGCGGCACAACGTGCGGTTCGTGGTCTCGGTCGCGAAGCAGTACCAGAACCGGGGCGTGCCCCTCATGGATCTCATCGGTGAGGGCAACGTCGGGCTGATGACGGCCGCCCGCAAGTTCGATCCCGACCGAGGTGTAAAGTTCATCTCGTACGCGGTGTGGTGGATCCGGCAGGCCATCCAGGCGGCACTGGCGCGTCACGGGCGGCCGGTTCGGGTGCCGCTCAACCGTACCGCCGATCTCAACCGGCTGGCGCGGGCCACGACCTATCTGGCGGAGCGGCTGGGCCGAGTGCCCACCACCGAAGAGCTGGTCGAGGCCACCGGGCTTACTCCCGAATCGGTCCGGTCGCTGGGTGCGCTGCACATCGAGGCGCTCCGGCTGGATCAGCCCATCCGGGCCGACGACGACCGCTCGCGAATGGAGCGGGTCGCCCTGGCCTCGGACGAGGGCACCGACGCCGCAACGCTTGCGAAGAGCCGGACCAGCGATCTGGAGACGGCGCTCGCTTCGCTGCCACCGCGGGACGCGAAGGTGATCCGGCTGTACTTCGGCCTGGACGACGGCCGGGCTCGCACGCTCGAGGAGATCGGGCGCATGATGGGGGTCACTCGGGAGCGGATCCGGCAGCTGCGCGATCGGGCCCTCAAGCAGCTCCGCGAGCAGCACGGCGACCGGCTGAAGGACTTGGCGGCCTAGCGGCCGCGGTGAACAGTAAACGGTGAACGGGGGGCTCCGCGCAACAGCGAGCCCCCTTTCCCATTTCTCCCTTTCTCGCTTTCTCCCGCTCTTTACCGTCTTATAAAGTCTGCAACCGCGGGATCGGTGCGCAACGCCTCCAGCGCTGCATCGTTCGGGCGTTCCGGACGATCCCGGCCACACGCCACCAGGCAGAGAAAGCCCAGAGCCGACTCCGGCGGAGCCCTGAACTGATGCCAGGTGAGTGGCGGGACCCGCACCAGATCGTGTGGTTTGAGATCGATGACCCGGTCGCCGACGAGTGCGCGGCCTTTGCCCTGCACGATCAGCACGGCATGCACATGCTCGTGGCGCTCCAGCGTGGACCAACCACCCGGTCCCACCTCGAAGTACCGGAGCTCGGCGCCGATTCCCTCGCCGTCGAACAGCGTCTGGCGGGTGACGTCGTGGAAGTGACTGCCGGCTTCCTTGTATGCCAGCACCGGCACGCCGTCCCAGCGGAAGGCTCCGGATTCAGGAACGTGAGTTCTCAGGTCCGCCTGGTTCATTTCGCCTCCGGCTGCTCGGCCGCGGCCATCCGTGCCACCCGCTCGACCAATGCCCGGGCCGTCTCGACCAAATCGTCGCCGGCCTGGTAGAGGCTCGCTCCGATCAGCAGCATGCAATCCCTCCCGTAAAACTCGAGCAGCTCCGGCACCCGGTCGAGCCGGATGCCGCCGGCGGGGACGGGGAGCGCCTCCCGCACGCGGGCATGCGGCTCGCGCAGTGTCCGGGCGAGCGCGCGGCAGGTGTCGTCACTGAAACTGAACCGCCCCCCGGGGTGGGGGAAGATGACCGCGTCGGCACCGTACCAGCGAAACAGAGTCCCCAGAAGCACGGGTTCCGCGGCGCGCAGGACGCCAGCGAGCGACGGATGCGCTAGGATCGGGACGCCCGCTTCGCCGGCCAGCTCCGCGAGAAACGGTAGCCCGAGCAGCATCGGCGACAGCAGCACCGCAGGCGCGCCGGCCGAACGCGCCAGCCGGAGCTGCTCCCGAACCCGCCCCGGCGTTCCGATGAGGTTGGGGATGTAGAGGGTCTGGTGGCCGGTCTCCCGGCGCGCGTTCTCCACTGCCCGGAGGCACGCCTCTACCCGAGCCTCGAAGGGGCAGATCGCATGATCGGCCAGGCCGTGATCGTCCTTGACGACGTCGAGGCCCGCGCGCGCAAATCGCCGGGTCAGGTCCGCGAGCGCCGCTGGCGGCAAGCCCATCGGTTTGAGCGCCGCCGCCAGCAGCGGGCGACCACGAACGCCGGTGAGCGCCCGCAGACCCGCGATGCCGAATTGCGGCCCCGGGAGAAAGGTGAGCGCCTCGTCGGGCAGAGCCACGTCTTCCAACACCACGTCGGGCTGGAGCGAGCTGTTGCCGAAGAGCAGGTTCAACAGCTGGGCTGGGTCGCCGGCGGCGGCCGCCAGCGGCTGAGCCACGACCACCCGATGCCCGCCTTCGGTCAGCGGCTCAATGCGCTCGACTTGCCCAAGCAGGTGCTCGGCCACCCACGGATCGCGTACCGCGCTGCGCGGGAGCTCGACGCTCTGCTCGAGCAGCAGCGCCTCAGCCCGGGCTTGTACCTGATCGGCATCCGATTGGACCAGATAGCTGATCCGGACGAGCGGCGTCAACGGTCGCTCCCTCTCACCTCTTACCTCTCGCCGGCTTGCATCACTGCACACATCCCTCCCCGCTGGGCCACGTTCACCACCTGGCGCTGGGAGGCGCGCGCCAGAATGGCGACCCCGGACGGGCCCGGGACAAATCCCATCACGGTGTAGAACGGCTCCGGCTGGAGCGTGCCGTCCTCCCCCAGCGTGGGAAACTCGACTACCGGAATGGCGGCCAGCCGCTGCACTACCCAGCGCTCCTCGTCCTCGAGAGCCGCGTCGATTGCGCGTTCCCACTCGGGCCGGGTGAGCATGTGGCCGATAGTCACGCCATCGCCCCCGTAGCCCCGGTTGGGCTTGAGCACGAGGGTTTCCTGCTCGCGGCGGGCGAACTCCAGCAGGTCACCTGCTTCGCCGCCCGGCAGCTGCGTCGCCCGGTCGCTCAGGAGCCGAGTCCAGAGAATGTGGCGGCGAAAGACGCTGCGCTCGGTCTCGGTGAAGTAGCGTTCGGCGAGCGCGTGATCGGTGAAGATCTCCCAGCAGCTCTTCTGGTCGAGCTCGGCGCCGATCGAGGACACCACCCGGTTCTCCCGGAACAGCCGGCGCATGGCCTCTACGCTCACGCCCTGGGACTCGAGCTCCA
>JBIOTT010000134.1:0-4339 GCA_044866195.1 Gemmatimonadales bacterium
AAGGCGGCGAGTCGCCGCCAGCCGCTCCATACCCCGAGCAACGTCGTCAAGGGGATCCCTACGAGGATCCCTCCGATGAGCACCCAGCCGAGTAGGTAGAGCGGGAGGTGCCGGACGTCGAACGTCCACCGGCGCGCGCCGACCGGAGGCTCGGGGGTTGGCTTCCCGTGGACGTAGTCCATGCGGAAACCACTATCTTCAGATGGCCTTGCGACAACTGCATCGTCAGCCTTCCAGTAGCGATACCCCACTCCGTGGAAGTGCCCACTGTCCGTGTTGTAGGCGAGAAAAGACCAGTACAGGCTGGTGTCGCGCAGCGTCAGCCGCGGCGTGGAGTCGCCGACCCCGAGCGTAACGCGGACCCGCACAGGCTCGGCGCCGTTGAGCGGGCGGTCGACCCAGGCGCAGGTGCTCGGCTCGAGTCCCTCGCCTTTCCAACCCGCAGCCCGCGGGCTCGCGGTGAAGCGGAGCGATAGCCGCACCACGGTCGCAGTGTCCGCGACCCGTCCCAGCGTGTCGAACACGAGCCGCTCTCCGCCCCGGCAGTTCAGCGGGAACTCACGCCTCCGGTTCCCCGCGCTGTCGGGGGACGACTGGAGTGCCGCACATACTGGAGCGGCTGCCACGAGCAGGCCAGCGGTTAGCAGCGCATGCCTCAGCACGGCAACCCTCCTGTAGCTGTCACTGGCGGACGAGCTCCACCCGTCGATTGCGGGCGCGCCCCTCCACCGTGTCGTTGCGGTCCTGCGGCCGGGACTCACCGAACCCGGCGGTGGTCAGCCGCGGCTCCGCGATTCCGAAGCGCGAGCCGAGCGCAGCCTTCACCGCCGCAGCGCGACGCGACGACAGCTCGAGGTTGTAGCGGTCGCTGGCGACGTCGTCGGTGTGGCCCTCGATCGAGAGCTTCCAGTCGGGGTTGCGGCGGAGGACCTCCGCGATCTCGCGGAGAGTCCGCTCCGACTCCTCGCGGATGACATCGCGGTTAAAGTCGAAGTAGAGGTCGTAGACCACGGCGCGGCGCTGCTCCCGGAGCGCGCGCTCGAGCCGCGCGATCCGCTCGTCGCTCGCGGAGCGCGTGGGGCCGGCGCAGCGATGGGAGATCTTCACCACGCGGAGCTGCCCCGCCTCGCTTCCGCCGCCGGTCGCAAAGCGGTACTGGAGCGCGAGCGGATTCTCCTCGTCGTCCAGAAGGAGGAACTCGGCCTTGTCGCCCATGTAGGAGCCCTGGGCGTGGATCGCGGGAACCGAGACGACGGTGTCGTTCACCGTCACGCGCACCGGGACCGTGCCCGTTCCGACGCGCCGGAGCTTGTACGTCTCCTCGTAGTCGTAGATGCTCGGGTTGCTGGTGCGCTCGGCGGAATAGCCGCTGCCGCCCGCGCCGATGATGCCCAGCTCCGCGGTTCCCGTGCGCTTGAGCGAGCGCAGCACCGCGGTGGACGGGCCGAGCGCCGTGCTCCCCGGGATTGTCTGCGGTCCCTTCGAGTTGAAATAGTGCGCGTAGAGCGTGGCGGTGCCGAGGTCCTCCCGGAGCACCGTGCGGCGCATCTTCCAGTTGCGCAGCGAGCCGCGCTCGGTGGGGACTTGGGCGGAATACGCTAGCGTAATGCCCCGCTCGCTGGCGTCGACCACTGTCTTGATCGACTCGTAGTCGCCCTCGGGGCGGTCGATCGCGGTGACGATGGTGAGGCCGGGACAGAGCGGAATGGCGGGGCCGCGGTCCTGAGCGCTCAGCTCGCCGCCCGCAAGCGCAAGGGCCAGCGAGACGCCGGCGCCGAGCCGGGGCCGGACACGCGCGTTCACTTCGCCTGTCCTTCCGGCTGCTTCGCCGCCGCTTCGACCACCGCCTCCGCCGCGCGCTCCACCAGCGGCGTCAGCAGATCCTCGCCGTCGGACTTCGCCTTCCGCTTCTCCGACTTTTCGACCAGCACCGCCCCCGCGCCTGACTCGAGTCGGTACGTGAGTGTCAACTCGTCCTTGTTCCGCGAACTCGAGGCGTAGTCGTATACCGCGCTGCTCGCCGCGCCTGCAGCGGCTCCGGCCACCACGCGGCCCACGGTCGAGCCGGTGGAGCCGCTCACAGCCCAGGCGCCCTGCTGCACTGCGCCACCAGCCACCTTGCCGAGAATCCCGCCGCCGCCGCTCTTGCGCTCGTGCTTCACGGAGGGAAGGAGGAGGAACTTGCATCCGCCGAGCTTCGCCTCGTGGCGCACCTGCGACTGAAGCCGCGCGCTGAGCGGCTGCACCGCGAGCGTCGGGCCGGTGAGAAAGCTCGTGAACGCGTCGCGCACCGCGGCCATCGGGTCCACGCCGTTCGGCGCGGCCTCGACGGCGGCGGGGGCGAGGCAGATCTGCGTGACGTGCGGCGTCGGCCCATCATCGTTCTGCGCCACGGCCGCCGCGGGCGCGAGGAGCATCGGGAGAGCGCCGGCGAGCAGGCGCACAGAGGTCGGACGGGTCATGACTGCGCTCCGGTTCTGGTGAGCTTTCTGATCTCGCGATCGTTCTGTTCCAGCAGCAGCGCGTTGTCGCGCACCACGCCCGGAGGGAGTGCGCTTGCCTTGCCGCCCTGCATTGCGACCTGCTGGCTGGTGCGGAGCAGCGATGCGAGCACGATGGCGGCATCCCGGGCTGGCACACCGGCGCGCTTCAGGGACTGCACGACCGGCGCGCACCGCTCGAGCGATTGCACCATCTCGGCGATGCCGAGCGCGTGCGGATCCCGGCCGCTCGCTCCTGGGCAGCTCTGTGCTCCCGGCGCGTGGAGCGCTGGGAGCACGTTCCTGAGCATCGGCATCGTGAGCCGATAGCTATCGATTATCCTGGTGTCTTCAGCGCTGCGTCCCTGCGCGGCCCCGGATGAGGCGAGGCCGGGTGCCGCGGTGAGCGCGAGCGCGAGTGCGGCGCGGAATGGAAGGGGAGAGAGACGCACGCGAAATCGCTCTGGTCTGCAGTTCGGCATCGGGGTCAGCCGGGCCGGGCGAGTGGCGGGATGAGCTGGGGGCGCACGGCCGCAGTCTCCGACGCGATGCGGATCGTATCGGCGCCCTCCCACGCTTCCAGGGTCTCCACTCGCCGCGTCATCTGGTTCGAGGTCACGGCAGCCGCTCGGCGATGCGCCGCAGCAGCGCCACGCGCCCCGCGTCCGACGAGTTGCCGCTCGGGTCGAAGGTGCCCCGAAAGTCCGTGAGCGATGCGGCGTACTTGCCCTTCATTACGTAGTATGCCCGCTCGCCCATCTTCTGATACTTGAAGATCTCGGGTCCCGTGCCGGCCACCGGGCGCCTGTCGCGCTGCTGAATCCCGCTCACGAAGGCGATCGGGGACAGCATGACGTTGAAATTTCCCCGCAACACGGGCGTGCCACCGCTCCTGTCCTTGCTCTCATACGCGAACTCGCAGCGGCGCGACTCCCCCCATGGCACTTCGGTCGGAGTGACCTCGAACTCCTTTGGCGTCAGATTCGCCACCTCCGTGGGACTGAGGGTGAGCAGCAGCTGCTCGGACATCTCCTGCTTGGTGAGGAGCGCGCATGGGTCGATCGGCGGGCGGGCCGGCGCTGCGTCGTCCATCGACTCGGCCGCCTCGTCGCCGGCATCCGGGGCGTCGGGTTGCTCGCTCTGGGCGCGCTCGCCGCACGCCGCTGCGCTGGACGCGAGCACGATTCCGGCAAGAGCGAAGGCACGCAGCGGCTGAAGAAGCGGAACAGTCATGATCGGGGGCCTCATCGGGTCGGTCGGTCGCATGGGCGCACCAGCTCCACCCGTCGGTTGCGGGCGCGCCCCTCCACGGTGGCGTTGGACTCGAGTGGGCGATTCGGACCGAAGCCTCTGGTCGCCAGGCGGGCGGCGCCGATCCCGTGCTCGTCGGTCAGGCTGCGCTTGAGCGCGGCCGCGCGCCGGGTGGACAGGTCGAGGTTGTAGCGGGCTTCGCCGATGCTGTCGGTGTGGCCTTCGATCGTGACGGTCCAGTCGGGGTGCCGGCGGAGGAGGTCGGCGACCGACCGGATCCAGGGTCTCGACGCCGGGTTGAGCTGATCGCTGTCGAACTCGAAGTAGATCCCCGGCACCGGTACGCGGCATTCCGCGGCCAGCGCGCGTTCCATTCTCGCGGCTCCACCCATGCCCGCGCCCGTGGCGGCTCTGGCTCCACCGGCGGCGTCGCCTCCGAGCCCCGCGCCCGCACCGGCGTCGCCCTGCACTCCGCTTCCAGCGGGAGCGCCGACGCCGGTCTCAAGGTCGAACTCCCCCGAACCGCTTCCCGTGCGATCTGACTCGACTCCTGCACTCCCCAGGCCAGCCACGACATCCTCCGGGAAATCCATTCGGACGATCTGCCG
>JBIOTT010000135.1:0-10086 GCA_044866195.1 Gemmatimonadales bacterium
GGCGGGGGATGGGGACGATTGGGGCCGTGTTCGGCCAACCGCCGTTCCGCCTCCTGCTGCGTCAGCCCTTCGGGGCGGCTCGCGATCCGTTTGAGCACCTCCTCAAGAGGGAGGCTATGCCAGGAGAGGGGCGCTGTGTCAGTGGTGTGCTGAGCCATAGCATTTCTCCGGGCGTATGGCCAGTGCGGACCGACACCGTCACGCCAGCGTCTCACCGACCTTGAGGCGAAAGACGTCCCGTGGCCGCGGTTTGACGAGGAGCACCGCACGGCGCGCCTGCCAGATGAGTGTCTTTAGGACCTCCGCGTATCCGGTCAAGAACCGTCCATGCCACCCGACGACCAAGAGATCCACGCGCTCGGTCTCGGTGAGGTGTAAGAGCTCCTGCGCCACATCGCCCTGGCACAGATGAAAGCCGGTGATGCGGCGGCGCTCCTCGGCGCTGCACAGCGCACAGGCGCGCGCCACGAATTCGTTGAGCATCTGCGGATATTCGTGGTGCACCGCGTCGGAGGGCCCCGTCCGCGCCTCGCCTCTGCCGCCCGCGCGGGCACTGTCAGCGACGTGGGCGCCCGTCACCCCCAGGTCGAGCGCGTGAGCCAGGCGCAGGGCGAGCGTCAGCGATTCGTCGGTCGCCGGGTCTCCGCTGATCGGCACAAGGGCTGAGCGCCACGGCAACGACTCCGCGTAGGTCGGGGGCAGCAACAACACGGGCACGTGGGTGGCTTCGATCACCTCGCGGGTCACGTGACCGACGACTTTAAGCACGTCGGGCGCGCCCGCGGCAGCCGACTCGCCACGGGCCGTGATCACGATGAGATCGGTCCCATAGCGCTCGACGGCTGCGAGGATCTCTTCGCCGGCCGCGCCCTGCACTTGATGCAGCTCGAAAAGGGCCCGGTATTTCTCCGGAACACCCAGCCGCTCAAGCGCCTCGCCCTCGGGCAGCGGTTCGCCGACGTTTAGGATATGCAACTGCGCACCCCGTCGGGAGGCGAGCCATGTCGTGCAACCGAGGCTGCGCAACGCCATCGGCGAGCCGTCCAGCGGCACCAGGATCGCGGAGAAAGGGCTCATGACGTCTGCTCCTGTCCTGCCATACGCACCGGATACACCCGTCCACGGAAGGTCAGCTTCAGCTCGACGGTCCGCCAGTCCTGGGGCAGCCGCGCCGCTGCCTCGGCATCGACGACCGGCCCGGCTTCGGAGAGGCGGCGGCCGAGAAAACCGAACACCAGTGCCTGCCACGTGCCGGCCATGCAGGCGGCGTGGATGCCCAGCGCACTGTTGCCCATGGTGTTCGCGAGATCCAGCCACAGGCCGCGTCGCCAGTAGCGTTGCGCCTCACGCTTCAGGCCCAGGCGGGCGGCGAGCGCGGCGTGCACCGGCGGCGAAAGGCTGCTGCCGTGGTCGGTTCGTGGCTCGTAGTAGTGGTAGTTGGCCGCCAGGACCGAGGGCGAGAACTGCTCGGGAAAGAGAAACGGCAGCATGAGCACATCGGCCTGCTTGATGACTTGACTGCGGTTGACCTCCTCTGCCTCAAACAGCCGTCGCATCGGGGGCCGAAACCGTTCCGCTTCCGTCAAGCGGTGGTCGCGCAACTGGAAAAAGCCCTCGAACTGCTCGATCACGCCCGAAGGCCCTGGTTGCGGGCAGTAGAGCTGGCGGGCCACTTCCTCCCAAGCGGCGATCTCATCCGGCTCGAGGGCGAGCGTGGCTCGCAGCGCCGCCCAGCGCTCGGGCGGGTGCCCTGCGAGCCATTGGGCCGCCCAGATCGCCTGTTGCAGATTGAAGCGGGCCATCCAGTTGGTGTAGGCGTTGTCATCGACCGTGTGATGATACTCGTCGGGCCCGGTGACGCCGCGGATGTGGAAGTGCCTCGCGCCCCGCACGCAGCGGCTCGCCCAAAAGCGTCCGGTCTCGAGCAGGATCTCCGCCCCCGCTGCGGCCATGAAGTCGCGGTCCTGCGTCGCCTCGAAGTAGCGCCAGATCCCGTAAGCGACGTCGGCCGTCACGTGGACCTGCTCGAAACCGGTGTAGATGGGAATCTCTTGCGCAGTCGTCTTGAGGAGGATGCGGCGCGGCGTCGTATCGGCGCCGGTGACGGTCGACTCCCAGGCATAACACGCGCCCCGGTACCCCAGCTCGCGCGCCCGCTGGCGGGCGCCGTCCAGCGTATGGTAGCGGTACAGCAGCAGCGCGCGCGCGATGTCGGGGCTGAGGTGCAGATAAAACGGCAGCATGAAGACTTCCACGTCCCAGAACACATGGCCTTCGTAGGCGCGACCGGAGAGCGTGCGGGCGCCAACCGACACCTTCGGGTCGTGATCGGCGGCGATGCGCAGATGGTAGGCGTTGAAACGCAGCGCCTGCGTGGTCGCCGCGCTGCCTGCCGTCTGCACGTCGGCCAGCCGCCAGTACTCCGCCCAGCGCGCCTCGTGCGCCGCCCGCTCGCGATCGAAGTCCTCCCAGGGCTTCTCCCCCAGGTGGGCGATGGCCATCGGCGCCGGAGCCGCGCCATCCCGGCTGGTGTAGACGCAGATGGAGCGGCGCAGCCGGACGGGCGTGCCAGCTCGGCCTGCGGCCTGCCCGTAGAGGCGGCCCTGCGCCTCGTCCGCGAGGCGGGCGCGATACACGAGGGCGACGGTCAGGTCCGAGACCTGCGTGGCATAGAGACGAGCCGCTAGACCCTCCGGCGCGTGGACTTCGAGCCGTCGCAGGTGCGGGTGCTCGAGCTGGAGATCGGGGTCCCCGGGCGAGGCGTCGATCTCCACCAGGCCCGAGTAGTTCTCGCAGATCACCCGCACCTCCTGCAGCAGCAGGTGTGGATCGGCCAGGGACGCACACCGCCACGTCTCGACGACGCTGCGGCGGCCGCGCTCATCCGCGAAGCGGCTATGACCGGAGAGTATGCCTCGCTGCAGGTCGAGTGTGCGCCGCTGCTCACGCCACGGGCCTTGGGCCAGATCGAGCGGACGGCCGTCGACGGCGAGCCTCACTGTGAACGGAAACGGCAGTGACACGAGCTCACTGGAGCGGTAATCGCCGCGGTCCTGAGTGAGAAACTCGAGCTCGGAGTACGGTAGGTTGGACTGCTTGCGGTCGTAGATGCCGGCCACGAACAGGTCGGCCCGCGAGCCTGGCAGCGGCGTAT
This sequence comes from Gemmatimonadales bacterium, assembly GCA_044866195.1. Lineage (GTDB taxonomy): Bacteria > Gemmatimonadota > Gemmatimonadetes > Gemmatimonadales > GWC2-71-9 > DASQPE01. Next base: position 3,155 of record JBIOTT010000135.1, read on the forward strand.
CGAGTGCACCGCGCACCCCGAGATAGCCGTTGCCGACCGTGAAGAGGCTTTCCATCTCGTGCTCGCGTGCCGCATCGAAGCCTTCCTGCTCGATGCGCCAGGCTTCCTGCGCCAGCATGGCGGACTCGCGCCGCGCCCTCGCCTCGGCCTGCTCCCGAACGCGTGCCTTGAGCACGTCGAGGCTCAGCTCGGACAGGTCCGAGACCACCAGGTCAGCACCGCTGGCCAGCAGTGCCTGGCGATTGCCCCCACGGTCGATGCCGATCACGAGCCCGAACCCGCCGGCACGACCGGCCTGCACCCCTGCCGCGGCGTCCTCGAAGACGACACAGCGTCGCGGCTCCACGCCCAGGTGCTCCGCCGCCTCGTGGAAGATGTCTGGAGCGGGCTTGCCCTCGAGGCCCAGCGTCAGCGCATCGGCCCCGTCGAGGATCACCTCAAACAGCGGCATGACACCGGCGCTGCCGAGCACCTCACGACCGTGCCGGCTTGAGGTGACTAGCGCCGTGTGGCGGCCGCTCGCAAGCAGCTCTTCGATCAGCGCCACCGTGGAGGCATAGCGGCCGGCGCCCTCGGCCCGCAGCCGGCGCGCGAAGAGCGCATCCTTGCGATGGCTCAATCCGCAGATCGTTTCCCTGTCGGGGGGATCTGACGCCTCGCCGGACGGCAGCGTGATGCCGCGCGAGGCGAGGAAGCTGCGTGCCCCCTCAGTGCGCGGCTTGCCGTCGACGTAGGCCAGATAGTCCGCCTTGAGGTCGAACGGCGGCTGCGCGGGCTCGCCGCGGCGCTCACGCTCGCGCAGATCGTCATCGAAGAGCTCTTTCCAGGCAGCGGCATGCAAGTCAGCCGTGCGGGTGACCACGCCATCCATGTCGAAGATTGCGGCATCGAAGACGCTTCGTTGCATCGCCCCGTTCCACCTCCATTACACCAGATCAAACCGCTCCGAACCGGGGGTGCGTGTCTGCCCCCGCGGCCGAGATGAGGCTGGGCGTGGCGACCACACCGGCGAGAGGTCAGGGTGTATGAGACCCTGCTGAGCAGGTCACAGGCCATCGTGGCACCGCCGCTCCCATGACACGCTGCTGCGCCACTATTTGGCGGTGCGTAGACTGTCGACCCACTTGGATAATCACCTGCGGCGGCGCTACTGGCTGGCCGGCGCGTGCAATGGGTTGGCCGGGGCCATGCGTTATTACCTTCTGGCGGCGGCCGATGCTGCGGACCGTCAGGTCCGCAAGCGAGCGCACGCGGTGGCGGCGACGCAGGACTGGCTGCGCCGCCGGTCCCAACGTCCAGGTAATGCGTGCCTTTCGGCCTCAACACGACGGCGCAGTGGAGGTCATCGTGGTCGTACGAGTTACCGCCGTCGATCACCACGTCGTCCCGATCGAGGAGGGGCACGAGGTCGCCCAGGGTCCGATCGACCACGGCCGCCGGCACCATCAGCCACATGGTGCGGGGCTTGCTCAACTGGCGTACGAAGTCTTCCAGCGATTTCCCCCCGGCCGCCCCTTCGTGGACGAGGGCCTGCGCCGCTTCCGGGTGCAGGTCGTCAACGACGCAGCGGTGCCCGGCCCGCAGCAGGCGCCGGACCATGTTGGCCCTCATGCGCCCAAGCCCGATCATGCCCAGTTCCATCGGCTGCTCCTTCGTTGTATCATGTTCGGCATTGTTTTTCATCAGGGCAGCCCAAGCGCCCGGCAGTCCGGTCCACCAACCAGCGCACGCTCCCGTTCGTTGGCCGGATCAGCTGGGCGGGCAACCGCTGGGGATCGTCGGGGCCATCGAGTACTTCCCGGAGCACGGCGGCCTTGGCAGCCCCGGAGACGAGAAAGGTTACGAGCGCCGCCTGGTTGAGGAGCGGCGCAGTCAGGGTCACCCGGAACAGGCCCTGTTCCGCCACGAACACCTCGGCCACCCAGCGCTGCCGCTCCTCCAGCACCGGCGTGCGGGGGAAGAGCGAGGCGGTATGCCCGTTCTCGCCCAACCCGAGGAAAACCAGGTCAAAGCGGGGTGGCCCCTCCGCAAAGAAGGCTCGCAGGACGCCTTCATACCGCTCGGCGGCCGCGCGCGGTTCCTGGCCACAGGAAATCGGATGCATCTGCCCAGGCGGGATGGGCACATGGTCCAGGAGTGCCCGGCGGGCCATGCGCGCATTGCTGCGGGGGTCATCCGCAGGGACGCAGCGCTCGTCCCCCCACAAAACGTGGACGCGGTCCCAGGGCACCGGGTCGCGCGAGGGCGGCTCAGCTAGCGGCTCATACGTGCGGAGCGGGGTCCTCCCACCCGCGAGTGCCACGCTAAACCGGCCGCGGCTCGCCACCGCCTGCCGGGCCTGCTCGACGAACAGTTCGGCGGCGGCGCGGCTCAGGGCTTCCAGGTCGGGATAGACAACGAGCGAAACCTGCTTGGAGATCGATTGGCTTCCGATCATAACCACGTTACCCCTATGCCTGCTGGAGCGAAGCGCTACCCCCTTTCGGGGCAGCGTCGCTGGCTCGGGCAACCTGTTCCCGGGCGGCCGCGACCAGGTGTTCGGGGGTGAACCCGAACTTGTGCTGGAGCGCTTTCAGTGGCGCCGAGGCGCCGAACGTATGCATGCCAATAATGGCGCCTTGCCTCCCGGTATAGTGGGCCCAGCCGAAGGTCGAAGCCTGCTCCACCGCCACGCGTGCGGTGACCTGGGGCGGCAACACCTGCTCGCGGTACTCCCGGCTCTGCCGCTCGAACAACTCCCACGACGGCATGCTCACCACCCGGGCCCTGATGCCCTCAGCTTTGAGCTGTTCATAGGCCATGACACAGAGGGCCACTTCACTGCCGGTCGCCAGTAATAAGACATCGGGTTGCCCGTTGTCGGCATCGGCCAGCACGTACGCACCCTTCGCCACCCCCGCTGCCGAAGCGTACCGGGTGCGGTCCAGGGTCGGCACGGCCTGCCGGGTAAGGACCAGCACCGCCGGCTCGTGCCGCAGCCGCATGATCACCCGCCAGGCCTCGACCACCTCGGCGGCATCCGCCGGCCGCAACGTGATCAGCCCGGGGATCGCCCGAAGCGAGGCGAGTTGCTCCACCGGCTGGTGTGTCGGGCCGTCCTCCCCCACCCCGATCGAGTCGTGCGAGAAGATCCAGATGGTCGGGATCTCCATGAGGGCGCTGAGCCGGATTGCCGGGCGGGCGTAGTCGCTGAAGATCAGGAAGCTGGAGCCGTAGGGCCGGAGCTTGGAGAGCGACAGGCCGTTGACGATGGCGCACATGGCGTGCTCGCGGACGCCGAAGTGGAAGTTCCGCCCCCTAGGGCTGGCTGCCTGGAAATCGCCAGCATCTGCAACAGTCAGGCGGGTCTTGGTCGAGGGCGCCAGGTCCGCGGCGCCGCCGATGAACCAGGGAACGTTCCTGGCCAGAGCATTCAGGATCTGGCCCGAGGAGTCCCGGGTGGCCAGGCCCTTCGGGTCGGCAGGGAACACCGGCAAGTCCCGATCCCACCCCTCCGGCAGCTGCCGGTGTTGCATCCGGTCGAGCTGGTCGGCCAGATCTCTGTATTGTTGGCGGTAGCGCTCAAGCTGCGCGAACCAGGCCTGGCGCAACTCCCCGCCGCGCCGGCCCAGCCCCGCCCGGAAGTGCTCCCGTACACCCTCGGGCACCAGGAACTTGGCATCCTCCGGCCAGCCGAAAAACCGCTTCGTCAGCCGGACTTCCTCTTCGCCGAGCGGCTCGCCGTGAGCCAAGCGGGTGTCCTGCCGGTGCGGCGCGCCGTAGCCGATGTGGCTCTGGACAATGATCAGCGTAGGCCGGTCGTTGGTCGCCTTGAAAGTTTGCAGGGCCTGCGTCAGCAGGCCCAGGTCGTTGGCATCGCCGACGCGGGTGACGTGCCAGCCGAGGCCGAGAAAGCGCGTGGCCACGTCCTCCGTGAAGGTCAGGTCGGTGGACCCTTCGATGGTTATGTGGTTGTCGTCGTAGATCCAGCAAAGGTTGGCGAGGCGGAGATGACCGGCCAGCGAGGCGGCCTCGTTGCTCACACCCTCCATCAGGTCGCCGTCGCCGCACAAGGCATACACATTGTAGTCGAACAGCTCGAGGCCGGGGCGGTTATAGCGGGCGGCCAACCAATGGCCGGCGATCGCCATGCCGACGCTGGTGGCGGCCCCCTGGCCGAGCGGTCCCGTGGTGGTTTCGACGCCCGAGGTCCAGCGGTATTCTGGATGGCCGGGGCGACCGCGGCCTACGGGAGGGCGGTGGGCTGGGCCCTCCGCCTCAGCGTCATCGTGCTGCTGGTCTACGTCGGGCTGATCGGCCTGACCGGTTTCGGCTTCACCCGCGTCCCCGCGGGGTTCATCCCCAGCCAGGACAAGGCCCGCCTGATCGTCAACATCCAACTGCCCGACTCGGCCGCGCTGGAGCGCACGGCGGAGGTGATGGGGAACGTCGAGAAGATCGCCCTGGAAACGCCCGGGGTCGCGTATACCATCGGCAACCCGGGCCGGTCGTTCGTCCTTAACGCCATCGGCTCGAACCTCGGCACCGCATTCCTCGGCTTGGAGCCGTTCCACAAACGCCGGGGCCCGAGGCTGGGCGCCGAGGCAATCGCGGCCGAGCTCCGCCGGAGGTTCCGGCGTGAGATCCCCGAGGCCCGGGTGAGCGTCTTCGGGGCGCCGGCGGTGGACGGCCTCGGCAACGCGGGCGGCTTCAAGCTGATGGTGGAAGCGACTGGCGACGTCAACTACGACGCCCTCCAGGGCCAGGCGGACAACCTGGCCGCCAAGCGAAGCCGTGCGACCGGGCGAAGAGGCACAAACCGCGGCGGGTGGCCGAGGGGGCCAGCGGGGGGCTGATGTGATGCCGGGTGATCCTCGTCTGGATCAACAAGACAGCTGAAAAGAACCACATTCCACCGAATTACGCGGTAGAGCATTTCCGGGGCTCACTGAAAGCCTCCTGAGGTGAGAATTTGGACGCTAAGATACCAGTCTCGGGTCGGTAATCGCCCGCCTTCGACTTGCACACCACGGTGGCCGCCATACTAGGCCCGACGTTGATACGGCACCAGATTGTACAGGTGTGCCAGCCCTGTGAGAAATGCCTATTAGCTCCCACCTCGATGGTGAAACCCCTTCACCGCGAAGAGTTTCCGCTCGATGGCGTTGTGGGCCTGATCCAGCGGGGTGCTAGTCACCGGCATCTGCCGGTCTGCGAGCACCGTATACCAGCCCGCCTTCCCGGAGCCAGGGCCGCACACGCTCGCCGTTCGCTAACCCAGCCGCGGTGGCGGCGTGATCGGCAAAGCGGCGCAACCGCTGGCCGAGGGCAAATACCCGTAACCCCCTCCGCTGTCGTGCCCTGTATAGCAAGGTATGAAACTGTGAGCGCAAGGCCTCGCGGACAGGAGACGCGATAGCCACGAGTTTGCCGGGGAGCTTAATGATGGCGTGGCGGAGGCAGTTGCCGAAGTGCGCCCGAGGAAGGAGGGTGCGGAGGCTGTTGATCGTGCTGTCGAAACCATCGTGGGCAGATGCCTTGTCGGTGAGACAGCGGCTGTGCTTCTCGTCGGCCAGGAAATAGGGAGGCAGCGCGAGACCACACCGGATCTGGACGGTCACCAAGCTGTGGTGGGCCAGTGCGCACACCAAACGATAGAGGGCCATCGGCGAGATATGCCAAATGACCGCGCACCGCTCTAAACTGAGGCCGCTCTGCCTCGCCAACAAGGCGTTGCGCATGACGACCGCCTCGTTGGCCCCGAAGGACTGCTCGCCACCGATCGCGAGGACCGGCATGGTCAACTTGGTCACCATCGACGCCTTGTTGTCCTCGACATCTGTCGGGAAGGCCAAGAACTGGGCGAAGGCCGAGCGCATCGCGCCCGGCCGCGCATAGAGCTGCGCGTAATGGACCCGCGTGGCCTCGTCGATCTTCGAGGGGTCGCCGGCGAACTCGTTCCAGAAGCGGTCGAGATAAATGCGCTCGCGTCCCGCGACGAGCCGCTCGGCATCAGGGCCGCCGAAGGAGAAATGCTAGAGCAAGGGATGGCGCACGAGGTCGTCCCAGGGCGGGATGCCGGGGACCGGCGCATCCATCACCACCAGCTTCTCGGTCTTGTCGGGATAGCGGGCGGCATAGGCATAGGCGACCATGGTGCCGAGATCGTGCCCGACGATGACCGCCCGATCGACGCCCAGGTGGGTGAGGACGGCCCGGACGTCGGCCGCTTGCGTGCGCTTGTCATCGCCGTCGGCGGAATGCGAGGAGAGGCCCATGCCGCGCAGGTCAGGCACCACCACGGTATGGTCCCGCGCGAGCTCCGCCGCCAAGGGCGCCCACATGTCGCCGGTGTCGCCGAAGCCGTGGAGCAGCACAACCGCCGGCCCCTGACCGCCGGCCCGGAGATGAATCGTCGCACCGTCATCCGTCGTGATCGCCTGCGTGCGGAAGTCGCCCGAAACGGCGTGACCTGCGCGGCCGTTGGCCACGCGAGGGCGAGGGCCGCCAGGGCACCGACCAGAACTCTGAACATGTGTCATCTCCTCCGATGGGGTTGGTAGCGACAGCATTGGGTTGGGCCCTGCTCGACTGTCGCGCCGCGCCGCTTTCACCATCTCACACCGCGAACGCCATGGACCGTGCTAACGCCTCCTGCGACTCGAGCCGGTCGAGGCGAGCCTTCAAGGCCTCATGGATCATGTCGTACGCATCCGCAGTAGCGTCCTGACCGGGTCTGGACATCGCCATTTCCTGTCATGTCGGAGGCCTCCTATGCCCAGACGCCCCTCGCAACCCCCACGCTCTGACGCGCGCCCCTATATGAACCCTCACGCCGCCGGCCTGGACATTGGCAGTGAGGAGATCTGGGCCTGCGTGCCTGAGGACCGAGATGCCCAACCGGTGCGGTCGTTTGGTATGTTTACCCCAGACCTCTTGGCGCTGGCGGAGTG
>JBIOTT010000136.1:0-13605 GCA_044866195.1 Gemmatimonadales bacterium
CGATTTCGGCAACCGGGAAGGGCGACAGATGGGATCGATCACCAGCTGCTGAGGTCAGCCGACCTCTGCCGGGGGCCCTTCGCCGGCATGCACCAGCTCGTCATAGAGCTGCGCGGCGCTGGTGGGACGCTCGTCCCGATTGCGCGCCAATGCCCGCATGACCACGCGCGAGAGCTCGATCGGTACGTCAGCGGCAACCTCATGAAGAGGCACAGGATCCTGGGCGAGCTTGACGCCCACCAGAGCGATGGCCGAGTCCGCCTCGTGGGGACGGCGTCCGGTGAGACATTCGTAGAGCACAATGGCGGCCGCGTAGAGATCGACTCTGGGATCGACCGGCTCGCCCAGCAGCTGTTCCGGAGCCATGTAGTCGGGCGTGCCGATCACGAGCCCGGTCTTGGTCATCGCCTTCTCCCTCTCCACCGGGCGCGCGATCCCGAAATCCATGACCTTCACCAGCCCGTCGGCCGCCACCATGATGTTTTGTGGCTTGATGTCGCGGTGGATGATCCCCTGTTCGTGCGCCGCCTCCAGCGCCCGGCAGAGCTGTTTCCCGACCGACACCGTCGCACTCACCGGGAGCCGCGTCCGGGTCTGAATCAGGTCCTTGAGCGGGGTGCCGGCCACAAATTCCATCGTCACATAGTAGAGTCCTTCGGTTTCACCGAAGTCGTGGGTCCGGGCGACGTTGCGGTGCGAGATCCGGCGCGCGAGCCGCACTTCCTCCTTGAACCGCTCGATCGCCATGGGGTCGATCGCCACGAGATCGGTGCGGACCAGCTTCACGGCCACCACGTCCTCCAGCTCCCGGTCGCGCGCCTTGTAGACCACTCCCATGCCGCCCTGGCCGAGCGGAGCGAGGATCTGGTAGCGGCCGGCAAACAGCTGACCCGGCGCAAGCCGTCCGTCGGTCAGACCGGCGCCCGCCACGGCGACCGTGCGGTCGCCGGCGGCCCCCGCGAGCGACTGCCCCCGCTGCTCCTCCCGATCCCGCAGGAGGTCCACCAGCGACTGCTTCTCGCGCAGGTCCGCCAGCAGCACGCCAAACGCCTCAGCCAGCTGCCCGATCTCGTCGGGGCCCGCCGTATCGATCGGAGTCGCGTAGTCGCCTTCGGCTGCCCGCCGGGTGGCCGCCACCAGGCCGAGCACGGGCCGGCTGATCCGGTGCGCCACGAGATAGGAGAACACGCCAGCCAGTAGGAGTCCGGCGAGCCCGGCGACGCCGATGCGAATGGTGAGGTCGCGAAAGCCGGCCAGCTCGAGGGCCCGGGCCCGCAAGGCGACGAAGCCGCCCAGCGGAGTGCCGCCTGCCGAGCGGAGGACGCCGCCCTGCCCCAGAAAGGGCTCGCCCCCGAGCGATACCTCTGCGCGCGGGAGCCTCGCCTCCGCCGCCAGGCTGTCGGCCGGTCCGCCTGCCCGCCCGCCCGCCACCATCGCGCCGTATTCCGTTACGAAATCCGACAGTTCCCGGCTCGGCGCGAGGGTGGACGCCGCGATCCGCGCGTGCCCGGCCGAATCCAGGGTGAAAAACACCACGTCGCTCGCCGTCACCTGCTTCACCGCGCTGGCCAGCGTGCTGTCGATCGTCTTGGCCGCCATGAGCGCTCCCCGAACCACGCCGGCACCGGGACCGGGAATCGGGACCGCGACGGCCTGAAACAGGATCGAGTCACCCGACACTCCGAACCCGGCGCGGACCTCGCCCTGCAGCGCGCCCGCGATGAGCGGCGAGCGCGCCAGCAGCACCGGTGGGGCCTGGGGCTCGTCGCTCCGCGCAACCCGCACGCCGCCCGCGTCGGCGATCTGCACGAAGGTGGCATCGAGCAGGTGCGCCGCCTCCAGCGACTGATCGAGCATGTCGCCCGGGGCCGGGTTCTCGAGCAGCGCGCGAAAGTTGGGATTCTGGACGAAAACGGCGGCACTCTGGGAGAGGCTGCGACGGTCGCCCTGGAGAAAGGTGACGACCAGCTCGCGGGTGCGGGCCAGGCTGCGGTCGAGCTCAGTGCCGGCGGTCCGGCGGACCGAGGCCCAGGCGAGCAGCAGGGTGGCCGCCAGCACAACTGCGACGACGCCGGCGGCACCGAGAAAGATCCGCCAGGTGAGTCCGCTAGTACCGCTCGTCGTCGTCACTCGCCGCGTAGTCGAGGCCGAATTTGTTCTTGTGCTGCGCGGGCTGGTAGCCGCGGGAATCGAGCACGGCCACCAGCCCCTCGACTCCGGCCGCCGGCACGTCGAGCGCCTGCTTCGCCTCCCCGCCGCGCTCGTGCCACACGTGCAGCAGGTAACGCCCGGCCGGGACCGACGGGAGGGTAAATGTCCCGTCCGCCCCCGGCTGGGTGTAGTATGGCGTCGCCACGGCCACCACGAACGCGCTCATGCGCGAGTGGATATTGCAGTAGATCGCGTAGACCCCCGGCCGCCGAAACCCGTTTGTCGACGCCTTGCCCCGCGGCGTGAGCCCCAGGTCGAACGGCCCCGCGCTCGAGTTGGAGAACACGTTGTGCCGGAAGGGGTCCTGGTTGGAGAAGGAGACGGTGCTGCCGGCCGGAACCACGCGCACGTGCGGGGTGTAGGTCTTGTCGTGCATCGCGATTTCGGCCTCGAGCTCGCGTGCCGGACCGATAGCGCCGCCAGCGGTCTCGAGGTATATAACAGCGGTCGCGAGGTCCTTCGTCGTCTCACCCTCGCGCTCCTGAATCGCCACCCGCCCGCTCACCGCCCCCTGGGCCGCGAGCGCACCCGGGTCCAGCATCGCCCACAGGACGACGGCCGCAATTCCTGATCTGGCCCGCAGCATGCTCCGCAACGTAGTGCGCCGCCTAGGTGCGTCAAGCAGCGCCGCGGTCGCTATTATCGCGGCCTGGTCCGCCTGCCTGCCGATTCGCCTCTCCGCCCAGCAGCCCGACACCACGCCTCCGGCGCGCGATTCGATGACGGCCGGCGATTCCCTGGCAGAACGCCTGCGGCGCGCCGAGGAGGCCATCGAGCTCCTGCGCCGGCAGCTCGCCACCCAGGCCGCCTCGGAGGTTCGCACTCGCAGCCGGGTCGAATTCGAGCTGTTCGGCCAGGTCCTGCTCAACACCTTTTACAACAGCGGCCGCGGCAACGTAGTGGACGTCCCCCAGTTCGTGCTCTCCGACGCGGGCGCACCGGCGCGCGATGGCAGCTTCAGTGCCGCAGTCCGGCAGTCGCTGGTGGGCGGCGCGATTCACATCGCCGACGTGTTGGGCGGCAGCTTCACCGGCGACCTCGCGCTCGACCTCTTCGGCGCAACCCAATCCAACCCGTCCCGCACGCTGCCGGTGATCCGTCTCCGCACCGCCCGGGGAATCCTGCAGTGGGACCACGCCCGAATTCTGGTCGGACAGGAGGACCCGGTCTTCATGGGCGTGAGCCCCGTGAGCCTGGCCTCGATCGGAACTCCGGACTTCGTGACGGCGGGCAATCTCTGGCTGTGGCTGCCGCAGATCAGGCTCTCGGCCGACGCGGGCAAGCGGATGCGGGTCGGCGTCGAGGTCGCGGCGCTCTCGCCCGCGAGCGGTGAACCGAACACCGTCACCGATCCGGATCCGGCGGATCTGGCCGAGTTGTCCGGCCGGCCGTTCCTTCAGGGACGGGTGCGCGTGCGCTGGGGCGAGGCGGAGACGGCCGGCGAGATCGGCATTGCCGGGCACCGCGGCTGGTTCTCCAACCTCGGTGCCACCGGTCCGATCATCGCCGGAGCCGGCAACCGGTTGAACAGCGAAGGGATCGCGCTCGATGCCAGGGTTCCTTTTGCCCGCTGGCTCGAGCTGCGGGGCGAGGTTTACCGAGGAAAGCTGCTGCGCGGATTAGGTGGCGGCGGGATCGGGCAGAACTTCGGCGCCCCCGATCCGGTCACCGGGCAGCGGCGGGCTCTGCGCGATACCGGGGGCTGGGCTCAACTCAATCTTCGACCCGATCCGATCTGGCAGGTGGGCGGAGGGTTCGGGATCGACCAGCCTAGAGCCGCGGACCGGCCGGTACGCCGGCGGAACCTGGTGTTCGAAGGGCACGTGATCGTCCGTCCGGCCGGGCCGGTGCTGGTCGGACTGGAGTATCGCCGGATGGAGACCCGCTACGCCGCGGGCACCTTCGCGGACGACCACCTCAATCTGGCAACCGGCTTTGAATTTTGAACCGCAGAGGCGCGGAGGACGCAGAGAAAGGCAAACGGTCAACAAGCTCTGCGCTCTCTGCGCCTCTGCGGTTTTCGTTCCGGTCGGGGAAACCGAAGCCCCGCAGCCGGCGTTAGCATCTGGACCTCATCGGAGCCGCCGATGCCGAAAACCGGCCTGCTGTTCCCGCTCTCGCTCGTCATCACCGCCGCGGCGGGCGCCATCCTGCAGACCGCCAGCCGCGCGGTAGCCCAGAACCGCCTCCCCCTGCTCAATCAGACCCAAACGGGAGTCCGCCCTGCGCCCGCGTGGCGGAACACCAGCTGGCTCAATGCCGAGAAGTCGGTGACGCTCGAGTCCCAGCGAGGCCGGGTGGTGCTGCTCAACTTCTGGGTCTTCACCTGCTACAACTGCACCAACACTGTCCCGTCGCTGGTCGACTTCGACACCAAGTACCGCGACCGTGGACTTACGCTGATCGGGATTCACACCCCGGAGTTCCCGCCGTACGCGGGCGAGCACGACAAGGGAAACGTTGAGCGGGCGCTGGCGAAATATCACATCGCCTACCCCAACGCACAGGACAACGATTCCCGGACCTGGGATCTCTACGGCATCCGCTTCTGGCCCAGCTTTGTGCTGATCGACCGGAAAGGCCGTATCCGCTACGAGGGCGCCGGCGAGTTCCATGTTGGCGACGCCACATATCGGCTCTGGGAGGCCCGGATTCGCGAGCTGCTCGAGGAGCAGTGAAGTGAGAGGGATCATCCTCCTCGCATCGCTGGGGATCGCGGCCTGTTCCGCACAGTCCGCGTCCCAGGGCGCCGGGCATCCGCTGGCCATCCGGATCGAGCCCGCCGGCGACGCCTCCCGCCTGGTGCTCAGTGCTGCCGCCGGCTGGAAGATCGGCGCGCGACTCAAGCCCGCGCTCGAGACCCGCGAAGGCCTCGTGTTTCGCTTTGATGCCGCGGGCCTGACACCGGATTCCGCCTATTTCGCCGCGTCGCCGACCACGCTGGTCCCTGGCCGCCGGTCAGTGGTGCAGGGCACTCTCCGCGCCAGCGTCTGTGCCGTGGGCGAGCGGGTGTGCCGGGTGGTGACCCTGGCGGTGAGATAAGCCTCTCTCACTTCTCACCTCTCACTTCTCACTTCATATTGGGGCCATGCCCACCGACGGCCACCCCAACCTCACGATCCTCTCTCACCCCCTCATCCAGCACAAGCTGACCCTGCTTCGCGACAAGCGCACCAGCACCCGGGACTTCAAGCAGCTGGTGAGCGAGATCGCCATGCTCATGGCGTACGAGGTCACCAAGGACCTACCCACCCAGCCGGTGGAGATCGAGACGCCGCTCGAGCCCATGATCGGTCGCCAGGTGGCCGGGAAAAAGCTCACCCTGGTACCGATTCTCCGCGCCGGACTCGGCATGGTGGACGGCGTCGCGCAGCTGGTGCCGTCAGCCCGAGTCGGACACATCGGGCTCGCCCGGGACGAGGCCACGCTGCGCCCGACCGACTACTATTTCAAGATTCCCGGTGAAGAAGAGGCTCGTGATTTCTTCGTGCTCGACCCGATGCTCGCGACCGGCGGCTCGGGCGTCGCCGCGGTCAAGGCACTCAAGGAGGCTGGCGCGCGACGCATCCGCTTTCTCTGCCTCGTTGCTGCGCCGGAGGGCGCGCGCGCCATGGAGCGGGCCCACCCGGATGTTCCCGTTTTCGCCGCCGCGCTCGACCGCGGGCTCAACGAGCGCGGGTTCATCCTGCCCGGGCTCGGCGATGCGGGCGACCGCCTCTTCGGAACCCGATAGCACCCGATGGCCGGAATTCGACTGACCTTCTGGGGAGCGGCGGGCCAGGTCACCGGCTCCATGCACCTCCTCGAGGCCGCCGGCGCGCGGGTGCTCCTCGACGGCGGCCTGTTTCAAGGCCGCCGCTCCGAAGCCCACGAGCTGAACGCTGGCCTGCGGTTCGATCCCAGACGCATCGACGCGATCGTTCTGAGCCACGCGCACATCGACCACAGCGGCCGGCTGCCGTTGCTGGTCGGCCGCGGGTTTCATGGTCCGATCTACGCGACCCCCGCGACCCGGGATCTCTCCGCGGTCATGCTGCTCGATGCCGCCCACATCCAGGAAAAGGACCAGGAGTTCCTCGAGCGGCGGGGGAAGGCGGGACCCGCCAGCGAGCCTCTCTATAACCGCGCCGATGCCGTGGCGGTGCAGGACCTGACCGTCGGTCTCCCGTACCGGCGGCTTTTCCACCTGCGGAAGAACCTTACCGTCGAGTTTACCGACGCCGGACACATCCTGGGCTCTGCCTCAGTGGACCTGCGGCTGGCCGAGCCGGCGCCACATCGGGTGGTCTTCTCCGGCGACATCGGGCGCGCCGGCCTGCCCATCGTGAGGAGCCCGGTTCCGCCCGAAGGCCCCATCGACACCCTCATCGTGGAATCCACCTACGCCGACCGCTCGCACGAGTCGGTCGCCGACGCCGAAATCCGCCTGGGCGAGGTGGTCGCGCGGGTGGCGGCGCGGGGCGGGAAGGTGCTCGTGCCGGCCTTTGCCCTGGGACGCGCCCAGGAGCTCGTGTACGCCCTCCACCGACTCTGGGGCGCCAAGGCGATTCCCGAGATACCCGTCTATGTCGACAGCCCCCTGGCGGTCGACGTGACGGCGGTGTTTCGCCTCCATCCCGAGATCTTCGACGCCACCGAGCGACTGGTGGCCGACGGCACGCCCCTGTTCGACTTCCCCCTGGTTCGCTACGTCCGCGATGTGGCCGACTCGAAGATGCTCAATTCGCTTCCAGGCCCTGCCATCGTCATCGCAGCATCGGGGATGGCGGAATCGGGCCGGATCCTGCACCATCTGGCGAATCATGCCGGCGATCATCGAAACTGCATCCTGTTCGTCGGCTTCCAGGCCGAGCATACGCTCGGGCGGAAGATCCAGGAGGGTGCCGAGACGATCAAGATCTTTGGCGAAGAGCACGAGCGCCGCGCCGAGATCGTGACCCTCAGCGGGTACTCGGCGCACGCCGATCGGACCGAGCTGCGCGACTGGGTGCGACGGCTGGGGGGCCCGATCCGCCGTGGGTTCGTGGTCCATGGCGAGGGCCCCGCGCTCGAGGCGATGGCCACCATTCTGCGCGAGGAGGGAGTGCGCGAGGTCGTCGTCCCCCAGCATGGCGATAGCTTCGAGCTCTGACGCCGCGGAGCCGCGGCGGGAGAGACCGGCGATCGGTTGGCGTTTGGTGGCGGTGGCCGCGGTCGCGGTCGCGGTCGCCGTGGGGATGGTCTACACCGTGGCGTTCGTGCTGGTCCTCGTCGTGTCGCAGTTGGACGAGCGTCGCAAGGCCGACGCCATCGTCGTCCTGGGCGCGGCGCAGTACAACGGGTGGCCCTCGCCGGTGCTCCGCGCGCGCCTCGACCACGCGCTCGCACTGTACCGGGAAAGCCTCGCCCCTACGATCGTCGTCACCGGCGGCGTGGGCCGGGGCGACAAAGAGAGCGAAGCCATGGTCGCGCGCCGCTACCTGCTCGCGCACCAGGTCCCGGACTCGGCCGTGGTGGTCCAGCCCCAGGGCCGCTCGACTCAGGCGTCCATGACGGCCGTCGCCCGCTGGCTCGCGGGACGAGGCCGCCACAGCGCTATTCTGGTGAGCGATCCGTTCCACATGTTCCGGCTGCGCCTGGAGGCGCGCCGGACCGGCCTCGCCGCCTACACCTCGCCTACCGAGACCAGTCCAATCTCGGACAACCCGGTGCTCGAGCTGGAGTATCTGGCCGCCGAGGCGGCGAAGGTCCCGGTGGCCTGGGTGCGGAGCCTCGAATGGTTCCACTGACCCCCCTTCCCGCTCACCTCTCACCTCTCACCCCCATCATGGCCCTCGTTTCCTCCCATCGGATCTACACCGGCCGCGTGCTGAACCTCGACCTCGACACCGTTCGGTTCCCCAACGGCTCCGTGGGCGAGCTCGAGATGATTCGCCATTCGGGGGCGTCCGCAGTCATCCCCTTCATCGACGACCCGGAGGCGCCCGATCCGACGCTGCTCATGATCCACCAGTTTCGCCATGCAGCCGATCGGTTCGTCTGGGAGATTCCCGCGGGGCGGCTCGACCCGGGCGAGTTGCCCGAGGCCTGCGCGCGGCGAGAGCTGGAGGAGGAGGCTGGTGTCGTGGCCGCCGAGCTGCGCCGGCTCACGACGATCTACACCACACCCGGATTTACCGATGAGCGCATTCACCTTTTCCTGGCCACCGGGCTCACCGGCAGCACGACCCGTCACGAAGCCGATGAGTTCGTCGAAGTGCGGCAAATGCGCTGGTCGGACGTGCTGAGCCTGATCGAGCAGGGCGAGATCACCGATGCCAAGACGCTGGTCTCGCTGCTGTTTGTCGAATGCTTCCGGCGGCGAGCCTGAGGCACGCGAGCCGATGCCGTTCCCTCTGGCTCGCGCGCCTCAGCCCGGCTATCCTCCAACCATGTCGGACGTGCCGAGTTCTCCGGCGCCGAGTGCACCCCGTACCCTTCGGTAGATGCCGCCCCAGACCATCGACACGTTGCTCCGCTCCCTCAAGCGGGGCGACGTCGCACCCGCCTATTACTTCTACGGCGCCGACGATCTCCTCAAGGAGGAGGCCCTGCGCGCCGTGCTCGAGCGGGTGCTCGATCCCGGCCTGCGCGACTTCAATCTGGACCAGCGCTCGGCCGCGCAAGCCGACGCCGAGGAGGTGTATTCGTTGTGCCGCACGCCGCCGATGATGGCGGACCGGCGCGTGATCGTGCTCCGTGACGTGGAGGCCTGGAAGCGGAAGGCCAAAGCTCGCGGCGTGGTGCTCGACTACCTGTCCAAGCCTTCCCCCGACAGCGTTCTAATCCTGATTCAGGGTGCGACGGACGAGAAGGAGGACAAGGACCTGGCCCGCCTCACCATGGCGGTCGCCTGCGAGCTGTTCCGGCCGGAGCGAGCCGCGCGATGGGTGCTCCATCGCGCCAAGCAGCTTGGCATCGAAGTCGAAGCCGGTGCCGCCGAACTGCTGGTGCGGGTCGTTGGGGTGAACCTGGCCGAGCTGGCGGCGGAGCTCGAGAAACTGGCCGCTGTGACCGATGGCGTGGCGGTCACGGCAGAGCGGGTTGCCGCGCTGGTCGGCGTCCGCCATGACGAGACGATGTACGACTGGCGGGATGCCTTGTTCGACGGCGATGCCGCCCGCGCCGGGCGTCTGCTTGGCCCGGTGCTGGATCAGCCTGGGGTGACCGGTGTCAAGCTTCTCACGCTCGTTGGGACCACCCTGGTCGGTGTGGGGGCCACCCGCGCCGGGTACGACCGCAACCTCCGCGGCTCGCGGCTGGAGGATGCGACTTTCCAGCTTCTCTTGCGAGCTCGACCCGCGCTCACCGGCCTCAGCTACAGGGACGAGGTCAAGCGCTGGGCCCGCTGGGCGCCGGCCTGGCCAGCCCCGCGACTTCGCGGGGCGCTACGCGAGGCGGTCGCTGCCGACACGGCGCTCAAGAACACCACGATCTCCGACGAACGGGGCGTATTGCTCGACCTCGTATTACGCATCGCCGTGCCAGCGTCGGAGGCAGCGTGAACGGCGGACAGGCGGACGGGCGGACGGGCGGACGGGTGGCTCTCGCGGCGAGCCGGGCCTTTGCCGGGCGCGCCGGATTCTCTCTTTTTATGCTGTTGCTACTCTCCGCCTGTCCGCCCGTCCGGCCGTCCGCCCTGTCCGCCCAGACCGATCCCCGCCTGGTGCAAGGCATGCGGCTCGCCCAGGAAGGGCTCGGCGACTCGGCCCGCGGCGTTGTTCAGCGCGTGGTCGAGGCCACTGATCCGGCCGACACCCTCTACCCGCAGGCGCTCTTCACCCGGGCGGTGGTGGGGGCGAATCCGCAGGACATGCGGCGCGACCTCCAGCGGGTTGCTGTCGAGTACTCGAGCTCCAGTTGGGCCGACGACGCGCTGCTGCGCCTCGCCCAGCTCGATTACGCAACCGGAGAGCTGGAAGGAGCGTCGCGGGATCTCGAGCGCCTGCGGCTGGACTACTCGAGCTCCCCTCTGTACGCCCAAGCCGCCTTCTGGGCGGCCCGGGTCTATTTCGATCTGCGCAAGCCTCCGTCAGCGTGCCGTTGGGTAGCGGAAGGGCTGCCTCGTGCAGGCAACGACCTCGAGCTCAGGAATCAGCTCGCGTTTTACAGCCAGCGGTGTGGCGGCGTGGCACTGGATACGGCGACCGCGCAGGCGGACGGGCGGACGGGCGGACTGGCGGACGAGCGGACGGGCGGACAGGCCGCCAACACCGACTCCACCCAGATTGCGGCCAGTACCGTTGGGCCGACGGACACGGCGCGTCCAGCGGCTCCGGAATCCCTGTCCGCCCGTCCGCCTGTCCGCCCGTCCGCCTTCAGGATCCAGATCGCCGCGGTCAACACCCGCGGCGCGGCGGACAGCATCGCCAAACGAGTCAAAGCGGCGGGCTTCGACGCCGTGGTTGCGGCCGAGAAGGGGTTATTCAAGGTGCGGGTAGGTCCCTACGCCAGCCGGGCGCAAGCCCAGGCAGCCCTTCCTTCGGTGCGCGCCAAGCTCGGCGGCAAACCGTTCCTCGTGGCGGAGTCGTGACCGGACGCGTGGCTGAAGGGACGACTCCGCTGCTCCAGCAGTACCGGGAGATCAAGGCGCGCCATCCCGATGCGATCCTCTTCTTCCGCATGGGCGACTTCTACGAGATGTTCTTCGACGATGCCCAGCTTGGCGCCCGGCTGCTCAACATCACTCTGACGTCCCGGGGTGACGGAGTTCCTCTGGCCGGCGTGCCGGTAAAGGCGGCCGCCGACTACCTGAGGCAGCTGGTCGCGGCGGGGCAGCGGGTCGCAATCTGCGAGCAGGTCGAGGACCCGCGGCTCGCGAAGGGGCTGGTGCGGCGCGAGGTGGTTGAAACCGTCACTCCAGGCGCCCTGATGGTGGACGGCTGGCTTCCGGGGAGCCGGAACAACTGGATGGTCGCTGTTGGGGCGGACAGGCGGGCAGGCGGACGGGCGGACAGCGACTCCGTCGGTTTAGCGGCCATCGATCTCAGCACTGGTGAGTTCCTGCTCGAGACGATCGACACCGCAACCCTGGACGAGGCTCTCTCACGTCTGAATCCCGCTGAGCTCGTGACGCCCGCTGCCGAGGACCGTCCGCCCGTCCGCCTGTCCGCCAGTCCGCCCCTGGTCACCCACCGCGAGCCGTGGGAGTTCGCTCCCGAGCTCGCGCGGGAGGAGCTGGCTCGCCGGTTTGGACTCGCGTCCCTGGATGGGCTCGGACTGGAGCCGGCTGACGCAGCAGCCCTGGGGGCTGCGGGAGCGCTGCTGCGCTATCTGGGCGAGCTTCAGCCGAGCGGGCTGCCGCACCTGGCTCGCCCGGTGGTCCGCCGGAGCGACGTCCACCTCTGGATCGACGAGATGACCCGCCGCAATCTCGAGCTGGTCGAGCCGCTTCGGACCGGAGCCCGGAATGCGACGCTGCTCGAAAGCGTCGACCTCACCCTGACTCCGATGGGCGCGCGTCTGCTCCGAAGCTGGCTGCTGTCGCCGCTCCGCGATCCCGTCGCCATCGCCCAGAGACTCGACGCGGTCGAGGTATTGGTCCGGGACGGTCGCGGCCGCGGTCGCCTCCGAGAAGCCCTGGATGGCGTCCGGGATTTGGAACGCCTTGCCGGCCGGGCGGCGGCGGCTCGAGCGACGCCTCGCGAGCTGGGCGGGCTGCGCGACTCGTTCCGCCGGCTGCCCGACGTACTGGAATCGCTCGCTGCTCTGTCGGGGCGGGACCGGAGCGTCGCGCTGACTCGTCTCGAGGGAGAGTTCGACCTGCTGGGTGACCTCGCCGCCGACTTGGGCGAGGCGCTGGTGGAGCGCCCACCGGCCTTGCTGGCCGACGGCGGGGTCATCCGAACCGGCTACGATGCGGAGTTGGACGAGCTTCGCGACCTGCGGGACGGGGGAAAGCAATACATCGCCACCCTCCAGCAGCGGGAACGCGATCGGACCGGCATTGCCTCGCTCAAGGTGGGGTTCAACAAGGTATTCGGCTACTACCTGGAGATCACCAACGCCCACGCCGCCAAGGTGCCGGCGGACTACGAGCGACGCCAGACGCTCGCCAGCGCCGAACGCTACGTCACACCCGAGCTCAAGACGTACGAGGCCAAGATTCTGGGCGCCGAGGAACGGATCGGTGCCCGCGAAGCCGAGCTGTTTGCCGCGGTGCGCGCCCGGGTCGGCGGTGCGATCGAGCGGATCCAGCGGACCGCCCGTGCGCTCGCGCAGCTCGACGTCTGGGGCGCGCTGGGTGAGGTCGCGGTGCAGCATCGCTACGTGCGGCCGGCGGTGGACGCTGGTTTCGGCCTCATCCTCCGCCAGAGTCGCCACCCCGTCATCGAGCGGCTCATGCCCCGGGAGCAGTTCATCCCCAACGACGTGCGGTTCGGCGAGTCGGAGCGGGTGCTGCTGGTGACCGGGCCCAACATGGCGGGGAAGTCCACCATCCTGCGCCAGATCGGGCTCTGCGTCGTGCTAGCCCAGATAGGGAGTTTCGTGCCCGCGGAAGCAGCCAGTGTCGGGGTGGTGGACCGCCTCTTTACCCGGGTGGGCGCGAGCGACAACCTCGCCCGGGGCCAGTCGACCTTCATGGTAGAGATGAGCGAGACCAGCGCGATTCTCCACAATGCCACCGACCGCAGTCTGGTGCTGCTGGACGAGATCGGCCGTGGCACCTCGACCTACGATGGCGTTGCGATCGCCTGGGCGGTGACCGAGCACCTGCACGACCGGGTGGGCTGCAAAACCATGTTCGCCACCCACTATCACGAGCTCATGCAGCTCCCGGAGCGGCTCGAGCACGCCCGGAACCTGAACGTGGCGGTGCGCGAGACCGGCGACACGGTCGTCTTCCTGCACCGACTCGAAGCCGGAGGAACCGACCGCTCCTACGGGATCCACGTGGCCGGCCTCGCAGGGTTGCCGGGCCGCGTGGTTTCCCGGGCCAAAGAGATCCTGGCAACCCTCGAAGACGAGCATCGGGTGGTGCCGGGGACTCCGGCGCCTCCGGCCGACCCCGGCCAGCTGACCCTCTTCGCCGGCGAGCTCGCGCCCCATCCGATGATGGAGGAAATTCGCGGCCTCGATCTCAACGCGATGACACCGCTCGAAGCCTTGAATCGCCTGGCGGACCTCCAGCGGCGGGCGGAGGAGCGATGACCGGGGGCCAGTCTGCGGCCTTGCTGGTCGTCGCCCTCGTTCTTCCCGGCCGGTGCAGTCGGCCGGACGACGCGACCGTCCGCCTCCCGTCCGAGAGCCCGGGATCGGCCCCGCCGCCGGAGGGGCCCCCGGTTGCGCTCAACCCGGAGTCGCCGGTCGGCTTCCCGCAACAGCTGCTGACGCAGGGTGTCGAGGGAATCGTCGTGCTGCATCTCTTTGTGGACG